>NZ_JBFUKC010000006.1:0-193998 GCF_056401045.1 Rhizorhabdus sp. P4_G6 | reverse complement strand
GCGCGCTGCTGCTCGATGCGGTGGTGGCGCCCGGCGGCGTCACCCCGTCGCTGGTCGAGGCGCTTGAGGCCGGCGGCCCCTATGGCGCGGGCTGGCCGGCGCCGCGCATCGCCGCGGGCGCCATTCGCATCATCAAGGCCGATGTGGTGGGGCAGGGGCATGTCCGCGCCATCGTCTCGGGCCGAGACGGACGCTCGATCAAGACGATAGCCTTCCGCGCCGCCGACAGCGCGCTTGGGCAAGCGCTGCTCGGCGCGGGCCGCGAGCGCAGCCTGTGGATCGCGGGCCGGCCGAAGATCGACGACTGGGGCAGCCGCCCCGCGGCCGAGCTCCATATCGAGGATGCGGCTTGGGCCGATTGAGATGCAGGTAGGAAATATACCGAACCCGCCTTGACCACCCGCCGCCGCTGCCCTAATCGGCCCCCCTCAGCGCTACACGGCCCCATCGTCTAGCGGTCTAGGACGTCGCCCTTTCACGGCGAAAACACGGGTTCGAGTCCCGTTGGGGTCACCAAGCGATAAACCATTGAAAAATAATATTTATTTCTCGTTGCTTGTGTCAGAAGACACAATCAGGAGGGGATAGACAATGGGGACAGGTGCGCTCGGGCGTCGATTTTCGATTAGCTGGGTCGAAAACCCCCATCTTCACAGATCAAGTAAAATCAGTGCTTTAGGGGATTTCCATATCCGCATGCATTCAGCGCTCTGATCGATAGCGCTGGTGTCGAACGCGGCGCGCTATCGGACGTTGTCGATCATTCGGCGCGCGCGGCCACAGGGACGATGATGAAGCGGTCGTGGACCTGTGGCTTGCCGGGGGTGTCGAGCGGCGCCTTCAAGCCGGTCTGCAGTTCGCGGATGGTCTGCACCGGCAGCTCAAGCGGATGCTCGTCGGGATGCGTCGGCGCTTCGTGCGGATAGTCGCGGCCGGGGGTGCGCGTCATCTCGATGTGCGCGCCCAGCGCCGCGCGGATGGGATGCTTCTCCGCGAAGGCCGCCAGCCGATCGACGCTGGCACGGTCGTCTGTGAGGAAGTTGACCGGGACATAGAGGCGGCCAGGATAGAGCGTGTCACCCGACAGCAATATCCGGAGCCTGGGATCGTAGATCATGATCGCCGCCGCCTGGTGCCCGGGCGTGGGGATGATGCTGAGCGCGCGGCCGCCGAGGTCGAACCGGACGATCTCGTCCGGCCAGGTGGCGATGCCAAAGAAGCCGGCCACGTCGGCGGGCTTGAGTCCGACGACCGTGGTATTGGGGCGGTCGCGAAAGGCGTCGTCGCCGGCGACATGATCACCGTGGCTGTGGCTGTGCGCGACGACCAGCGGGATCGCGCCGCGCCCGTGCTTGGCGAGCCATTCGGATATGAGCCGATCGATGGTCGGCCTGATCTGGCCACCCTCGGCCCCGGTGTCGACCAGCAATGCCCTATCGCGCCCGAAGAGCAAATAGAGGAACGGCGCTTCGAAGTTGGTCTTGACCGACTGGCGGATGACGAAGGTGTCGGCGTCCAGCGCCTGCACCTGCGTGGCCGGCTCCTCGGGCAGCGTGCCGTCGATCCACTTCTCCGCAAAAAGCCTGGGAAGCGGCGCGTCCTTGGCGCTCGCGCAAGAAGCGGAAAGCGCGCCGACAATCAGCGTGACCGCCAGGCCAACACCCGCGGCCGTCCCCTTTACATCGAAGACCATCTTATCCCCTCCTTTGAAGCGAGGGGCGCCATCCCTCCCGGAATGACGCCCGCCCGTTTGGCCGGATCAATATTTGACCCGCGCTTCGATGCCGAAGGTACGCGGATTGATGACCGATCGCTTGTAGTAACGCAGCACGACGCCATCATTGATGCCGATGCGTGAGCGATCTTGATTGACTGAGGACACCGCATATTTGTCGAAGATGTTGTTCGCGAACAGGATGAGGCTGTAGCGATCCGTTTCGTAGCCCAGCGAGGCACGGTGGAGAACATAGCCGGGCAGCTTGTCGCCATAAGCACGCTGCCATCCGAGCCGCGTCACGACACTTCCGCGATAGGTGGCGGTCCAGTCGGCGATGATGTTACCGTCCATGAACGGCTTGGTGTAGGTCACACCCAGGCTTCCGCTGTTCTTCGCCGAGCCGGGAAGGCGGTCGCCGGACAGTGCGTCCAACTGGACGGGCGAACTGGGGTAGGTCCCCGCCGGGTTGTTGATGGATATGATCTTGGCCACGTCCTCGGTCAGCTTGGCATCCGTGTAGGAATAGGTTCCCTGGATCGACAAGCCGTCGACCGGACGAGCCTGGAACGACGCTTCGAAGCCCTCCGACTTGGCTTTGCCGCCGTTCACCTTGATGCCGACGATGCCATAGAAGGTGGCGGAATCGACCTGGATACCCTTCCATTGGATCTGATAGACGTTGAAATTGAACGTCAACCTGCGATCGAAGAATTGGGTCCGTATGCCAAGCTCCGCGTTCTTGGTGGTGTCGGGGCCAAATTGCAGTTCGTTCGGGAGAGCACAGACGTTTTGCGCGGGTGGAGGCAATATGACGGTGCAGGGCGCGACAGTGTTCGGACCGCCGATCCGATAGCCCTTGCTGTAGGTCGCGTAGGCCATGATTTCCGGCGTGAAATTGTACGACGTGTTCAACTTCCACACCCAGCCGCTCTTCTTCGTCTTTCCGCCTGCGGGATCGGCGTCATAAGGGCTGAGGGGTTGTGTCCCAGGATCGAAGATGTCCAGCAAGGGGATAACCGCACGGCCGCTCACGTCTGAGGAATAGCCGAAATAGCGCGCGCCGGCCGTCACCTGCCAGTGTGGCGTCACCTTGAACGTGCCTTCGCCGAAGACCGCCTTTTCCGTCACCTTCGACTTGGTGAAGGAATTATATTCGATCTCGTCGGGATTGTCCGCAATCGTGTTCCCATAAAGTCCGAAAACGGAGATTAGACCAGGAACGTGCTCTGTATATTCACGAAGCCGCTTCTGCTGGTTGTAGAAACCGCCCAGAACCCAGCTGAACGGGCCGCCATGGGCCGAGACGAGGCGGACTTCCTGGTTGAATTGCTTGCGGTGATCATGGCTTTCATTCCAGCTCGAAAAGGCCGGGAAGGCCTCATAATCATAATCGAGGTCGAGCAGCAGGTCGGTATTATCGTTCTGATCTTTAAATTTTACATCGGTGTAGGCGGTTGTCGCGACAACATCGGCTATGTCCGGGATAGTGGCATTGATTTCCATGCTGCCCAGATGCGCGCGGCGTTTTACCGGCTCCATATATCGGCCGGCGCTCTCATATTTGCCCGTCCCGAGCACGCCGTTGCTGTTGTACTGGCCGCCATCCGTCTTGGTCTGCTGGAAGGCGTATGTGAAGTTGACCTTGAGGTCCGGGTTGAGCTGGAAAAGCAACTGGTTGCGCGTGCTGACGGTCTTCTCGAAATTGAGATCCTTGCGGCTTTTCAGGTTCGCGGCATAGGCCGCGGGCGTCACGCTGACCGGGCCGCTCGGCTGCGGCAGCGATACCCCGGGCGTCTGCAGCAGCAGCGGATAGTCGATGAAGCCGGGATCGTAGAAATAGCCCGTAGCTGAGCGGAAGGCGATGTGGTCCTTGACGATCGGGATGTTGATGACCCCGTCCATCTCATAGCCGGCCTTGCTGCCATGGGTCTTGCCGTACAGGCGGCCGTGCACTTCGCCTTCGATGTCGTTCGTGTTGGGGCGATAGGGAATATTGCGGATGGCGCCGGCCAGCGTGCCAAGGCCGTACAGCGTGCCCTGCGGTCCGAGCAGCGTTTCGACGCGCGAGATATCGAGAAGCTTGAAGTCGTAATAGAGCGGAACCTCGCCGAGATACACGCCGAGCGCGGTGTCATAGTTATTGCCGTTCGAGGTCGAGTCGGACGCGTTCAGGCCGCGCAGCACGATCGTTCCAGTCGAACCGGGACCGGTGTCCGAAATGGTCACGCCGGGGGTGAAGTCGGCGATGTCGCGGATATCGTCGATCCGCTGCCTGGAAAGTTGCTCCTCACCGACCGCGCTGATGTTGATCGGTACGTCCTGAAGCGAGACTGCGCGGCGGGTAGCGGTCACGACGATGTCGCTGCCATCGGCCTCTTCGGCGTCCGCCGGCACGTTCTGCGCGAATGCGGAAGTGGCTCCGACGCCCATCAACATGGTCGCGCCGAGCAGCGTGTTGCGAAATAAGTTCATAGTCACCTAGCCCCTCTTTGCTATGGAGCCTTAAGTGACACCCTCCGCCCTTTGGCGCTCTGGCTAAGCCGGCGCCCGATTAACCGGATTGCAGTTGTGCGTTTCCCGCATTGCGTGCTCGCCGCCGTATGAAGAGCGACGACCATACGATATGGATATTACGGAACCCGTCAAGCGTAATACTTGTGCACCTGCACAGTATGACTCAAATTATAGGTGCGCTGCACAATATCTCGATTTTCTCGATCATTAAGCTTTGAGCTGTGTCGCTCACTGGCTCCCGCCAACGCTCACAAGCCGGTCACAGCGAGCTTCGGAATTACCGATTCGCGAATCGGGAGCAGCGAGCCATGGTCGATGGTTGCCGATTCACGCCAGATGGCGGTAGTTCGCCGAAGTTCAGGCGGAAATGGTTGCATGGGCCAGATCTCGGCGACGCCGCCCGCCCTTGCCGACTGCCTTTTCGGCATCGTTTTTCGCGCGCGGTAGGTATTACCCATATAAGATTCGGTAATATTTTTGGCTGGACAGCAAGCTGCACTTTCGTAACATTGCACTGCGGAAGGAAATCGAATCATGATCAGGATGTTGCGCAAGGCGGGCACGATCGCGCTGATGGCTGGAGCACTTACGATTGCATCCTGTTCGAAAGGGCCTGATACCCCTTCGAAGCCCCGAACCGAATTCAACATCGGCTGGTCGATCTATGCCGGCTGGATGCCTTGGCCCTATGCCCAGCAAGCTGGCATCGTAAAGAAATGGGCCGACAAATACGGCATCAAAATCAACATCGTGCAAGTCAACGATTATGTAGAGTCAGTCAATCAATACACGGCTGGCAAGTTCGACGGCGTGACCGTCACCAACATGGATGCCCTGACGATCCCCGCCGCCGGTGGCAAGGATACCAGCGCCATCATCGTCGGCGACTATTCGAACGGAAACGACGGCATCCTGCTCAAGGGCGCCGCTCAGTTTGCGGCGATCAAGGGCAGGCAGGTCAATCTCGTCGAACTCTCGGTTTCGCACTATCTGCTGGCTCGCGCGCTCGAGAAGGCGGGCATGAAGCCCACCGATATCAAGACCGTGAACACCTCCGACGCCGACATCGTCGGCGCCTTCAGCAGCCCGGACGTGAACGCGGCCGTCGCCTGGAACCCGCAGCTTTCGGTGATGAAGGGGCTGGCGGGTGCCAAGGAGGTGTTCAGCTCGGCGCAGATCCCTGGCGAGATCCTCGACTTGATGGTGGTCGATACCGCCACCATCAAGGCCAATCCCAACCTCGGCAAGGCACTGGCCGGAATCTGGTACGAGACGCTGGCCCTGATGAAGCGCCAGGACGCCAAAGGCAGGGAAGCGCGCGCCGCCATGGCGAAGCTGTCGGGCGCGACGCCTGCTAATTTCGACAGCCAGCTGACCACGACCTATCTCTATTCGGATCCCAAGGCGGCCGTTGCCGCGACGACGGCACCGGCGTTGCTCAAGACGATGGCCCAGGTCCGCGACTTCAGTTTCGCGCACGGGTTGTTCAAGGGCGCCGCCTCGGCCGACGCGGTGGGCATGGGCTTCCCAGGCGGCAAGACGCTTGGCGATGCCCAGCACGTGACGCTGCGCTTCGACGACAGCTTCATGAAGATGGCGGCCGACGGCGCGCTTTGAGCCTCCCGGCTGGGTTCCTCCTGGACAGGCCAGACTCTTGGATAGGGACATGACGACATGCGTTGGGTGAGCCGACATGTTCGCCGAGGCGATCGGCTGCTCTTGGGGGCTTTGCCGATCCTGCTGCTGGTCCTGCTCTATCTGTTCCTGGCGGCGCAGCGCCATGCCGCCAATTCGCTGGACAAGATCCTGCCCTTGCCCGGCGGCATGGTCGGGGCCATGGCGGCCCTGCTTTTCCAGCCCGACCAGCTGACCGGACAACTCGTCTTCTGGGCGGACACCCTGGCAAGCCTCCAGCGGTTGGGCTTGGGCCTCGGGATAGCCACCCTGGCGGCGCTCACGGTCGGGCTCGTGCTCGGCGTGCTGCCGCCCGTGCGCGCGACGTTCGGGCCCCTGGTCACGGGCATCGCAGTCATTCCCCCCATCGCCCTGCTGCCTATCCTGTTCATCGCCCTGGGCCTCGGCGAAACGGCGAAGATCGCGCTGATCGTCATCGGCATCACGCCTGTCATGGTGCGCGACATCGCAGCCCATGTCGCCGGCTTGCCGCGCGAGCAGATCATAAAGGCGCAAACGCTGGGGGCGAGCAGTTGGCAGATCATGATAAGGGTCGCGCTGCCCCAGGCCATGCCGCGGCTGCTTCACGCGATGCGCCTGGCGCTGGGCCCCGCCTGGGTCTTCCTGGTCTCGGCAGAGGCGATCGCGTCCGATGTCGGCCTCGGCTACCGGATATTCCTCGTCCGGCGCTATCTCGCGATGGACGTCATCATTCCTTATGTCGCCTGGATCGCTGCGCTGGCGGTGGTGATGGACCTGGCGCTGACCTTCCTCGATCGGCGGCTGTTCCCCTGGGCGCATGGAATGGGCCATTGAGCGCGCTTCTCTCTCTTCGGGACGTCTGGGTCGAGTATGGCGACAAGATCGTCCTCGAGCGGATGACGCTCGACGTCGAGGCGGGATCGTTCATCTCGATCATCGGGCCTTCGGGAGCCGGCAAGAGCAGCCTGCTGCGCCTGATCCTCGGCCAGGAAGCCGCGACCCGGGGGTATATTCTCCTCGATGGAACGCCGCTCACGCCCGAATGTGGGCCGGATCGGGGCGTCGTCTTCCAGCGCTATTCGGTGTTCCCCCATCTGTCGGTCTTGCGAAACACCGTCTTCGGGCTCGAATGCGCAGGGGCGCCGCTATCGGCGCGGCTGTTCGGCGCGCCGCGCCGCGCAGCTATCGCCGAGGCGTCCGAGATGCTGGACGCCGTGGGCCTCGGCGACAGCCTCCACCTCTATCCCTCCCAGCTCTCGGGCGGCATGCTGCAGCGGCTGGCGATTGCCCAGGCGCTGATCAAGCGCCCGCGCATCCTGCTGCTCGACGAGCCGTTCGGTGCGCTCGACCCCGGCATCCGCGCCGACATGCACGCGCTGATCACGCGGCTCTGGCGCGACTATTCGCTGACGATCATCATGGTGACGCACGATATCCGCGAAGCTTTTACGCTTGGAACACGGGTGCTCGCGCTGGACAAGCGTCGCCACGACCCGCACGCCCGGCACCGATTCGGCGCGACGGCGATCTACGATCTGCCTCTGCGCAAGGAGGCAGGCGAAGCGGCCGCAGAAGCGACGGTCGTCGCGCCCGAAAGCCGGCATGATCAAAAGGAGACGATTTCACATGGGTAGCGAACCCGCAACCCTGGCCAGGCTCAGCATGAGCCTTCCGGGGGATCTGTTCCGGCAGCTCGACATGATGGTGGAAGAGCGGGGCCTGCCGTCGCGTTCGCAGCTCATCGCCGAACTTATCCGCCATGCTCTGGCTGAGCACGAGGCGTTCACGCGCCCCGAAGAGACGCTCGCCGGCACGATCACGATGGTCTACCGCGGCGACCGTGGCCGCGTGCGGCATCAGCTCGCGCAGACCCAGGCGGACTATCTCAAGGAGGTCATCTCCTCGCAGCACGTCTTCCTGGAGGACGACCAGTCGCTCGAGGTCCTGCTCGTGCAGGGACCCGCTTCCCGCCTCAAGGCGCTGTGCGATGCGCTTCGCCGGGTCCGCGGCGTGCAACAGCTCCAGCTCGTTTCGACGACCGCTCTCCTGCCGCCGCTCCACGAACCGGAGACCGGCGACAAGCTCGCAGGAGCAATGGCATGACCGCTAATCTCGCAAATCCCACGGCGGCGCGCGACCATGCCCGCGGCATGGCCGGCAAGGTGGCCGAAGCGATGCCGGTGCTGCCACCGGTCGCCGTCGATCTGCCCGACGGGGTGTCCTCGGACGACCTGCTGTGGGAAGAAACGATCGCCTCCGGCGGCTACGCCACGCGACGGCTGGCACGCGGCGCGCGGTTGCGGCTGATCGACCTCAGAGGCGACGCCTGCGCCTCGCTCCTCGTGTTCAATGCCGAACTGCCAACCGAGCGGCTGAACGTCGCGGATACCGTCAAGGTGCAGTGGAACGCCTATCTCGGGGCGGGCAAGCTGCTGCTCTCGGACATGGGCCGCGTCCTCATGAGCTTTCTCGAAGACGGCGCCGGCACGCACGACAGCTTCTGCGGCACGTCCAACCCTGGCTCCAACGCCGCGAAATACGGCAACGGAGCGAACAGCGGCCCGACTCCCAGCGGCCGCGATCGCTTCCTCCTCGGCGTCGCCAAGCATGGCCTTCAGCGGCGCGACGTCCATCCGTGCGTCAATCTGTTCAAGGGCGCCAGGATCGAGGCCGACGGTAGGATCGTGCCGCAGATCGGGCCGTTCGCGCCCGAGCGGAGCTTGACCCTGCGCGCGGAGATGGACGTGATCGTGGTGATCGCCAACTGCCCGCACGTCCTTGATCCGCGCAAGGACTATTCGGTGACGCCGCTTCGCGCGACCGCCTGGCGCGGTCCCATCACCCCCACGGACGACCCCGTCCGCACGGCCACCCCTGAAGGCCTGCGGGCTTTCGAGAATGTCGAAGACTATTTCCGTCGCTGAAAAGGAAAAGGCTCGCATGAGCGCCGATATCCACCTTTCCGGACTTTCCGGCTCCGTTGTCCATGATGCGATCGTCCCCGCGCGCGCGCCGTGGCTGCACCATGTCGCGGCGGGCCAGACCCTTCGGATCGTCGATCTGGAGGGCAACCAGGCCGTCGATTTCCTTCTCTACTCCGCCGAGGACGATGCGGAACGCTACAGCGCGCAGGATACCGTCGCCGCGCAAGGAAATCTGTTCCTTCGCAAGGGGACCGTGCTGCGTTCGAACGAGGGGCGCCCGATGATGACCATCGCCACCACCACCGTCGAATATCACGACACCATCGGGGGGGCTTGCTCGTGCGAGTCCAACACGCTGCGCTACGGCCATCACACCAAGGCCGAGCACGCCTGTGTCGAGAACTTCCTCGAGGCGAACCTGCTGGAAGGCAGGGGCAAGCGCGACATCGTCTCCAACATCAACTTCTTCATGAACGTGCCGGTGGAGCCCGACGGATCGCTGGGCATCGTCGATGGAATATCCGCGCCCGGCCTGAGCGTTGACCTGCGTGCCGAGATGGACGTCATCGTCGTCGTCTCCAACTGCCCGCAGATCAACAATCCGTGCAACGGCTTTAATCCCACGCCTGTGCGCATGATCGTCGCCGCATGAGCTTCGATACCGTCCTGATAGCAAATCGCGGCGCGATCGCGACCCGCATCATCCGCACGCTGCGCCGGATGGGGCTGCGCTCGGTCGCCGTCTATTCGGAAGCCGACGAGGAATCGCTTCACGTTGCGATGGCCGACGAAGCTGTCTGCATCGGCGCCGCGCGCGCGTCGGAGAGCTATCTCAACATCGCCGCGATCCTCGATGCGGCCCGCGCGACCGGCGCCGGCGCCATCCACCCAGGCTACGGCTTCCTCGCCGAAAACGTCGAATTCGCCGAGGCCTGCGCGGCTGCGGGCATCATCTTCATCGGCCCCACGCCAGACAATATTCGCACCTTCGGCCTGAAGCACAGCGCCCGCGCGCTCGCCGCCGCGCACGCTGTCCCCCTCGCGCCGGGTACGGATCTGCTCATGGACGAGACGCAAGCCGTGCTCGCCGCGCGCGAGATCGGTTTCCCAGTGATCCTCAAGGCCACCGCCGGCGGCGGGGGCATCGGCATGCGCGTATGCGAGGACGAGGCCACGGTCCGCGAAGGCTTCTCCGTCGTGGCGCGCCAGGGCGAGAGCAACTTTGGCGACGCCGGTATCTTCCTCGAGCGCTACATTCGGCGTGCGCGGCATATCGAGGTGCAGCTATTCGGTGACGGTGAGGGACGGGTCATGCCGCTGGGCGAGCGGGACTGCTCGCTTCAGCGACGTAACCAGAAAGTGGTCGAGGAAGCGCCTGCGCCGTTGCTGCCGGAGGCAGTGCGCGGCGCCCTGATCGCAGCCGCGACCCGGCTGGGCGAAGCGGCGGCCTACCGGTCGGCCGGGACGGTCGAATTTCTCTACGATGCCGAGCGGGAAGAGTTCTTCTTCCTGGAGATGAACACCCGCCTTCAGGTCGAACACGGCGTCACCGAGGAAGTGATGGGCATCGACCTCGTCGAATGGATGATCCGCGGGGCCGCCGGGGACTTTGCCTTCCTCGATGGCGAGCCGCCCCGGCCGAGTGGGCATTCGGTGCAGGTCCGTCTTTATGCCGAAGATCCGGCGCTCGATTATCGGCCGACCTCGGGCACGCTGACCGCCGTGGACTTCCCGTCCGACATCCGGGCCGAGACCTGGTGCATGGCGGGCAGCACAGTCAGTTCCTGGTACGATCCGATGCTGGCGAAGCTGATCGTCCAAGCGTCCACCCGCGCCAATGCCGTCGCGGCGATGCAGGCAGCGCTCGACCGAAGCCGGGTGGATGGGATCGAAACCAATCTGCGCTGGCTTCGCGAAGTGGTGCGCTCACCGGCCTTCGTCGGCGGTGAGGTGTCGACCCGCGTCCTCGACAGCATCGCCTATCATCCGCGCAGCATCCGGGTGGTCAGCGGCGGTACGGCGACGACCGTGCAGGATTGGCCCGGTCGACAGCGGCTGTGGGCCGTCGGCGTTCCCCCCTCGGGTCCGATGGACGATCTGTCGTTCCGCCTCGGCAACCGCCTGGTGGGCAATCCCGAAGGCACCGCCGGGCTGGAGGTAATCCATACCGGACCGTCGCTGACCTTCACCGCGCCGGCGCGCATCTGCCTGACTGGCGCCGATTTCGGCGCGACGCTCGATGGCGTGGCGGCCCCGCGCGGCGTCGCCATCAATGTCGCAGCGGGCCAGACGCTCAGCCTCGGCCGGGTCACGGGCGGCGGCATACGGGGCTATATCATGTTCGCCGGCGGGCTCGACATCGCGCCCTATCTCGGCAGCCGCAGCACGTTCGAGCTCGGCCAGTTCGGTGGGCATGCCGCGCGCCGGCTGCTGGCCGGCGACACATTGCATCTGGCCGGCGAGGCGATCGGGGACCCTTTGCCCGAAGCGGCTCTGCCGGGATTCACGAACGAATGGACCTTGCGCGTGCTCTACGGTCCGCACGGGGCGCCCGATTTCTTCACCGACGAGGACATACACGAGATCGTGGCCGCCGAGTGGCAGGTCCACTATAACAGCAACCGCACCGGCGTCCGCCTCGTCGGCCCCAAGCCGCGATGGGCGCGCGCCGACGGCGGCGAAGCGGGCCTACACCCATCCAACATCCACGACAATCCCTACGCGATCGGCGCCGTCGACTTCACCGGCGACATGCCGATCATCCTCGGCCCCGATGGCCCTTCGCTGGGTGGCTTCGTCTGCCCGTTCGTGGTGATCGCCGCCGATCGCTGGATGATCGGACAGCTCGCGCCCGGCGACAAGCTGCGCTTCGCACCGGTCGACATCGGTGACGCGCGCGCGGCGGACCTGCGCCAGCGCGGGCTGATCACCTCCGGCACCACGCATGGGACGGGCCCGGCCCGATCGATCGGGACGCTCAGCCCGATTCTCGCCGACATCGCGGCAGGTTCGAACCGCCCGCGCACGGTCTATCGCCAGCAGGGCGACCGCAACATCCTCGTCGAATACGGCCCCATCGTGCTCGATATCGAACTGCGGATACGGGCGCACGCGCTGATGGTCGAACTCGAGCGGCTCGCCCCCGCCGGTATCGTCGACGTGGTTCCCGGCATTCGCTCGCTACAGTTGCATTTCGACGGCGAGACCATGGACCAGCGCGCCGCTTTGGCCATGCTGATGGCGGCTGAGGAACGGCTTGGCGATCTGGCCGATTTTGCCATCCCTTCGCGTATCGTCCATCTGCCGCTGAGCTGGCGCGATCCGGCGACGATCGAGACGATCCAGAAATATATGGGCGCCGTCCGTGACGACGCCCCGTGGTGCCCCGACAACATCGAATTCATCCGGCGGATAAACGGCCTCCCCGACGCGGCGGCGGTGGAGAACCTGATCTTCGAGGCGAACTATCTCGTTCTCGGCCTCGGCGACGTCTACCTCGGCGCGCCGGTGGCGACCCCGGTCGATCCCCGGCATCGGCTCGTCACCACCAAGTACAATCCCGCGCGCACCTGGACGCCGCCCAACGTCGTGGGGATCGGCGGGGCCTATATGTGCATCTACGGCATGGAAGGCCCGGGCGGTTACCAGCTGTTCGGCCGCACCATCCAGGTGTGGAACACCCACCGGCAGACCGATGCCTTTATCGAAGGCAAGCCCTGGCTGTTGCGCTTCTTCGATCAGATCCGCTTCTATCCGGTGAGCGCGGACGAACTCGTCGAATGGCGCCGGGATTTTCCGAGCGGCCGGCGCTCGATCAGAATCGAGCCGTCGGAGTTCCGCCTCGCCGATTATCGGGCCTTCCTTGCCGACAATGCGCAGGCAATCGCGGACTTCCAGGCGCTGCGGCAGACCGCCTTCGGCGAAGAACGCGCCGAATGGCAGCGAAGCGGCGAATTCGACCGCCTGTCCGATCTTGCCGAGGCGGAACAGCCTCAGTCGGGCGCCGTCGATGTTCCCGACGGGGCGGATCTGATCGAAGCACCCTTCGGCGGAGCCGTCTGGAAACTGCTGGTGGCAGCCGGAGATCAAGTCGAGGCCGGCGATACGATCGCGATCATCGAGGCGATGAAGATGGAATGCCCCGTGAAAAGCCCGGCTTCGGGGACCGTCGCGGCGCTCTATGTGCTGGAGCGGCAATCGCTGCAGCCAGGCGCGCCGATGATGGCGCTGAGGGGGCACGCATGACCGAGCTGACCCGCCGCAGCGCCTCGGCGATCGCAGATGCCGTCACCGCGGGAGGCGTCAGCGCCGTCGCTGTGATCGAAGAAACGATCGCGCGGCTGGTCCATTACGACACCGTCCAGCCGCAGATCTGGATTAGCCGGGCCACGCCGGAAGACCTGCTCGCCGCCGCGCGCGCCGTCGATGTGCGGGTGGCCGCCGGCGAAGTCCTGCCGCTGGCCGGAGTTCCTTTCGCCGCGAAGGACAATATCGACGTCGAGGGGCTCGATACGACCGCGGCCTGTTCTGCCTTCGCCTATCGCCCGGAAGCCTCGGCCACCGTCATCGCGCGGCTGACCGCCGCGGGGGCGATCTGCATCGGCAAGACCAATCTCGATCAGTTTGCCACGGGCCTGAACGGCACGCGAAGCCCCTACGGAAGCCCCAGGAATGCCTATAACCTGGAATATGTCAGCGGTGGATCGAGTTCGGGCTCTTCGGTCGCCGTGGCGGCCGGGTTGGTGGCTTTCGCGTTGGGAACCGATACCGCCGGCTCCGGCCGCGTTCCGGCCGCCTTTCAGCACCTGATCGGGTTCAAGCCCAGCAAGGGCCGATGGAGCAACCGGGGCCTGGTGCCGGCCTGCCGCACGCTCGACTGCATCACGGCCTTCACCAGCGACACCGCGGACGCACGTCTGGTCGATTACATCATAGCGGGTTTCGACGCGGCCGATCCCTATTCCAAACCGCGTGCCGACCGGCCGCTGGGCGGCAAGACGATCGGCGTCCCGCGCCGCGACCAGCGCGTGTTCTTCGGCGATGCGGAATCGGAATATCTCTACGACCGCGCGATCGAGACACTCTCAGGCCTCGGGGATATCGTCGAGATTGACTACGCGCCGCTCCAGGAAGCGGCGCAGTTGCTCTACAGCGGCCCTTGGGTTGCGGAGCGGGCTGCGGCCATGGCCGGGATCCTCGCCGACAATCCCGGTGCAGTCGACTCCACCGTCCGCGAGGTTGTCGAGCCGGGCCTTGCGATGAGCGCCGTCGAATTGTTCAACGGCATCTACCGCCTCGCGGAACTCAAGCGTCACGCCGATACGCTGTGGGAAACCATCGACCTGCTGGCTTTCCCGACGACCGGCACGACCTATCGCGTCGCGGAACTCAAGGCCGCGCCGATCGCGCTCAACAGCGCTTTCGGCTTCTACACCAATTTCGTGAACCTGCTGGATATGGCCGCCGTCGCGGTTCCCGCCGGCGTCCGCGCGAATGCGACCGGGTTCGGCATCACCCTGATTGGTCCCGCCGACAGCGACGTCGCGCTCCTCGACGCAGCCGACATCTATCTTTCGGCCGCGGATGTTCCGTCGCCGCCACCGCTCGACCTGGAGGGTAAGATGCAAACCGTGAAACTGGCCGTTGTCGGCGCTCATCTGAAGGACATGCCGCTCCACTGGCAGCTGACCTCGCGCGACGCGAAGTTCATCGGCGCTTTCGAGACCGCCCCGAGCTATCGCCTTTACGCCATCGCCGATAGCGTGCCGCCCAAGCCCGCGCTGGCGCACAGCCAGGATGGCGCAGCGATCAAGGTCGAGATTTACGAGTTGGGCGTCGCCGAGTTCGGCAGCTTCGTCGTGGAAGTGCCCGCACCGCTGGCCATCGGCACGGTGACGCTCGCCGATGGCAGCAGCGTCAAGGGCTTCGTCGCCGAACCGCGCGCTCTGAACGGTGCCGAGGACATCACGCAACTGGGCGGCTGGCGCGCCTACATAGCGCAGCGCGCCTGACCTACGCAGCGAAAGGGCATTTGATGCAACCGATTGGGAGATTGGTCATGGCAGTGGCGGCGGGATGTGCTGCGGCTTCGGCGGCGCATGCGGAGCAGGTCATCAACGTGCCTGGGTTCGCGGACTTCCTGGCAGTCGATGGAGACAGCGTCTGGGCGACGAATGATGGCAGGGTCGAGCGCTGGTCCCGGCAAGGCAAGCTCGCCGAGGTCGCCATGACGAAGCCCTGCGGCGCTATGGCGATATCCGCCGGTGCGCTTTGGGTGGCCGATTGCAAGGAAGGCGCGCTCGTCCGGATCGACACGCAGACCGCGCAGAAGGTCGCCGCGATCCCCACCGGCATCGCCAATCCTGAAGGCGAACTCAACGTGGTCGCCGGCGCGGGATCGATCTGGGTCGCCAGCGACAACAAGGGCATCCTGTCCCGTATCGATCCGGCCACGAACCAGGTAATAGCTCTGATTCCGGTTAATCCCGGCGCTCATTATCTGGCCTTCGGATTCGATTCGGTCTGGGCTGTCAGCAGCGAGAGCCGCTCGATCCAGCGCATTGACCCTGCAAGCGACACAGTCGTCAAGACCACCGCGCTCGGCAAGCAGCCGGGTTTTCTCGCTGCCGGCGAGGGGGCTGTCTGGGTTCAGGAACAAGGCGACGGAACGGTGGCCCGCATCGATCCGCTAAGCGGGGACGTGACCGGCCGTGCCAAGGTCGGCCCGGTGCTGAAATGGGGCGACATCGACACCGGCGGTGGCATGGTGTGGCTGCGAACTACTGAGGATCAGACCTTCGTCGTGATCAATCCGAAATCGCTGGCGATATTGGCGCGTGTGGGCAAGGCCGAAGGCAGCGGAGCGCTGCGCTTCACCGATTCAGGGCTATGGACCTCGGCGCATGACGTGCACACGCTGACCTGGTGGCCCGAGCCCGCGAAGCTGGCGGAATGACCCTTCCGTGGCCAGATACGAGGCCGCGGAACGAGGTTGCAAGCTTAGACCTTGATCGGATCCGGCTGAATCAGACTGATCCGTGAATCAAGGTCTAAACCATTGACAGAGCACGATTCACGCTTTCGGTGGAAGCGCCATGCGCTTCCTCCTCACACGATCAGGCTCTAGCGCGCGGAGGCCAGTCGGACCGGCGACTTGGTGGCAGCGCTGGCGGAGCGAGCTTCGACCTGGGCGCGCACGTCGGCGACTACTGCAGCGCGGCATTCCTGCGCCTTGGCTTCGAGAGCCAGGTGCACGCTGGCCATGCGATCGCCGCACACGGTGCGGGCGGCCTGATCCATTCGGATCGCCAGGCGCTGCTGACCATCGGCGGTAGAGAGGTCGAGCCCCGCGAGATTCAGCGTTGCCTTATCCTGGGCGAAGGGGTTCGCGGTGTTGGATCCGGCAGAAGCCGAGGTCGCGAAAGCGAGCGCGGCGAGCGCCGCGAGGCCGATTCTCATAATCATCTCCTGTACATCGAACGAGCGCCGCTCTTCGACGGCTGCCGATCACATAGAACCGTGAGATGAAATTTTCAATACAAGACCAAAAATCGTAACTTTATTACTTGTCGCCGCCGTGGTTATTACTTGCACTGACGATCAGCATTGCAAGATCCTCGTCATGGCCGAGCAGACCGATCGGCAGATCGGCTTCGGCGGAGGCGCTTTCACGGGCCTGTTCGTTGACGACGGAGACGGTGATGGTCCGTGCGTAGGGTTCGGACCATTGGCGTATGAGACCGAGCGGCAGGCTGGCGCGCCACTTGCGCGCTCCCTGAACGGAAACCGCATGGCCGTTGACCGTCACGGCTGAGGCCGCATCGGCCCGGCTTCCCGTCACCAGCAGGCAACTTTCCGCGCCGCATGACACCAGCCGCGCCTTGGGAGCTGTAGCAGCCGAGACCGGTGAAGCAAAAGCAACGGCTAGCACAATCCCGAGTCCAAACGCTTTGGCTGAAAAGGACATGGTAGACGCTTCCTTCATTCGATGTGGATGCCAGATTGCTCGAAGAAGCGCCGGACGGGCTCCAGAACCGCCTCGTGCCGCTTCCATCGCGCGACCGAGTCACGATAGATCGGTCTACGGACCTGTGCGGCGCTGGGGGTCGAGACCGGTGCAGCGCTGGTGTGGAACGACAGGCAGTCGTCCGACCATGAGAGTCCGCAATGGGCCAGCAGCCGGCGCGTCTCGCCTTCCTGGTCCGCAACCAGATCCTCGTAGCTCACCTCGATCATCTGACCAGGCAGGGCTTCGCGCCATTGGGCGATCAACCGGTCGAACCGGACATAATAGGCTGCGATGTCGAGAAGGTCGTAGCTGTAGTCATAGTAACGCGAGGACACCGCGAAGAGGTTGCGGAAGTTGCTGAGCACCGTGTCCATCGGGCTGCGCCGCAGGCAGACGATCCGCGCCGCGGGCAACGCTTGCGCGATGAACCCGGCGTATAGGAAGTTGCCCGGGAATTTGTCGGTGAAGCGCAGGCTGGGATCGCGCCGGTGATGGCGTGCCCGCTCCAGGAAGTCCCGCCCGATCGCGCCCATGTCGGCCTGGGCGGCAGCAGCGATCGTCTCGGGATCCATGACCGTGGAGGTGCGCGTGCCGGCGGCCTTCTTGACCGCGAGCGGCATGGCCTGCAACTCGCCGGCACTCTCCACGGTCGGATGCGAGGAGAGGATGCGGTCGACCAGTGTCGTGCCGGTGCGCGGCATACCGATGATGAAGATCGGCGCGTCGGTCGGCACGCCGCTCGCCGCCTGAGGTAGCGGCCATGCGGCCTCCACGGCATCGAACACCGCGGCGTCGCGCGCAAAAGCATAGGGCAGCGTAGCGCGGTGCTCGGCATTCGCAGCGCAAAGTGCGTCCAGCGCTTCGGCAGGCTGGCCCAGGTCTTCCAGTTCCTTCATGAGCGCATAGCCCAGAAGCAGCCGGTCGCGGCCGTCCTGCGCGCGGGCCCGGGTCCTGGTCAGCCGCGCGACATGATTGTGGGCAGGCGTCTGCTTGCGCAGGCTTGCGAGAAGGTGGTGCGCGCGCGCGTTGTCCGGAGCGAGCGCCAGCAGGGCTTCAAGCGCGGCTTCGGCATCATCGGCATGGCCCAGGAAATTGAAGGTCGCCGCCTGGTTGTAGCGATACTCGATATTGCCTGGCTCCCGCCGCACCGCCTCGGTGAAGTGGGCCAGAGCGGCGACATGGTCGCCGAGGCGGGCATAGACGCAGCCCATGGTATCAAGGCTGAACGCGTCGCTCGGCAGTGCCTGCTCGGCTTCGCGTAAGGTCGCCGCGGCTTCGCCGTCCTGCCGCACGATTATGTACAGCTTGGAGAGCTGCGCGCGATATTCACCCTGCGGGTCGAGCGCCACCGCCCGACCGAGATGCTCGATTCCGGCGCGGATCCGGCCGGCGTTCGATTCGGCGATTCCAAGGAGGAAGTGGCCCTCGGCGTCGTTGGTGTTCGCGGCGATCAGCGTCTGGGCGAAGCGGTGCGCGGTGCCCAGGTCGCCCTTGGCCAGGGCACGCCGCGCCGCTTCCACCCGCGAGGCGCGCATTCCTGTCATGCCGTCGCCGCTGGCTCGCTCTGGTCGTTCGCGGCGAGTTCGCCGCTGTTTCGCGTGCCCGCCTTGCGTGCCCGGTACCTGTCGATCATCGGCCGGAAGGGGAACAAGGTCTGCTCCCAGATCGACAGTCGCCTGCGATCGTCCTGGCCGACAAGCACGCCCTCACCTTCCTTGTAGGTGCCAAAGATTCGGTCGAGCAGGATCAGCGAGTTACCGTAATTGCAGCGCGTGCTCGGATAGTCGGTCGAGTGGTGCAGGCTGTGGTGACGGATCGTCGTAAACAAGAACGAATACCAGATCGGCGGATCGGACCGGACGTTGGCGTGTGCGAAGACCGAGATCACGCCCAATATGTTGATGGCGGCGAACAGGGCCTTCTCGTTGAAGTCGAACAGCGCGAGGACACTGAGGCTGATCAGGAACAGCTCGATCGGGTTGCCGACCGCGCCCTTCGCCGCGTTGAGCTGGGTGATGTGGTGGTGCGGAGCGTGGGTCAGCCAGAACGGCGTCCAGTTGTGCATCAACCGGTGCATCCAATACTGGCCGAATTCGAGCAGGAAGATCGCCAGCATGACCTGCACCAGCCACGGCATCTGCATGACCCAATCGGTCTTGATCCCGAGCTCGGTCTTGGCGATCTTGAGCGGATCATCGGCAAGCTTTTCGGTAAGCCATACGATAATCGTGGCGCTGAGGATCGAATAATAGAGATCGGTGAAGAACTCCTGCTTGTTCATCCGCCAGCCGGCATGCCGTTCGTTGACCAGTTCGAGCAGGAGCACGGCGATGACGATCAACGGTGACGTGACGGTGAGCGCCCAGGGATGATCGACCAGAGCCTTCGGCCCATAAGCCCAGAAGACCAGAACCATCGCGATCATCGCGGGGGGGATCAGGTTGAAGACCCGATCTTTGATGCTCTTCTGCATGTCGCGGCTCCGATCAGTGTCTCCACACTGCGCTGCGCCGCGTCATGAAGGCAGAGCGAAAATCCTGATGAAAGGCATAGATTGATATTATGACCGTGGCTGCGCGCGGATCCGTCGGACGACTTCCTCCCAGAAAAGCTGGGTCGCGGTATCCCGCGCCTGCTCATATCGTGCGAGGAGGAAGATGTCGTAGGCGGGCTCGAAATCGGCGTGGAGCATCGGCCAAAGCTTCCCGCTGGCAACCTCATTTGCGGCGGCCTCGATCGGCAGGAAGCCGATGCCGACACCCTGGACGATGAGACGTCGCGCTTCGTTGATGTCCTCGGCCAGTCCGCTGACGATCGTGCCCAGACGATAGCGCCTGCGCAGATGCGTGATCGTCTCGATCTCGTCATCGCCGGTGAGCACGAAACCCTGATCCTTGAGTTCGCCCAGCCGGGTCACGCGGTAGCCGAAGTACGGATTGCTGCGCGAACAATAGAGCTGCTGGCGCTCGATCAGCAAAGGCTCGTACATCAGGCTTCCGCGGACGCTGCTGTCATAGCCGACCCCAATCTCGACTTCGCCCTGCTCCAGCGCGTCGAGGAGCTGGCGCCAGGGCGAAACCCGGATCTCTATGTGGATGGCAGGGTTGCGCCGATGGAAGCTCGCGATTGCCTCGTCGAACTCTGACGACACCAGGCCCGACACGATCTGGATCCGGACGATGCCCTCGACCCGCTTGGTCGCCTGTGCGATCACGTGCGGCATCATCCTGGCCGATTCCAGCATGTCTTCGCACAAAGCCATCATTGCCCTGCCGGCAGCCGTCACCTCGACGCCGGTGGCGGTGCGGTGGAGCAGCGCGGCTCCGACATGATCTTCGAGGCGCTTGAGCGCTGCGCTGATGCTCGGCTGCTGTCGATTGAGCTGGCGCGCCGCCGCGCCGATGCCGCCGGCGCGGACGATGTCCACAAAGGTCCGCATCAGGTTCCAGTCAACCCGGCTGGCAAATTTCCTGTCGATCAGCGGCGTCCGATCGCTGCTCATGCGCGTGCTGTCCCTTCGAAGGCATCGCCGGCCCTTGCGCATGATAGCGCGGGCCGCAAACGCTCATAGATCAAATCGATGGAGATCATAAGATCGCCATATCTATCGCTATGCCCAGAGCGATCTAAGCGGAATGCGATCATGACACAGCCGCACATCCTGCCTCTGATCGACATCTCCGGGTTGGCGAGCGAACGGCTCGACGATCGGCTTTTCGTCGCTCGGCAGCTCGATCGGGCCTGCGCCGAGGTGGGATTTCTCTATGTCGCCGGTGCGCAATTGGACGGCGCCCCGTTCCGCAGGCTCGTCGCGCGCGCCAAGGCCTATTTTGCTCTCGACCCCGACATCAAGATGAAGAGCTATATCGGCAAATCCGAGAACCATAGTGGCTATGTCCCCGTGGGGGAGGAGAAGCTTGGAGCCGGCGAACGCGACCTCAAGGAGGCCTTCGACGTCAACTGCGACTATCGGCGCAGCGACGGGCGACGACCGCTGCTGGGCCCGAACCTATGGCCCGAAATGCCCGGATTTCGCGAGGACGTTGAGGCCTACTACCGGCATGTCACAGCCATTGGACACCAGCTGTTCCGTGCTTTCGCTCTGGCCCTGGGCCTCGACGAAGACCATTTCGACGCGCATCTGCGGCATCCGCCAAGCCAGCTCCGGCTGATTCACTATCCGTTCGATGCGACCGCCGAGGATCGGCCTGGCATCGGTGCGCATACCGACTATGAATGCTTCACTCTGCTGTTCGCGACCGCTCCGGGCCTTCAGATCGTCAACAAGCAGGGCCAATGGATCGACGTTCCGTTGGTCGACGACACGATGATCCTGAACATAGGCGACATGATGGAGATCCTCTCCAACGGCCGCTATGTCGCGACGCGGCATCGCGTGAAGAAGGTTGGGCAAGAACGCTATTCCTTCGCGCTCTTCCACGCGTGCGATTATGATTATGTCGTGGCGCCCGTGGTGCGCGGGGAAGCCCCTCGTTATGTGCCGCTGAAAGGTGGCGAGCACCTGTTCAACCAGACGGCGCAAACCTTCGCTTACCTGAAGCGCAGGATCGCGAGCGGGGAACTTGTCCTGAGCGACGCCTTGCCGCTGGATTCCTTCGGGATGGGAAGCGCCGCAAATGGAGCGCTATGAGTCCATCAATCTCCTTTTGAACAGCGACTTGACCAGCCTGCCTTCGAGGATCCGTCCGACGACATAAAGAGCGGCGAAGATTGCCGCAAAGACATAGGCGGACGTCGGTTTCAGTTTGTCCTCCTCCTCCTTCTTTTTGTCCTTCTTGTCCTTTTTTGGTTTATCGGGTGCGGGCGCGCCCAGAAACTTGTCTATCGGGTTTTGCGGCAGCACCTTGTCTTTCTTTTGGTCCTTCTTTTTCGAATCCTCCTTGGCCGACGGTTCCTCGAACTTGCCGACGGCGAAGGTCAAACCGGCGAAACTCAGGAACAAGAGCGGTGCCAGAAAGCAGAACAGCAACGTCCGGCTAGTCAGCCGATAGCGTAAAACACGTCCCGCCGAGCCTTCTTCGATCTGCAGGACGCCACCGTCGAAAACGGACATCTTGTCCTGCGCCGGCTGATTCTTCTTGCGAAAGCGAAGTGTATCGCGCGTCCGTTCATAGCTAGTCCCGCTCTCGCGGAACAGCGGGTCGAGCCTTCGGAACGCATCATCGGTCGACTGCCCGATCGGGAGCGCCAGGCTGCCCTTGATGTTCCAGATCCAGTCGGCAAAGCGGATGTTCACGCAATCTCCCTTGCGGAGAGTTTCTGGCGGGTCGGCGGGGCGAGGTGTGCGAGCGGGAGCAGGACGGTCACTCGGCGGGCACCGCCACGGACCGGCCGTAGCCTTCCTTGAGCGCCTTCCAGCCTTCGGTGAAGGGATAGGTCATCTGCTCGCGGATCGACATGCGGCGCCCGCCCTCCATGCCCAGCAATTCCGCTTCGCCGTCAATGCAGGTGCCGAACATGCGATCGATGATGATCCAGCTATTGGAGTAGTTGCTGCGCGTGGACTCGTAATCCTGCGAATGGTGCAGGCTGTGATGTTCGGTGGTGTTAAACAGGAAGCGCCACCAGCGCGGCGAGTTGAAGCGGACGTTGATGTGCTGATAGCTGCCGACCGCCAGGCCGATGGTGCCGGCGAGCATGGCTGCGCGGGGCAGGAAATCGAAGAAGCCGCCTATGCCCAGCCCGATGAGGAAGAGCTCAAGCGGGTTGCCGACCGCGCCCTTGTTGATGTTGAGCTGGGTGATGTAGTGGTGCACCGAATGCGGCAGCCACAACGGGTACCAGTTATGCATCCCGCGATGCATCCAATATTGCCCGAAATCGAAGGTGAACGAGATCAGGAAGGCCTGCAGCAGGAGCGGCAGGCCCGTGAACCAAGCAAGCTTTTCCCAGTCAAAAGAGTGTTGGACCGCCTCGATGACGGCGTCGCTGCCGATATAATGTTCTATCAGGTTGAGGATCGTATAGCCCAGCCCGACATAGAACAGGTCGGTCACCAGTTCCTTCCAAGTCAGGCGCCAGCTTTCATACCGCGGATTGACCCATTCGAGCCCCAGTAGCAGTACCCTGAAGCCGATGCCGATGCCGATGCCGGTCGATGCCTTGGCGATCGAGTTGGGCGCGTAATACCAGAACAGGATCAGCGCGAAGAGCGCCGTGGGCTGGAACCAGGTGAATATGAACTGCTTCAGCGGGCCGCCTTGCACCCGTGGGATGTTTTCCCAGCCCACCGTGACTGGCGCGTCCACACCTATCACCCTTCTGCCTACGCGAACTCCGTCCATATGCGGTCCCCGAAATTGCCGGCTTCGCCCTCTGGGAGCATGTCAGATGCCAAGTGTCGAATGGCCTCCGCAGCCCATCGAAAGCGGTCGGTCGAGCATCGCCAACGCGTGCCAATCACGCCAGAGGCCAATATGGTATATGCCTCATAGATCCCATCTATGCCGTGCCGCATCAGCTCGATGCCCAGCTTGGCCATGGTCATGGTCATGGTCATGTCGCTGATCGCCTTTTCGCCGCCTGCGGTTCTTCATCCTCCTTCAGGCATGTCGGGATCGACGATCGACCGTTACGGTCCGGGACGACAATCCTAGCTCGCAATTGTCATGGCATCGAGCCGGACCAGGGCTTCTCCATCGTTGCGTTCAATGTCCGATATGCGGATTTCTGCGACCATGTGGCCCGGTATCGCGAAATCCGGTGCTCCGATCTCTTCGCGCAACGCATCGAGCGCATCGTCGACGCGCAGCCCACTAAGGCTCAGCTCGATCCGGTGGCGGCCGCCGTCGAAGGTCAGGCTTTGCCATGGATCGCTTTCGCTCCGCCGCAGCGCAGTGGTGGCGAGCGCGGCGCACCGGCGGTCGATCCGGCTGGTGATCGCCTTGATGGGATCGCTCATCCTGCGCCGTTCAGCCGCTGCCTGGTGGACGCCAAATAGGCGCTGACCCGCTGGATGGTCCCATCGCGGGGTTCGCGGCCGCGGCGGAGCGACGCGACGAAGCCGGGATCGCCCATCGCCTCCCGGCCGAAACGCGAGGCGGGAACGCCGCTTTCGCGCAGATAGCGTTCGATCGTCGACAGCAAATGCATGATCAAATTCCTTGCGACTCATTTGTTCGCTATATGTTCTAACTCATTTCCTACTTGTCTAGGAAAAATCCTATCGATAATGGAGGATATGGCCGATGACATCCGCACCGCGCTTGATGATCTGATCCGCCACAGCGGCGAGGATTACAGCGCCATATCTCGTCTGCTCGGCCGCAATCCCGCCTATATCCAGCAGTTCATCAAGCGTGGCACGCCACGCAAGCTGGCCGAGGAGGACCGGCTCAAGCTTGCGGCCTATTTCCGCGTGCCGGAGGAGCAGCTCGGCGGCCGCCCAGGACGAGCACCCGCCCTGGCCGCCGATCTGGTGGCGGTGCCGCGGATCGAGATCGGGGCGTCGGCGGGGCCCGGCGGTATCGCCGAGATCGAGGAGAGCGGCGCTCCCATGGGATTTGACGGAGCGCTGCTTCGGAGCCTCGGCGTGCGTCGGGCCGGAATGCTGTCGATCATCCGGGTCGCGGGAGACTCGATGGAGCCCACGCTGCGCAACGGCGATGACATATTGGTCGATCGCTCGGCAACGACTGTCCGATCGGGCGCGATCTATGTGCTGCGGCTCGACGACATGTTGATGGTCAAGCGACTGGTCAAGGACGCTGGCCGCGAGCTGCCATTCGTCATCCGCAGCGACAACTCCGCCCATGCCGACATCGAGGGCTATGATCCTGCGACGGTGCGGGTAATCGGCCGCGTCCTGTGGTGCGGCCGGCGCGTGGTCTAGGCCAGCGCGCCCCTAGCGACCGCGTCGATCCAACAGATACAGCGCCAGGGCGATTGCTGTCCCGACGCCCGTACCGATCACCGTACCGAGAGAAGGTTGGCCGATGCTCGCGCCGCCGATCGCGCCGACGAGAACCGTTAAGGCTATGATTGCTCCGCCTGCGCGCGAAGCGTTGCCGCTGTGCTGTTCCATCTCTGCCCCATGCCATGACTGCCAGCTTTGCGCCAGCGCGCGTCCCGCCTGTGCCACGCCGGGACCGATCGTCCCGCGGCGGGACTTGGTAAACCTTCTGTCGACCATCGCAGCCCAGCTTTCGCGGGATTTCCGATTTTGTGGCACGCAGCTTGAGTGGTGAGGGGCAACTATCGTCGGGGGCTGATCGCTTGGAAGAATTATTCTACATCGCAAATCGTACCAGCATCGATCAGGCGCAGGACCTGCTCCAGCAATATGGAATGCTGGCGATGGACGAGGCTGCGGCTCGCAGTCGTCATTATCGTGAGCTCGGAAACGCGATTCGGTTTTGCGAATGGCGGCAGATCGAGCGTTTTCTAATTCTGCTCAGTCAGGATGTGCCGGTCGGTACCGTTCACTAAACGGGAGCGGCTGGTCACCGCCGGGGAGGCTCGGCCCCGGCTCCACGCCGCTGGTCGCGCCCCGCCTTCGCATGGCCGTTGCTTGTCACTAGCCTCTGGCGGGCGGTGCGCCCTGTCGCTAGGGTTGGCGCATGAGTGCAGCCCGCACGTCGCTCCGTGCTCCTTCGATCATATTAGGCGCAATCCTGTGCGTGTCGGCGCCGATATCGGTGCGCGCCCAGTCGCGGCCTGAGCAGGGAAACCAGCCTCAGCCGGAGACGCAGCCGCAATCGCAGCCACAGCAGCTCCCGGCGGCCGGCAGCGAAGCGGCGCTGCCTGCACTTGACCCATCGACCGAGATGGCACCGATGCCGGGGATGGAAGTCGGCTGGCCGGAGGCCGACCTGGCCGTGCCGTCGCCCGTCGCCAACGCTCCTGGCGCCAGCCCGGTTGCGGCGCAGACCGGTGATGCGCCGACCGAGCGGCGCTATCGTGTAGCGATCGACGGGCTTTCCGGGCCTGAAGGCATCGCGGTCGAGAGCGAGGCGGCCATACGAAGCCGCTTCAAGCTGCTGTCCGCGCTGGAGGAGGGCAGGGGCAGCGGCAACACGGCACAGATCGACCGGCGTGCGCGGCAGGACGAGGCGCTGCTGATTCAGCTGATGCGTGCGGCCGGCTATTATGATGCGGACATCAATACGCGGATCGAGGATGAGAATGGCGGACGGCTTCTCGTTACCCTGCTTGTCGAACCCGGCGCGCTCTACACGCTCTCCGCTATCGACCTCCCGGGACTGGAGCAGGCCGGCGACAAAATCGAACATATGCGCGACGCCTTTGCCCTGAAGACCGGACAACCGGCGGATTCGGACAAGATCGCGGCCGGACAGGCGGCGCTGAAGGCGGAGCTTGGCCGCGAGGGCTTCGTCTTCGCGAAGGTCGGCGATCCTCGGCTGACGGTCGATCATGATGAACATGGGGTGGCGCTCACCGTGCCCGTGGAGCCGGGCTTCGTCCAACGGATCGGCCGCATCACGATAGAGGGCAAGCGGCTGTTCAGCGCGAAGCACCTTGGCCGGATCGCGCGCTTCCGCTCGGGCGATATCTACGATGCCGCCAAGATGGAGGATTTCCGCCGCGCCCTCATCCAGACGAGCCTTGTTTCCTCGGTCACGATCAAGCCGATCCCGACCGCCGACCCGCATGTCGTCAATGTGTCGGTGAAACTCGAGCCGGCGCCGCCGCGCACCATATCGGGGGCGATCGGCTACGGCACCGGCGAAGGCTATCGGCTGGAGGCGAGCTGGCAGCATCGCAACCTGATCCGGCCCGAAGGGGCCGTCACGTTCCGCGGCGTGCTCGGCACGCAGGAGCAGTCGTTCGGGGCGATCCTGCGGCGCAACAACTACAAGGCGCGTGACCGGGTGCTCACCGGCCAGCTGCTGTTCAGCCATCTCGACGAAACAGCCTTCGAAGCGCGCAGCGTCACGCTCGCCGCCGGCCTGGAGCGCCAGACCAATATCATCTGGCAGAAGAAATGGACCTGGTCCTATGGCGGCGAGATCACCGCCTCCAAGGAAGACGACACCGTCAAGGCGACCGGCGCGCCGCGGCGGCGGAGTTACCTGACCGGGGCGCTGCCCTCCAGCCTGTCCTATGACGGATCCGATGACTTGTTGAATCCGAGCCGGGGCTATCGCCTCGCCGCGCGGGTTTCGCCCGAGCTGTCGCTGCAGGGCAGCGCCTTCGGCTATGTGAAGGCGCAGATCGACGGCAGCAGCTATTTGCCGATTGGCGGCCGCACGGTGATTGCCGGCCGGGTGCGGTTCGGCTCGATCATCGGGGCGTCGGCGGAACGGATTGCGCCGACGCGGCGCTTCTACGCGGGCGGCGGCGGATCGGTGCGTGGCTATGGCTACCAGAAGATCGGCCCCATCGATGTCAACGGCGATCCCGCCGGCGGCCGCAGCCTTGCCGAATTCTCGATCGAAGCGCGGATCCGGTTCGGGGATTTCGGGGTGGTGCCGTTTCTCGACGGCGGCAACCTCTACGCCGCGCGGCTGCCCACCTTCCGGAACATGCGCTTCGGCACCGGGCTCGGCGTTCGCTATTATACCAGTTTCGGGCCGATCCGTGTCGACGTCGGCACGCCGATCAACAGGCGAAGCGGCGATTCGCGGGTCGCGGTCTATGTCTCGCTTGGCCAGGCCTTCTGATGGCGCAAGATGTCACCACGATGGAGCAGCGGGTGGTCGCCTGGCGGGGGCAGCATCCGATCCTGCGCGCGATGGCGATCGGGCTTCTGTCGATCCTGCTGCTGCTCTCGGCGGCGGTGTGGATGCTCGACAGTGGACCCGGGCACCGGCTGATCATCGACCGGATCAGCGCGCTCAGGCCCTCGTCAGGCTTGCGCATCCGGATCGGGCGGATCGACGGATCGATCTGGAACAAGGCGACGCTGCGCGATCTGCGCCTGTACGATAGCGCCGGCCTGTTTCTGGAAGCGCCCGAGATCGACCTCGACTGGAGGCCGGCGGCGTGGGTGGCGAACAAGCTGTGGATCCGCAGCGCCGACTCCGACTTGATGATCCTGCACAGGCTGCCGAAGCTCACGCCTTCGCCCAAGAAGGGACCGCTCCTGCCGGGTTTCGACGTCCATGTCGGACGGCTCGGGATCGACCGCCTGCGTCTCGAGGCTCCGGTGGCGGGCCGCCGGTTGACCGCGCGCATCGATGCCAGCGCGGACATCGCCAAGGGCCGTGCGCTGCTGAAGCTGAACTCCGCATCCAGTGCGGGCGACCGGCTCGCGCTCCAACTCGATTCGGAGCCGGACAATGACCGCTTCGACATCGATGCGAAGCTGATCGGTCCGGCGGAAGGCGTCATCGCGGGGGCTACGGGCTGGAAACAACCTGTCGACGGGGTGATCTCCGGTGCGGGGAGCTGGACGGGCTGGAAGGGGCGGGCCACGCTCGATGTCGGCAACATCAGGCTCGTCGAGCTCAGGCTCGCCGCCAACAGCGGAAAATATGCGCTCGACGGCACCTTGGCGCCGAGCAGCTTCCTCAAGGGAAAGCTTCAGCGGCTGAGCGCCCCCACGATCAGGATCGACGGCACGGCGACGCTGGCGGACCGGCGCCTGGCGGGATCGATGGCAGTCAAGACTCCGTCGCTCGAGGTGGTGAGTTCGGGCACGCTCGACCTGGCGAGCAGCGCCTTCGATGGCGTGGTGATCGATGCCCGCCTGCTCAAACCGCCAGCGCTGTTCCCCAACATGACCGGGCGCGACCTGCGGCTCCACGCCACCTTCGATGGCCCCTTCGCTTCCGCAGCCTTCGGCTATGCGCTTACCGCAGATCATGTCGCGTTCGATACTACCGGCTTTGACGGGGTGCGGGCGGACGGCAAGGGCCATCTGTCGGAATCGCCGGTGAAGCTGCCGGTGAAGCTGACGGCGCGGCGCGTTACCGGGATTGGCGATGTCGCTGGGGGCATCCTCGGCAATCTCAAGGTCGATGGCCTGTTGCTCGTCACCGCGACAACGGTCAGCGGCGACGGATTGAAGCTGAGTTCGGACAAGCTCGGCGGCAAGCTCTCGGTCAATCTCGACCTGAGGACCGGGCAATATGATGTTGCCCTGGAAGGAAAATTACTGCGTTACTTCATTCCGGGCATCGGCATCGTCGATGTCAATTCGGAGCTGAAGGTCGTGCCCGGTGCTGGTGGCCGCGGGACGATGGTGGCGGGTCGTGGACGCGCATGGGTGCGCCGGTTTGACAACGGTTTCCTGCGCTCGATGGCCGGCGGCCTGCCGAGGATCGATACGCGGCTGCGACGTGGCTCCGATGGCGTGCTGCATTTCGATGGGCTGGTCCTGACAGGTCCCGAAATCCGGATCTCGGGCAATGGCTATCGCCGCCGTGACGGGACATTCTACTTCAAGGGCAGCGGCACCCAGGCGCGCTACGGCGCGCTGCAACTCACCCTCGATGGTAATATCAGCCGGCCGAAGGTCGACCTGTTATTTGCATCGCCGCTGCCCGCGCTCGGCCTGGCCGATGTATCAGTCAAGCTGATGCCCACGCCGCAGGGGTTCGCCTACACCGCTTCTGGTGGTTCGCAGCTGGGCGCTTGGGGGAGCAACGGCCTGATCCTTCTGCCGTCAGGACAACCCGCGACTATCGCCGTGGCAGAGGTTGCCGTCAGTGGCGCCAAGGGTGGTGGCAGCTTGCGCTCCGATCCGGGCGGATTCACCGGCCGGATCGATCTCGCCGGTGGCAGCGTCACCGGGCCGCTGCTGTTCTCTATCGAACGCGGGCTGCAGAAGATCGAGGCGCATCTTCGGGCGCAGCGCGCCAGCTTTGCCGGCCCGACCCCCTTCACGGTCGGGCGGGGCCGGCTCGACGGTGCGATGCTGCTCGATCCGGCGGGCATCCAGGGCAGGGGCACGATCGCTGTGCTCGGCGCGACCGTGAACGGAATTACCCTCGGGCGGGGTCGGGCCGAGATCAGCATGACCGGCGGCAGCGGCAGCATCACCGCCAATCTGGCGGGGTCGCGGGGGCGCGGCTTTCAGCTCACCAGCGTCGCCCGCTTCACGCCGGATAGCCTGATGTTGACGGCGGAGGGCGCAATCGACCGCCGCCCGATCCGCATCGAATCTCCTGCGGTATTCCGGCGCGAGGGCGATGGCTGGCGGCTCGATCCGGCAATGTTGAGCTTTGCCGGCGGCAAGGCGACGGTCGCCGGCCGGTTCGGGGGCGCTGCCAACGAACTGAAGGCCGGAATCCAGTCCATGCCTTTGTCGGTGCTCGACATCTTTTTTCCCCAGCTCAGCCTGTCCGGTATCGCCACCGGAGACGTCGACTATCGGATCGAGCGCGGCGCCCGCAGGCCGACCGGCCGCGCCAATCTGAAGATCGCGGGCTTGTCGCGATCGGGGCTGGTGCTGACCTCGCGTCCGGCCGATGTCGCCGTCGCCGCGGTGTTGACCGACAGCGTGGCTGCGGCCCGGGCGGTGGTGTCGAGCGGTGGCAAGGTGATCGGGCGAGGTCAGGTCCGGATCGCCGGCCTGCCGGGCACCGGAACCCTGCCGGAACGGCTGCGCAGCGGCAGTCTCTTTGCCCAGATCCGCTATGGCGGGCCGGCCGACACGTTGTGGCGGCTGATCGGCATAGAGACGATCGACATTTCGGGTCCGGTCGCGATCGGCGCCGATATCAGCGGCACGGGTGCGAACCCGCTGATCCGCGGCTCGCTGCAGTCGAGTCAGGCGCGTCTCGAAAGCGCTATCTCGGGAACGGTGATCACCAACATCGCCGCGTCGGGCCGATTCGATGGATCGCGGCTGCTGATCGACAAGCTCGGCGGACAGACGAAGGGCGGCGGCACGGTCAGCGGCCGAGCTGCCTTTGATTTCGCTGGCGGCAAGGGCATCGGCATGGACGTCGCGATCGACGCGCAAAATGCCCAGCTGCTCAATCGCGATGACATCGGCGCCTCGGTCACCGGCCCGCTGACGATCAGGTCCGACGGTAATGGCGGTACGATCGCGGGCGACGTCCGGCTGGTGCGCGGCCGTTTCCAGCTGGGCCGGGCTGCGGCGGTCGCGACGATCCCGCAGTTCGAAACCATCGAACTGAACCGCCCCGACGACGAAGGCGTGATCGTCCGGCGGGCACCGTGGCGCCTGGCCATCAAGCTCGACGCGCGCAATCAGCTGGCGGTCACCGGGCTTGGCCTCGACAGCGAATGGCGCGGCAAGCTCGATCTCGGCGGCACGATCGACAGTCCGGCGATCAACGGCCGCGTCGACCTGGTTCGCGGGGGGTATGAGTTCGCGGGCCGGCGCTTCGATCTCGATCGCGGTTCTATTCGCTTCCTCGGCGAAACGCCGCCGGATCCCTTGCTCGACATTACCGCCAAGGCGAATCTCAACGGCGTAAGCGCGACGATCACCGTGTCGGGCACGGGGCAGCGGCCGGAGATCAATTTTTCGAGCATTCCGGCGCTACCGGAAGACGAGTTGCTCTCGCGGCTGCTGTTCGGGACATCGATCACCAATCTCTCGGCGCCGGAGGCGCTGCAACTCGCGGCGGCAGTGGGATCGCTGCGCGGTGGGGGCGGGGGACTCAACCCGATCAATGCGGTGCGCCGTGCTGCCGGCCTCGATCGGCTGCGCATCCTGCCTGCAGATCCGACGATCGGCGCCGGCACAGCAGTGGCCGCCGGAAAATATATCGGGCGGCGTACCTATGTGGAGGTGATCAGCGACGGGCAGGGTTATTCGGCGACGCGCGTCGAGTTTCAGATCACGCGCTGGCTGTCTCTGCTGTCGAGCATTTCGACGATCGGTCGCCAAAGTGCCAGCGTGAAGGTATCGAAGGATTATTGAGTCCGGTTTCAGCCGCGCGGCGATGGCTGCGGATATTGCGGGCGGAACAGTCGGCCACGTTCGACGACCAGAATGACCGCCAGCGCCGCCAGCCCCATCAACTCCCAGCCCAGCGTGAGGGGAAGGGTGGTCCCGGCGAAGGACTGGCCGATCACGAGCCCGACCAATGTTGCTATCGAGGTCTGGATGAAGCCCTGCACCGACGAGGCCGTGCCCGCGAGGTGCGCCATGGGTGCCATCGCCATCGCGCCGAAATTCGATCCCGTCAGGCCGTAGAAGAAGAAGGTCAGGCCATTGAGCAGGGTGAAAAGCAGCAGCGTCTCGCGGCCGCTCGCGATGATGYCCAGCCGCACCAGGCATATGATGATTATTGCGAGCAGGGCAGCATGCGAGATCATCCGCGTCCCGTAGCGCTCGACGAATCGGGCGTTGATCAGCGCGGCCAGAGCCATGAAGCTGCCCGCGACGGCAAAGCAGATGGCGAACAGTTCGGGCGCATGGAAGCTATGCAGGAGGATCTGCTGGGAACTGTTTATGAAGCCGATCAGCCCGCCATATACCGCGGCCATCGCGACGGTATAGCCGATCGAATAGCGATTGGTGAGGATCTGACGCAGGGCATCGCCGACGACGGCGAAGCTGATCGCCCGCCGATTGGCAGGGTTCAGGGTCTCTGGGAGTCGGATCGAGGCCCATAATGCGACCAGCAGGCTGTAACCGCCGAGGAAGTAGAAAATCCAGCGCCAGGGTGCGACCAGCAGGACCAGCTGGCCGATCGACGGCGCAAAGATCGGGACGGCGAGGAACACCATGAAGGTGATGGAAACCACCTTGGCCATCCGCCGGCCTTCATAGCAATCGCGGATGATCGAAATCGAGAGCACGCGCGTGGACGCCGCCGACAGCCCCTGGGTGGCTCGCGCCGCCAGAAGCAGTTCGAAGCTTGCCGCGTGGGCAGCGGCGAAGCTCATCGCGGCGTAGACGACCATCGCCCCGACCAATATGTTACGGCGGCCATAGCGATCCGCAAGCGGTCCCCAGAAGAGCTGCCCCACGCCAAAACAGGCGACATAGGCCACCACGATGAGTTGCTGATGGTTCTCGATCGCGACGCCCAGCTCCCGCCCGATCATGCTGAGCGCAGGAAGCATGGCATCGATGCCGAGGGCGTTGACGCCCATAAGCGATGCCATCAGCGCGACGAACTCACCGAAGCGCATGCCGTGCGCTGCCCTTGCGGTTGTTAAGCTCGGCGGTGCGTTCATCGAAAATCCTGTCGGTGACGGGCAGATAGGCACGGTGATGAGCAATGGCAACAAACGAGAAGGGGCCCCGGAGCGGTTGCCCCGGAGCCCCCTGAAGCCCTGGTCCGGAAATCAGCTCGAATAATACATGTCGAACTCGACGGGGCTCGGGGTCATCTCCCAACGGGCGACTTCCGGCCACTTCAGCTCGATATAGGATTCGATCTGGTCTTCGGTGAACACGCCGCCCTTGGTGAGGAAGGCATGGTCGGCCGACAGGCTGTTGAGCGCTTCGCGCAGCGATGCGCAGACGGTCGGAACTTCGGCGAGCTCTTCCGGCGGAAGGTCGTAGAGGTTCTTGTCCATCGCCTCGCCGGGATGGATCTTGTTTTCGATCCCGTCGAGACCCGCCATCAGCAGCGCCGAATAGCAGAGATAGGGATTGGCCATCGCGTCGGGGAAGCGGAACTCGACCCGCTTCGCCTTGGCGCCGGCGCCATAGGGAATGCGGCACGATGCCGAACGGTTGCGCGCCGAATAGGCGAGCAGCACTGGCGCTTCATAGCCCGGCACCAGCCGCTTGTAGCTGTTGGTGGTCGGGTTGGTGAAAGCATTGAGCGCCTTCGCGTGCTTGATGACGCCACCGATGAAGTAGAGGCACATTTCCGACAGACCGGCATAGCCGTTACCGGCGAACAGCGGCTTGCCTTCGCCCCAGATCGATATGTGGGTGTGCATGCCCGAGCCGTTATCTTCCTTGATCGGCTTCGGCATGAACGTGACGGTCTTGCCGTAGGCGGCAGCCACCTGCCAGCAGACATATTTGTAGATCTGCATGCGGTCAGCCGTGGTGACGAGCGTGCCGAAGGTCAGGCCCAGTTCGTGCTGCGCCGAGGCGACCTCATGGTGATGCTTGTCGCAGGGCAGGCCCATTTCCAGCATGGTCGATACCATCTCGGCACGGATGTCTACCGCACTGTCGACGGGCGCGACGGGGAAGTAGCCGCCCTTGGCGCGGGGACGGTGGCCGAGATTGCCACCCTCGAGCGCCTTGCCGGTGTTGGTCGGCAGCTCGATGTCGTCGAGCTTGTAGTAGGACGAGTTGTAGGTCGTATCGAACTGCACGTCGTCGAACATGAAGAATTCCGCTTCGGGTCCGACATAGACGGTGTCGCCGATACCAATCGACTTCACATAGGCTTCGGCGCGCTTCGCGGTCGAGCGCGGATCGCGGGCATAAAGCTCCCCGGTCGACGGCTCGACGATGTCGCAGACCAGGATCAGCATCGGCGTGGCCGAGAAGGGATCGATCCAGACCGCATCGAGGTCCGGCTTCAGGATCATGTCGGACTCGTTGATGGCCTTCCAGCCTTCGATCGACGACCCGTCGAACATGAAGCCGTCGGTCAGCTCGTCTTCGCCAACGACGCCGGCGACCATCGTCAGGTGCTGCCACTTGCCCTTGGGGTCGGTGAAACGAAGATCGACCCACTCGATCTCCTTGTCCTTGATCATTTTCAGAACGTCAGCGGGCTTGTTCGCCATATTGCTTGCCTTCCCCGTGAGAAAATCATGTGAGAAATTCGTGGATGTTTCGGGCGATCGTTGCGCCCTGCCTTCTTCGCCGCTGGACGCGATCAGATCGCGTCCGCGTCTCTCTCTCCAGTCCGTATGCGGACCGCGCCCTCGACCGGCAGGATGAAGATCTTGCCGTCACCGATTCGGCCCGTCTGGGCTGCCGATGCGATCGCCTCGACCACGCGATCGGCCAGACTGTCGTCGACGACAACCTCCAGCTTCACCTTGGGGAGGAAATCGACAACATATTCCGCGCCGCGGTACAGCTCGGTGTGACCCTTTTGGCGACCAAAGCCCTTGGCTTCGGTTACCGTGATACCGGAAACACCTACCTCGTGAAGGGCTTCCTTGACCTCATCGAGCTTGAACGGCTTGATGATCGCTTCGATTTTCTTCATCTGAGCCCTCCCCGGCCAGCGCTCTTTGCGGGCCCCCAATAAGCGTGCGATTACGCGAGTCGCAAGAAGGCTCGGAGACATCGCATCGATATTCTCCCGCATTGCCGCAAAACCCGGCATATATCGTCGGCCTGCTCGAAAAATGGGCAGGCCAATGCCTTGCTAATAACCTCCGCGCCGCACCTGTCCGCCCACGATACCGCCTTAAAGATAGGGTGGCTTGTGCAGCCCCGTCTGGCTGAGCGTGAATATCTCGCAGCCGTCCTCGGTGATGCCGATCGAGTGCTCGAACTGTGCGGACAGCGAGCGGTCGCGGGTGACCGCCGTCCAGCCGTCTTCGAGCATCTTCACATCGGGCCGGCCTATGTTGATCATCGGTTCTATCGTGAAGAACATGCCTGGCCGCAATTCGGGGCCGGTGCCGGGACGGCCGACATGCACCACTTCGGGCGAATCATGGAAGATGCGGCCGAGGCCGTGGCCGCAAAAATCACGGACGACGCCATAGCGATGTTTTTCGGCATGCCGCTGGATCGCACTGCTGATGTCGCCCAGCCGGTTGCCGGGCTTTGCCTGCTCTATTCCCAGCATCAAGCACTCATGGGTGACGTCGACCAGCCGCCGTGCCTTTATGCCGACATCCCCGACCAGATACATGCGGCTGCTGTCGCCATGCCAGCCGTCGAGCAGGGGGGTCACGTCGATATTGACGATGTCGCCGTCCTTCAGCGTCTTGCTGCCCGGAATACCATGGCAGACGACATGATTGATGCTGATGCAGCAGCTATGCGTATAGCCGCGATAGTTCATCGTGGCGGGAACCGCGCCGCCGGCGATCGTCATGTCATACACAATGCGGTCCAGTGCCTGGGTCTCCACGCCCGGCACGACATGGGGTACCAGCGCGTCGAGGATTTCGGCGGCGAGCCGTCCTGCCGCGCGCATGCCCGCGAAGCCTGCAGGTCCATGAAGCTTGATCGCGCCGCTGCGCGGATTGGCGGCTACTATATCGTCCGCGGTTACATATGTCGTCATTCCGCCGATATAAGCGAAGTGCGGGCTCATTGCGAGCATCGTTGCACCGCACGATCTTCCCCGCCTTCTGCCGGACGCGAGTTGAGATGCAGCATCGCGCTTCCACCAGCGTGGATCAGGCACTATGGCTCTGCCCATGATTCCGCAGAACCAAGAAGAGCGCATCTGGACCGCGGCCCTGCTTGTCATCGGCGACGAAATCCTGTCGGGCAGGACCCAAGACAAGAATGTGTCGCAGGTCGCATTGTGGCTGAACATGCAGGGGATCCGGCTGTCCGAAGTGCGGGTCGTCGCCGACGACATAGCGCTGATCGGCGAGGCCGTGGTTCAGCTCAAGGCGCGCAACGACTATCTTTTTACCACCGGTGGCATCGGCCCGACACATGACGACATCACCGTCGACGCGATCGCCGCGGCGCTGGGCGTGCCCGTGATCATCCATCCCAAGGCCCGCGCCGTGCTCGAGGGCTATTATGCGAGCCGCGGCGGGCTGAACGACGCAAGGCTGCGGATGGCCCGGGTGCCCGACGGCGCCGACCTGATCGAGAACAGCATGTCGGGCGCGCCTGGCATCCGCATCGGCAATATCTTCATCCTGGCCGGCGTCCCCCACATCGCCGGAATGATGCTCGAGGCGCTGTCGAACCAGCTCGAAGGTGGCCGGCCGATGCTGTCGCGCACGATCGGCTGCTGGGTGGCCGAAAGTGAGGTGGCCGAACTGCTGCGCGAGACCGAGCACGCGCATCCGGGATCGCAGATCGGCAGCTACCCGTTTTTCCGCGAGGGCAGGGTCGGCGCCAACTTCGTCGTTCGCTCGACCGACGCCACCACCATCGAGAGTTGCCTGTCTGCGATCGGCGCGGGGCTCGTCCAGCTCGGCTACACGCCGGTATCCGACGGGATCTAGACCTTGATCGGATCAGGCTGAATCAGCCTGATCCGTGAATCAAGGTCTAAACCTTTGACAGAGCATGATTCACGCTTTCGGCGGAAGCGCCACGCGCTTCCACCTCAAACGATCATGCTCTAGGCGCGAACCTGCTGGTCGCGCACACGCCTCGTCAGCATCAGCGCAAGGAAAGCGAGAAAACCGAAAGTAGAGGCGATCACGAACGCGGCGCCCGGAAAATGAACTGGCGCGGCTGGTCCGGTGAACCAGGCGAGGGCCGGGTTCAGCAGCAATGGCCCTGCGATCGCGCCGACGGCGTTCAAGCTGCCGATGAAGCCCTGCATCTCGCCCTGCGCCTCGGCGGGCGCGCGCTGCGACATCAAGGCGGTGACGGATGGCTGGACCAGCGCCTGCAGCGAAGAGACGACAACAAGGAGGAGGCCGAAGCCGGCAACGGGAACGAGCGCATAGAGCAGGTAGCATATCGCCGCCACGCCGGCACCGATCATGGCGGTTCGCCGCTCGCGCAGCCGCTTCACGACGCGGCCGAGCACGACGACCTGCACGACCGTCATCGATATCCCCGCCATGGCGAGCGATGCGCCGATCATGCCGTTGGACCAGCCATATTGCGCGATTGCGAAATAGGCCCATGTCGCCGGGTAGACCATCGATGCGACGTTCCAGAGGAGCAATATGCCGGCCAGTCCCAGCACGCCGCGAAGCTTGCGCGCCGCGAGCAGCGCACCAACCGGATTGGCGCGGGCCAGATCGAACGGACGACGCCGGTCCACGGGCAAGGTCTCCGGGAACCTGAAGAAGCCGAAGATAAAATTGGCCGCCGCAAGCGCGGCCGCGGCCCAGAATGGCGCGCGGTGGCTGAAGTCGCCCAGCAGGCCCCCGATCGCGGGTCCGATGATGAAGCCGATGCCGAACGCCGCCCCTACCAGGCCGAAGCGTTTCGCCCGATCTTCGGGTGCCGTGATGTCGGCCAAGGCCGCAGTGGCGGGGCCGAAGGATGCGCCGAAGATGCCGGCGATCAGTCGCCCGGCAAAAAGCCAGCCGAGGCTGGGCGCGAACCCCAGCAGCATATAGTCGATGGAAAGCCCGGCGAGCGCGAGCAGCAGTACCGGCCGCCGGCCAAAGCGATCGCCGAGATTGCCGGCGAGCGGACCGCAGAGGAACTGGGTCAGCGCATAGGTAACGGCCAGCCATCCGCCCATCCAGGTCGCATCTGCGAGGTCGAGACCGCCCAGTTCCATCACCAGCCGCGGCAGCACCGGGATGATTATGCCGAAACCAATCGCATCGATCAGGATGGTCGCGACGATGAAGATGGTCGCGGAATCCCGACCGCGATCTGGAACCGACATGCTTTCCCCGAATCCCGGCGGGCCGGAGGACGACGCCGCGCCGCTTCATCGCCGCTCGTCGCCGAAAAGACAAGGATGACGGCAACCGCCAAGTCGTTCATGAAGGGCAGGATTTAGGGGGAGGATCGCATGACACGCATCATCGTCGCCTATGTGGCGACCCTGGTTGTTTTCGCCGCGCTGGACTTCATCTGGCTGACCCAGGTGGGGCCGTCGCTCTACAAGCCACTGATCGGCTCCATCCTGGCGCCCGAGCCCCGGATGGCTCCGGCGATCCTCTTCTACGCGCTCTATATCGTCGGCCTCGTCTATTTCGCGGTGTCGCCTGGTCTGGCTGGCGCCGGATGGCAGGGGGCGCTGCTCAAAGGCGCTGTGTTCGGCTTCTTCGCCTATGCGACCTATGACCTGACCAATCAGGCCACGCTGATCGTTTGGAGCAGCCGCATCACCGTCCTCGACATGGCATGGGGTGCTTTCGTATCGGGCCTGGGATCGGCAGGCGGCTGCCTGATAACGCGCTATGTGGTGAAAGGCTGAAGGTGAAGGTCGAAGGCGGCTGTCATTGCGGGCTGGTGCGGTTCGAGGCGGAGGTCGGCGAGCCGCCGCTTGCGATCCTCGACTGCAACTGCTCGATCTGTTCGATGACGGGCTTTCTCCACTTGATCGTGCCGGACAGCAGCTTCCGCCTGCTCGAAGGACAGCGCGACACCACCACCTATCGCTTCGGTACCGGCAAGGCCCGGCACATCTTCTGCTCGCAATGCGGCATCAAGAGCTTCTATCGCCCGCGTTCGCATCCTGACGGCATCAGCATTTCGCTMCGCTGCATCGACGGCTGGCAACATCTGGACGTACGGATCACGCCATTTGAAGGGCGCGACTGGGGCAAGGGCGAGAATGTCCCCGGGAAGTAACGGAGCAGTCTAGGTTGTCGGTCGCAACCTGCTGGTCATCGGTCATAGTCACATCTACCCGATTCGGCAGGTCGCGCTGGAGGTAGTTGTGGCCGGCCTGCGGGGCGAGGGGCACGGAACATAGCGCCGAGCATTTAGGCGCTATCCACGCTTGCAGTCGAAGGATGTCGATGCTCTTCCTATTCTCCCCGCGGCCGGGATGTCCAGGCTCGCTGCTTTGCCCGGCCGTGGCGGCATCGGTCACGCTGGCGTTCATAGGCGCCGTCGGATGATGCGTCGCATGTCCGTTCTCGTCCTGGCGCTTTCCCTCATCGTCACCGGGTGCGACCATCCCGCGCCCGAATATGCGGCGAGCGTGAGTCAGGAGGATCGCGATTTCGGCGCGCAGCAGCATCCGCAGCTGCTTGCCCAGTTCGGCGGCGAATACCGGGGGCCACAGGAGGGTTATGTCCAGCGGCTCGGTGCGACCGTCGCGGACGCCGCGGGGCTGGGCGGCCGATGCACCTTCACGCTCGTCAACAGCGACGTGGTCAACGCCTTCGCGGTGCCGGGCTGCTATATCTACGTCACGCGCGGACTGATGGCGATCGTATCCAGCGAGGCCGAACTGGCCTCCGTGCTCGGTCATGAAGTCGGCCACATCGTCGCGCGGCACAGCGAGCGCCAGCAAAGCCGCTCGCTGTGGAGCATGCTGGGCGTGATCGTGGTGAGCCTGACCGGATCGGAACGGCTCACCCGCCTCGCCGGCGCCGCTGCGGAGATGTTCACGCTGCGCTACTCGCGGGGCCAGGAATATGAGGCTGACGAGCTCGGCATCCGTTTTCTGCGTCGTGCAGGCTATGACCCCTACGCTGCCGGGGACATGTTGGGCGCCCTCGATCGGCAACAGGCTTTTCTCACCGACAGCGGTGGCCGCGATGCCGCAAGGGGGGTTCCCGAATGGGCGCTGAGCCATCCGCTGACGGGCAAGCGGGTGGAGCGGGCCCATCATCTCGCCGAGGAGACGGGCCTCGCCGACGGCGCCCTCCCCGATAAGGCGCCGGCCTATCTCGCCGCGATCGACGGGCTTTTATATGGCGACGATCCCGAGCAGGGCTTCGTGCTCGGCCGCCGCTTCGCCCATCCGATCATGCGAATCGGGTTCGAGGCGCCGGAAGGCTTTACGCTTGCCAACAGCCCACAGGCGATCACCTTGTCCGGCCCTGCCGGGGTGCGCGGTGAGTTCGCTGGCGGGCCGATCCCGCCAGGGGGCTTGCCGGCCTATGTGGAGACGATGCTGCCACAGTTGCTGGGCGATGTGCCGGCGGAGATCGGCATGGCGCGAGCCACCGTCGTCAATGGGCTGCCTGCCATCATCGTACCGGTCCGCATCGCGACCCGCCAGGGATCGCTGCCGCTCGCGGTGGCTGCCTATGACGCAGGCGGCGGCCATGCCTATCACTTCGCAATCGTGTCGCCGCCATCGGATGCGAGCGCGGCGGCGATCCTGCGGTTGTTCACCTCGTTTCACCTGCTGGCGCCGGAGGAGGTCGCACGGCTGCGGCCCCGCGTGGTGCGAGTGGTCATCGTCGCACCCGGGGAGACTGAACGGAGCCTGGCGCGGCGGGTCGCCGATCCGCATGGCCAAGCGCTGCTGACTGCGTTGAACGGGCCAGGCGCCGTGCATCCGGGGGCGCATGTGAAGATCGTTACCTTCGCTGGAGCGGATGGCGCAGGATCGTGATCTCGAGCAGCAGTGGCGGACCAGCTCCCCGTGCTGTTGGCCGGTAGTAACCTATATTGCGACGACCATGATCCGCCGCTGATACAGCTGGTCCCTGCTCGGATGAAGGAAACGATGCCGCACTATCGCTTCCACCTGTATAATTCGGTCGGCTTCATCGAAGATTATGAGGGCGTGACTCTGCCGGACCTGGAGGCTGCCCGGCACTATGCGATCGCCGCGGCTCGATCGATCATGTGCGACGAACTGCAGCACGGCCGAATGGACTTGCGGGGCTGGATAGATGTGATGGATGCAAGCGGATCGACGGTCATCGTGCTGCCGTTCGGCGACGCTATCGAGATCATCAGTGGGCTGCTGTTCGGAAGCGCCGAGATCGGGCCGGGCGATGACGGGTGAAACCTTCATCAGGCGGCTTGAGCTTATCGGCCCTCTTGACGATGGCGATCGACAAGCGCTTCGCGCCATGGCGGGAGAGTTCCGCGAAATAGGCAGGGGGGCACAGCTCATCAGCGTCGGTGATCGTCCGTCGCATGTCGTGGGAATCGTCACCGGCCTTCTGCACCGGTTCACCGTCACCGAAGACGGCGAACGCCAGATCCACGCCTTCTATCTGCCGACCGACGTGCCTTCCGCCGATACCCTCCACATGCCGGTGATGGACACCGCGATGAGCGCGGCCGTGCCGAGCCGGATCGTCCTCGTCGAGCACGCGGAGATGCTTGCGGTGCTGAACCAGCGGCCCAACATCCGCGATCTCCTGTGGCGGGAGACGCTGGTGCAGGCGAGCATGTTCCGCACCTGGCTCATGCGGAACAGCCAGATGATCGCCGAGGTGCGCATGGCCCATCTGTTCTGCGAGCTGTTCTGGCGCGCCCGAGCTGCCGGTGCGGATTCGAACGGCAGCTTAAGCTTCCCGGTCAGCCGCGAGGATCTGTCGGCTGCGTTGGGCATGACCACCGTGCAGGCCAATCGCACATTGAAATTGCTTGAGGACACCGGCGCGGTGAAACTCACGCACGGCATGCTGTCCCTCAATGATCCGGAGCAACTGAAGAACTTCGCGCAGTTCGACCCGTCCTACCTCCATCTGCGACCTCGGTGATCGCAGCACCGGGTTGCGACGAGCGCAACCCCTGGCGCAGCGACCAGCCGAGCCCGCCGAGCCAGATGGCGCCGAACAGGACATGCGCGATGTTCGCGCCCATCGCACCGAATATCTCAATCAGCGGGGCGACCGAGCAGTAGAATGCCGCCGCCGCGGCCAGCACCGTGCGTAGGACGGCCGGCTGGCGGCCCATCGCAAGCAGGCCGGCGCGACTGGCTGCGCCGCTGATCGCCAGCCCGACAGCCAGGATCTGGATGCTGAGCAGCGGCGCTGCCGCACCGAAGCTCGGCCCGGCGGTCGCTTCGAGCACCATCCGCGACAAAAGCAGCGCCACCACGAAACAGGTCGCTCCGAACAGTGCCAATATGATTTCGGTTTCGATCAGCAGCCGGACGAATGCCGATTTCCTGCTGTCCGCCCAAAGGCGGCTCAGGTCCGGATACACCACCGCTTCGACATGGCTGCCGACCTGCTGGACGACGCGGCTGACGCGCTTGGCGATGTGGAACATGCCCGCTGCGGCAGGATCCGCCAGCCAGCCGACGATGAGCGTATCGACTTGCTGCGCACTGGACCAGATCGTGAGCGATATGTTGGCCCCCCAGGTGAACCCCCAGACATTGGGGAAACGTCGCCCCATTCCAGCGAGGCTGGCCCTGAGCACGCTGGCCACGCCGAGACTCGCCTGCAGGCGCATGGCGAAGGCGATGTTGAGCAGGGCGCCGAGCGCCTGTGTCGCGCCCCAGACGATGACGAATCCGATCAGCCCGGCACCCGTCGCAAAGGCGAACAGCGTCGCGGCGAGCCGGATGATCGCCACGGCCACCTGAAGATAGGCGACCATTCGAAACTGTCCGGACAGGCGGAATGCCGCAGTGGCGGTGCCGTTCATGTTGAAGAGTAGCGAAAGCAGGAAAACCAGTGCGATCTCGATCGTCACCCATGGAATGCCGAAGAAAAAATGGCCCGCGACGGCAAACAGGCTGGCGGCGGCCCACGCCGCGACGCTGCCCATTGCATCCAGCATCAGCCCGAACTTGAACAGCGATCGCAGGTCGTCGCCGTCGCGGATGGGATCGAGTGTCGCGCCATAGCGGATCAGCGGCTGCCACGACTGAAAGCTGAAAAGCCTTTCGCATGCCTGGCCGAGTGTGAGGATCAGCGCGAGTACGCCATATTGCGTTGGCCCGAGACCGCGCGCGGCGAAGGTTATCGACAACAGGCTCAGGACGACGGTGGCCGAGGTGCCGGTAAGCAGATGTCCGACCGCACGAACGCGTCGGTTGTTCATCGCGCCCAGTGCCGTTGCCAGGCGCGCCCATCCTTTGCTCGTGCCTTCGATCATCGCGGCTCCCCAACCAGGTCGTTGGGATCCGATGGCCCGTTACGCGCAAGAGTGCAGCTTATAAGCTGGCTTAATCCGGAATCGCCGCCCTGCGGCGTCGCTGCAGGCGCTAAGAAGAGTCCGGGAGGCCCATATGTCGATTACCGCTTCGCAATATTTTTCGGATGACGCCGCCGCGATCACAGCCGAGGCCGAAGATCGCTTCTTTGCGGGCCTGAAGACGGGCAACAACACGTTCAAGCGGACGGCGAAGGATCGCTTCAAGCGACTCGACGATCGATGCACAGAAATGTTCGCCAGCGCGAACGTCCAACTTTCGCACGTCCTGGATATAGGCATCTCGTCTGGAACCACGACACTTGCACTCAGCAAGCGGTTGGCGCTGGCCGGCCAGACCCCGCAGATCGTGGGGACCGACCTTTCGCTCGGCGCCTATCTGCTCGACGTGTTTCCCGGGCTCCGGGTGCTGGTCGACGAGCAGGGGCTACCTCTGCAATATGAACTACTTGGTCGAGCGGTCCGGGCATGGGTCCGTCGTGCCGATTATGTCACCGGCGTTGTCATCCTCCTGGGGCTGCTGCGGGCGCTGGTCAAAGCGCGGGTGCGCCGCCACCTCCGCTATCGGGAGCGTTCGACGCGAAAGCTGTGGCTGCTGAGCCGCGCGCTACGCGATGAGCCCCGCATCACCGTTCAACGCAACGACGTGTTCCAGCTTAGCGAGGAGTTCGTCGGCCGGTTCGATTTCATCAGGGCCGCCAACATTCTCAATCGAGGCTATTTCGGCGACGCCGATCTGCGTCGGGCCCTGGGCAATGTCGTTCGCTATCTCTCGGGCCCCGGAGCGTGGCTGCTCGTCGCCCGGTCGGAAGGCGCGAAAACGGCCGGCACTCTGTTCCGGCTGTCACCAGATGGAAGCCGATTGATCATCATGGCCAGGGTGGGGACCGGCTCGGAAATAGAGTCGCTGGTGCTCAACACGCCGATACCCAGTCCGGATGGAGCCGCATGATGCCGACTAGAATATGCTTTCCCTTCGTTGGGAGCCTTGTTGGCGGGAGCCATATCTCTTCTGCCGCTCTTATCCGGCATCTCGACCCCGAAAAATATGATCCGATCGTCGTGGTGCAGCATGAACGGGGCGCGATAGCCGAGTTGCTGCGCAGCGAGAAGATCCGGTTCGAAGTCGCTCCGAAAACAGCCGAACTCGAGCATGGACATCCGGTGCCGCCCGGTGCCGCACTGCGCCTGCTGTCGGCCGCGCCCCGGCTTGCGCGGTTCCTGCGCCGCAAGAATGTCCAGATCGTTCACTGCAATGACGGGCGGACGCTGGCGACCTGGGGTCTTCCGGCAAAGCTCGCCGCGGCCAAGCTGCTCTGGCATCATCGGGGCTCGCCCAACGCAGCCGGTCTCCGCCTCGTCGCGCCAGCCCTGGCGGATCGCGTGGTGGCCGTCTCCCATTTCGCCGCGCCGCGGCCAGGCTGGTATTCCGCAGCGCCGCGCGCCCATGTCATCCACAGCCCTTTCGACACCAACATGGTGCACGACAGGCCATCCGCCCGATCCGCCCTGCTGGACCTGCTGCCCACGGCTTCTTCCAATGCGCGTGTCATTGCCTATGCCGGCGCCATGATCGAGCGTAAGCGGCCGCTGCTGTTCGTCGAGGCGATCGCCGCGATGCGGCAGGCGTCACCACGCTCTGAAATACATGGTGCCCTGTTCGGCGAGCCGCTGGGCCGCATGGCCGAGCGCGTCAAGGAGCTTGCCGTGCAGATGGGCGTGCAGGATATCGTTCATGTTCTGGGCTATCGGACGCCGGGCTCGTTCTGGCTGGCCGGCTGCGATCTCCTGATGATCCCTGCCGTCGGCGAACCCTTTGGCCGCACCCTGATCGAGGCGATGCTCGTCGGCACGCCGGTGGTCGCAACCGCTTCGGGCGGTAATATCGAGGCCATTCGCGATGGAGCGACCGGCTTGCTGGTGCCACCCGAACGGCCGAGGGATCTTGCCGAGGCATGTCTGTCGCTGCTGGCGGATCCGGCGCGATCAGCCAAGATCGCTGCCACCGCCCGCGCCGACGCCCGCTATCGCTTTGGTGAGGAGAAACATGCCGAGGCGGTGATGGCGGTCTATGACAGCATGGTTCCGCGAGGGAAGCAGCCCCGGGCCCGGATGCACATCGAGAAGTCGGCCCGGGCAGTCGGGAATGAGCGATGAGCAGGGCGGCGGGAGAGGCTATTGCCGCTCCCGTTGCGGTTTCAGGGCTGGACAGGGCCAAGGCCCGGCGCCTTCCCCTTGCGCTCTGGTTCTGCGCGATAGTCCTTCTGACCGGGGTGTTCGGCCGCATCATGGTCACGCCGCTGGGCCATGACGAGCAGATCCACATAGCGGCGGCACGGCTGATCTTCCGGGAACCGCTTTATGGCGCACTGGGATATAACCACCTGCCGGGTCTGCCACTCCTCCTCGGCGGGCTTTATGCCGCAACCGGCGCCGAGCATCTCCTGCTGACCGGGCGGCTGCTGATCTTCCTGTGCTGGATCGCAGCGGTATCGGTGATGTGGTTGATCGCCACCCAGGCTTCCGGCGGACGCCGGACGATCGGCGCTGCCTTCGTCCTCATTCTCATGGCGGGAACGCTGCTGGGGCCGGCGGGAACACTGGTCACCAACAATTTCCTGCCTATTCCCTTTGCCTTGCTCGGTGTTCACCTGTTCGTCGTCGCGCTCGATCGGCGCCCGATACGGTCCTGGACGCTGTTCGGAGCCGGTTTCGCGATCGGCTTCGCGGTGATCCTGAAGATCAGCTATGTCTTCCTGGTTCCCCCGGTCGCGGTGGCGGCGCTGCTGGTACCGCGAGGCATGGCCGCTGCCGAGCGCTTCCGCCGCACAGTGCTGCCGCTGGTTGCCGGCGGCATTCTCGGTGCGCTTCCCGGGCTGGTGCCGCTGATCGGCGGGCCGCAGACTCTCTACGCACATACGGTGAGCTATTTCACGGGCGGCCATCTTGCGTATTGGCAGCACTCCACGGCGCCCAAGGCGATGAGCGCTGCGGCAAAGATGCTGGTGGCCGATGGCGTGTGGTTTGCCGGGTCGGGATTGCTCGCGGCGGTGCTGGCGGGCACGTTCGCGCTGACCGTGGCCCAATCCGGCTGGCGCCGGCTGGCCAGCTGGCCAATTCTCCTCGTCGCGGGCATCACTATCCTCGCCGCCATCCTCAGCTTCGCGCCGACCCCGGCCTTTCCGCAATATTACGAACCTCCGGTACCCTTCCTGCTGGTCCTCGCGCTATTGTGCTATCGGCAGCTGGGTGAGCCGGCGCAGCGCCGGATGCAGCCGCTGATCGCCATGGCGGGCGCAATCGCGCTGGCCATCATCCTTCCGAGGGTCCTGCCGGCCATTCCCGCCGCGGCCAAACCTGACCGCTGGACCGGCAATGTCGTTCATGCCCAGGGCGCGCAAATCCGGGCCGTGCTCGAACGGGCAGGGGTGCAGGGGAGGGTCGCCACCCTCGCGCCCATCATGGCGCTGGAAGGGCAATTGCCGATCTATCGCGAGTTCGCGGCGGGCCCCTTCGTCTATCGGGTGGCCGACTATCTGCCACCGGCCCAGCGTCGCCAGTTCGTGACGACGTCGATTCGCGGTCTGTCGCCCTTTCTCGACGCGAACCCGCCCGCGGCGATCGTCACGGGCCAGGAAGCCGAGCTCGACGGCGCCTTCATCGACTATGCCCGATCGCGCCACTATCTCGCGGTCGACATCGGTCCGCAGGCGCAGCTTTTCATGCGCGCGGCGAATCCGGCGGCGCGCTGAACCCAGCCGTGCGCCGCCTCGCCGTGGTGCTAAGGCTTAGTCGAGGTACGCCGGCTAACCCCTCGGGATGAGAACTGTGCCGATGGAACCGGGCAGGGCCGCCCGATAGGTTCGCCCACTAATCCCCCTGCGCAGCGCCGGCTCCGCTCCGATGCGGCTATATCAAGCACATGGCCGATAGGGTCGAACAGCAAGGGGGCACGTATATGCAAACGGTGCTGCTAGCGGGCGGGCTCGGTTCCCGCATCTCCGAGGAAACGGTTCGCATTCCGAAGCCGATGGTGGAAGTGGCCGGACGGCCGATCATGCTCCACGTGATGGATATCTACAACCATTGGGGCCAGCATGATTTCATCATAGCATGTGGCTACAAGTGCATGATGATGAAGTCGTTTTTCAACAATCTTCATCTGATGAACAACGATTTCACGGTCACCATCGGAACCGGCCGCATGGATCTCAAGCCGTGCCGCCAGGTCGACTGGAATGTTTCGGTGGTCGATACCGGAGAGACGACGATGACCGGTGGCCGATTGCGCCGGCTGCGCGACTGGCTGGGCGACGAGACCTTCATGGTCACCTATTCGGACGGTGTCGGCAATGTCGATATCGATGCGCTCCTGGCGTTCCACCGATCGCATGGCGGCCTCGCGACGGTCACCGCGGTCCAGCCGCCCGCGCGGTTCGGCAGCCTCGATCTGGCGGGTGATCGGGTGGCGGAGTTCACCGAAAAGGTCACCAGCTACGAGACCTGGATCAACGGCGGCTATTTCGTCTTCGAGCCGGGGGTCTTCGATTATCTGAGCGGCGACAAGGAGCAGCTCGAACAGGCACCGCTCGCGCAGCTCGCACGGGATGGGCAGCTGTTCGCCTACAAGCACAAGGGCTTCTGGCATCCCATGGACACCGTCAGGGACCGCGAGCAGCTCGAACAGCTCTGCGTCGACGGCACGCCGCCCTGGCTGCAGTTCGACCGGGAACCCGACGCAACGGTGCGGCCGAAAATCTATGCCTGAGCAGCCGTCCAACGACGAGCTGGTCGCCCGGGCCTTCGCTGGGCGTCGCGTGCTGGTTACCGGGCATAGCGGCTTCAAGGGCGGGTGGCTCAGTCTCTGGCTCCAGTCGCTTGGCGCCGATGTCGTCGGTATTTCGCTGCCGCCGCCGACGGTCCCCTCCTTCTATCATTCGGCGGGAATCGGCGGGCTGGTCGACAGTCGCATTGCCGACATCTGCGACGTCGAGGCGCTGCAACGGGCCGCCGACGGAGTCGACGCGGACATCCTGTTTCACCTTGCAGCGCAGCCGATCGTGCGTCGATCGCACCGCCACCCGGCAGAGACCTTCGCGATCAACGTCACCGGGACGGCGAACGTCCTGGACGTTGCCAGGGCGATGCCGTCGATGCGGGCGGCAATCGTGGTGACGAGCGACAAATGCTATGATGATCGGGGATCGGCCACGCCCTACCGGGAAACCGACCGGCTCGGCGGCACCGACCCGTATAGCGCCTCCAAGGCCTGTACCGAGCTCGTTGCCGAATGCTATCGGCGCAATTGGTTCGGCAGCCCGGGCGGGCCGCATCTCGCAACCGCCAGGGCCGGTAACGTCATAGGCGGCGGCGACTGGGCCGAGGACAGACTGATACCCGATATCATTCGAGCCGCGCATAGCCGCTCGCCGATGGTCATCCGGAATCCACGCAGCATCCGGCCGTGGCAGCATGTCCTCGAACCGCTGTCGGGTTATCTGCTGCTCGCGGCGCGCATGCTGGGCGAGGATGGACCGGCCTTCTCGGGACCGTGGAACTTCGGACCGGTGGACACCAGTGGTGCCGACGCAGAAGCAATAGCGCGTGCCATCATGCAGGCGGCGCCGGAACTCGACCTTCCCATCGAGTTCGCGTCCGGGGTCGCCGCGCTCCATGAAGCCGCGGTGCTGCGTCTMGACAGTAGCAAGGCCTTTACCGAACTCGGCTGGCAGCCCAGGCTGTCGATGCAGCAGACCATCAGGCTCACCGGTGAATGGTATGCCGCGTCGCTCCGGGGCACTGCCGACATGCGCGCCGTCAGCCGAGGCCAACTTTCCTCATATCTGGATCTCGGATCCTCCCTCCGGACGGAAGGTGTTTCAATATGCGCGTGAATTACGGACAGAGCGTACATGGCGAGGCAGAGATCGCTGCCGTGATCGAGGTGCTCGGTACGTCGACCCAGATGGGCGCGAAAGTGCGTGCGATGGAGGCGGGCGTCTCGGCGCTGTTCGCCAAGGCGCACGGCATCATGGTCAATTCCGGATCCTCCGCCAACTATCTGGCGGTCGAACTGCTGGGGCTGCCCGCTGGCAGCGAGGTGATCACGCCTGCGCTGACCTTCGCGACGACCGTGGCGCCGATCGCCCGCCATGGCCTGGTGCCGGCCTTCGTCGACGTCGAGGAAGGGACGTACAATATCGATGCCGACGCCATCGAGGCGATGATCGGGCCCAATACGCGGGCGATGATGATCCCGTCGCTGATTGGCAATCTGCCGGATTGGGATCGGATCTGGGAGATCGCGGCGCGGCATGAGCTGATGGTGGTGGAGGATAGCGCGGATACGCTGGGCGCGACCCTGCATGGCCGCAGTACCGGCCTTCGGTCCCATATCAGCACCACCAGCTTCTACGGGTCGCATGTCATCAATGCGGCGGGCAACGGCGGCATGCTCTGCGTCAACGACGACACGCTCGCCCGCAGCGCAAGGTTGCTGCGGTCGTGGGGGCGGACATCGTCGCTCTTCGTCGACTCGGAGGCCGCGGAATCGCGGTTCGATGTCGAGGTCGACGGTATCGAATATGATGCGAAGTTCGTGTTCGAGGCGCTTGGCTATAATCTGGAGCCATCGGAGCTCGGTGCGGCCTTTGGGCTGGTCCAGCTCGACCGGCTCGAGGATAACATCCGCCGGCGGATCGAGAATTTCACTCGGCAGCGTGCCTTCTTCGCAGACTATGAGGAGTGGTTCATACTGCCGCGGGAATTGCCCGACGCACGGACGGGGTGGCTGTCCTTCCCGCTGACACTGCGCGACGACGCGCCGTTCACCCGGCGCGAGATGCAGATATGGCTCGAAGCGCACGACATCCAGACGCGGCCGGTGTTCACCGGGAATATCCTGCGCCAGCCGGCCATGCGCTCGGTCGCGCATCGCACTTCGCGGGATGGTTATCCGGTGGCCGACAGCGTGATGCGCGGCGGGATACTGCTTGCGTGCCACCATGGTCTCGATGATGCGCAGATCGATCACATGCACCGGACCTTCGCCGGCTTTGCCGACCGGCAGGCCCAGGCCCCGCGCGTGGCAGCGGCGGAATAGGCGAGGACGTGGCGATGCGCGTCTTGATCGTCGGCGGAACGGGATTTGTCGGATCGCACCTCGTCCGGCGGTGCATCGCGGAAGGGCATCGTGTCGACGTGGTTGCCCGCCCATCGAGCGACATTTCCCGGCTGACCCCCGTCTTGGCGTCGATCGGGCTGCACCGGCTGTCGCTGCTCGATGCGGCGGAGGTCGGGCACTGCCTGTCCGAGACCCGTCCGACCCATATATTCTACCTCGTCGGCGCTACCAAGCGCCGGCATGAGCCGGGCGTTGCCCAGGCCGCGCTCGAGGAAGCGGCCGGCTTCCTGACGCTCGTCCAGGAAGCCGCCAAGGCGACGAGCCGCGTTCGATGCTTCGTCAGGACGGGATCCATCGCGGAATATGGCGTCGCGCGGGTTCCGTTCCAGGAAGGGCAGCGCGAACATCCCGACAACGGCTATGCTGCCGCCATCGTCGCCGGCACCTATTATGCCCAGGCGCTCGCGCCGCAACTGCCATTCCCCTTGATCACGGCCAGGCTGGCGCTGGTCTACGGCCCCGGCCAGGCATCGGACTTCCTGGTCCCCTCGCTGATCGCCTCTTGCACTTCGGGCAAGTCGATCAAGCTCGGGCGGCCGCTGGACCGGCGCGACCTCATCCATGTCTCCGACGCGGTCGACGCCCTCTATCGCATGGGCACCGCCGGCCTGTCCGGCGGAGAGATCGTCAATGTCGGTTCCGGAGAGGCGGTGGGGGTCGCCGAACTGGCCGCGATAGTGGCGGCATTGGCGGGAGCGGACTCGACGCTGGTTCAGTGCAGCGCCCAGAGCGATCCCGTGACGCTGCAATTGTCCAGCGCCCGCGCGGAGCAGCTTATTGGCTGGCGGCCGCGCATCGACATCGTTTCGGGCATCAAGGGGTTGATCGCCGAATGCCGACGGGGCGAGCGGGTGGCGGCAGCATGAAGATGCATATGATACCCACGCTGGTTTCGATCATCGTGCCGGCCTTCGACGAGGAGGCGACCGTCGAGCGATGCTATGAGACGATAGTGTCTGTCTTCGCCAAGTTGCCGGGCTATGATTATGAGATTGTCTTCACCGACAATCATTCCTCGGACAGGACCTTCGCGATCCTCTCCGATATCGCCGCGAAGGACCGTCGGGTCCGCGTGATCCGCTTCTCGCGCAACTACGGCTATCAGCGTTCGTTGCTGGTCGGTTACCAGCACGCCGCCGGCGAGTGCGCGATACAGCTCGACTGCGATCTGCAGGATCCGCCCGAATTGATCCCGGAGATGCTGAGACGCTGGCGGGAGGGGCATCATGTCATCTATGGCGTGCGGCGGAGCCTGCGCGACGACCCCCTAACGCGCTGGGCGCGGCGAGGCTTCTACAGGTTGATCGCCGCGATGAGCGACGACGATCTGCCGATCGATGCCGGCGAGTTCCGGTTGGTCGATCGTCGCATATTGCACGAACTGCGCGGCGTGCGGGATACCTCGCCTTATCTGCGGGGGCTGATAAGCTCGATGGGATTCTCGCAGGTCGGCATCGAATATGATCGCGGCAGCCGGATCGCCGGGCGCAGCAAATTTTCGGTCAAGCCGATGGTGTCGCTGGCCGTGGACGGCCTGCTCAACCATTCGCTGCTGCCACTGCGGCTAGCCTCGGCCGTTGGCCTTTTCGTCGGCAGCATCACCTTCGTTCTGATCTTCGTCTATCTGCTATGGCGTCTGACCACGGGGTCCTCCTGGCCAGCGGGTTTCGCGACCACGACCTTGCTGTTGCTGCTTTCGATCACGCTCAATTCCATCTTCCTCGGCATCATCGGCGAATATCTCGGCCGGCTGTTCATGCAGGCTAAACGCCTTCCGTCGCCGCTCGTCGAGGCGATGCTGAATCGCCCGGAGCCGCAGCGCGAGCCATCGATCACCGAGATTTCCGATTAGCACCCGCCGGGTGACGGGTTACGCGGTCGCTTCGCGGCCCGATGCCAGCCGCAACAGGTCGAGCAGCGGCTTGCGGCGGAACAGCGCAACCAGCCCGGCATAGATCGCCACATCGATCAGCACCATCGCCGACAGGCGCACGACGTGCGGCATGTCCGGGGCGAAGTCCTCGAACAGCTTCGCCAGCCCGACCGCCATCAGCCCCGCGGCAAGGGCATATCCGCCGTTGACCATATAGTGGCGCGGACGAACTCCGAGCACGCGATTCTGGATGATGGCGGTTACCAGGAAGCCGAGCGCGGCGGCCGTCATCTGGGATGCGGCGGCGCCCACCGGGCCGTAGCGGGCGAAGACGAACAGCATGGAGATGCTGATCGAAATCGTGATGATGCGTTGGAGTGGAAGCCTGCGGATCTCCCCCGCCACCCCGAATCCGGGTTCGGACAGCTGACTAGGCAGACCGAACAGTGCGCTGATCGAGAGGAACATGATGACCATCTCGGTGCCGCGCCACTGGGGCCCCAAGGCGAAGACGGTCACGTCGCCGCCGGTTATCCCGAGCAGCAGCAGCGGGCCGAGCAGCAGCAGGTAGATGCACCCGATGATCAGTTCCGTAGCGCGTCCGATTTCGCCGCCATTCGAATGGATCCGCGACAATATCCGCCAGTTGATCGTCCGCATCGGTTCATAGACAATGGTCGTGACCAGCGCGATGATGCGCGAGCTCATTCGGTAGATCGCGACTGCAGCCGGGCTCATGAACCAGCCGAGCAGCAGGTCGGCGCCGTAATTCTGGAAATAGCCCAACCCACGATCGATGATCATCGAGCGCCAGAGCCGCATCATGCCGGACGCTTGCGCCTGCGAATAGCGGAACGACGGCATCCATCGCGCTACCGCCAGGAAGATCAACGACGCCACGCCGGATTGCACATAGCGGGTAGCGACGAGCGAAAGGACCCCCCAGCCGGTCAGCAGTCCGGTGATCCCCACGGCCAGCGCCGTCGTTTCCACCACGATGCTGGTGACGGCCATGCTGCCAAGCCGCCCGTCGCGCACCAGGATCGATTCCGCCGTGCTCCGCGCGCCCGCCGGCAGCGACAGCGGTACCATCAGATATACGAGCATGGCCACCGTGTCGGACCTGAACACCCTGCCGGCGATGAAGGCGATCAGCATCCCGCCCAGCCAGTAGGCGGCACCCAGCATCATGTTCACCCAGAATGCCGTGTTGGGCGCGTCCCTCTCCTCGGCATGGCGGATGACATATTCGAACGTGCCGACTGCCATGAACTGGTTGAGCATGAGGGCGACCGCCGCAGCGAGTGTGAATTCGCCGAAGTCGTTCAGGCCCAGGAAGCGGCCGGCGACCAGCATCAGCACCAGTGCCGAGAGCTGTGACCAACCGCGCGCCGCGAACAGCAGGATCGAGTTCATGAGCAGGCGCTTCCCGTGTTCACGTTCGACCTCGATGCGCATTGCCGCTGTGCGCGCCGCTGCGCGATCACGAGGCCGTCGGAATGTTTGTCATCGCTGTGACGGCCTTCGCGGAAGCGTGGGACGCTCAAATCTGTTCCACATATTCGGGATCGATTCGGCCGCGTAGCACCTGGGCGATGCCCAGAAAATTGCCCTTGAGCCGGCCGCGACGGTCTATGTAGGCAGGAGGCCTTATAGATCCGATGAAATTCGCGACGATGTTCCTGCCGGCGAACTTCATCGCCCGGGTGAGCGGCATCGTCCCCTTCCTGTAGAGATAGATGTTGTTGATGATCTGGGACGCCCCGAGCCGCACCCCGGATACCCGCCCCGACTTGACGCCCATGTGGACCCCGATCAGCTGGCTGGCCTTGACCAGCCGCCCGTGCCGGCCGAGCAGCGATCCGAAATCCAGGTCTTCCTGCCAGCCGTAGAGCGGCAGGCGATCGTCGAAGCGGACCCCGCGACCGAACTTCACGGCATAGGCCATGTTGCAGCCATAGGGCGCCCCGTAATCGCGCAGGCGCCGGACGCGGGGCTTCCCGCGTGCGCGGTCCAGCAGCTTTGCCGCTTCGGCCAGGGAAATGCCGGGCCCGTTGATGCCGTCCGCCAGAAGGCTGCCGGTAACACAGGCGACGTCGGCTTCGCTTGCGAAGATGGCCTCCACCTCTTCGATCCAGTCGTCCGCGGGGATGAAGTCGTCATCGAAGAAGATGACGACGTCGCTCCGGCTCTCGGCCAGGTCCAGCGCGCGGTTCCTCTGCCGGGTCAGGCCCTTGGGCCCGAACAGCACCGCTGTCTCGAACGCCGTGTCGACGAGTTGCACGTCGCCTTCCTTCACGGCCGATATCACGACCAGGTCGGGGGCGCGCGTCTGCCGGCTCAACGCCCCTAGCATCACCGGAACCAGCTCCGGCCGACCGATCGTTGCTATGACAACCGAAATCTTCATTGGTTCGTCCCCAGAAGCGGATTGCGTCTCCGCACGGTTTACCTCCCCTTGCCGCGCCCGGCGTCGTCGAGAGGCTTTGCCTCGACGATCATCATTGAATCTCCGATCGGCAACGCCAGCGATGCGCCGCTCGACCGGTCGACCGGCTCCGCGCCGGTGACCGGGCTGTAAACCGTCAGGTCCGCGCCGCGTGCGAAGTCCAGTCGCACGGTTGCCGGTTCGACGGGGAGCGGTCGCCGATTGGCCTGGTCCCAAAGATCCGCTTCGCGCCACAGCAGGATGAGCGTCGCGCCATCCGGTCTCGCAAGCTCGAGCAGTTTCAGGTCCGGTGGCCCGCTTTCCACGCGGGCCTGGATCTTGCGGCTGGCGCTGCGTATCGCCGTTCCGTCGCTCAGGATCGCCGTCAGGTTGTGGATGGCGCGCGCTGCGGGCTTGGGCTGCCAGCTCGTGTCGAACAGCCCCCAATGCTTCTCCCACGATTTGCCGGTCGGATCCGGATAGGCGTCGAGCAGCTGATACGGGAAAGTGCGCTCGATCCCTGCGGCGGCATAGGCGGCGTAGAGGTTGAGGATCAGCTTCGCAGCGGTGTCCCGGTCGACGGCTTCCGCCTTGATGTTCGTGGCATCGTTATAGCCGGTTTCGGTGATGAAGACTGGCTTGCCTGGGATAGCGGCCTTCTGTTTCCCCACTTCGATAACCATCTGGCGAGACGCCTGATCGCCGTTGCGCGGGTAGGGGTGAGCGTTGCCGGCGTCGGCGTCTGCGGCGTCGATGGTCAGTACGCTGACCCAGCTGGGCGCGAGCAACGGCGTCCTGCGCAGCGGGGTGGCGCGGAGCAGACGGCGCAGGTCCCGGACGAAGGCGCGCGTTGCAGGATAGCTGTTGCTGCGGGGTACATCCTTCATCAGCCCGTAGGACAGCGGCCAGTTGTTTACTTCGTTGGGCGCTTCCAGCGACGCGATCGAACCTGGGTTGGCGGCATTGAAGGCGAGCAGGTCGTCGATGGTCGCCGCGGGTGGCCGGTTGCCTTGGAACACGAAGTTGAACTTGAGGCCAGCCTTCGCCGCCCTCGCAAGCGCGCCCTGACCCTGCGATCCCCTGAACGGGGCGCCGTCGCGTATGTGGAATATGCCGAGGTAACGAAGCGCCTCGATCACTTTGTTGGCGTGGTTATAGTCGCCATCGGTATAGTTCAGGTGGGTGTTGATTCCCAGGGTCTGGCGGAAGTCGGCAACGCTCATCTCCGCCGCCCAGCTGCCGCTGGAGGACAGCACAGCGGCCAGAGCCAATCCGTGGAGCCACCTCGCGACAGGACGGCTTCGCGGCAGAACCGCGTTCGCGCTCGATCGGATCATGGGAAAGGTCCCCTTATCGTCGGGGCGAACGCGGGTCGCCAATTCAGGTACAGCGTGGTTAGATATTTGCGCACCGGTTCATCGAAACAGCGCATCAGCAGATATGATGCCGCGACGATGAACGCGAATATCGCCAAACTGAGGGCGGGGGCGCCGGCGCCGTTGCCGAACTTCTTCTCCAGCCCCGCGCCCATCATCAGGATTGGATAGTGGATCGCGTACAGCGGATAGGAAATCCTCCCCAGGACATCGTCGAACGGGGAAAAACGTCGATCTCCGGCGCTCATGCCGCACGCAACCGCGAAGGGCAGCAGCACCAGCACGCAAGCGAGGAACCAGGCGACATGCCGGATCGGCAGGAAGATCGAAACGGTCAGCAGGAATAATGCGATATAGGGCCATATCGGCGAACGCAGCCTGATCCAATCTTTCGTCCGGAACAGGATGACCCCCAGGGCGAAGCCGAAGGTGATGCGGCCTATGCCGCCAAGATAGGTATAGGCGTTCCAGCCGAGGTCGCCCGTGCCTTTCCACAGCGACATGACGACGATCAGCGCGCCTCCGGCACCGCAGACCGCAACCAGGATTGCCAGCCGGGCACCGACAAGGAAGCGCGCCCAGATGAGGTTCGCCGCGACTTCCATGCTCAACGACCAGAGCGGACCATTGGCAGGGAAGGTCTCGTCCCGGGTCGCCGCCGTCACCCACAATTTGGGAAGCAGGAACAGGTTGAGCAGCGAAGCCGCGATGATGTCCGAGACGGGATCGGAAAGCACGGGCGCGAAGTGATAGCGCACCAACAGATAAGCAGTGCCTGCCACGACGCTGAAGACAGCCATCGGCATCAACCGGATTGCGCGCAATATCAAGAACCTCGCCAGGCCCAGATTCGATGCGAGCCGCTCCTCATAGGCGCCTGCCAGCACGAAGCCGCTCAGGATGAAGAAGAAATCGACGGCCACATATCCATTCACGGCAGTGTGGATGCCGCCGAATCGCGTCCCGATGTGGAAGAGGACCACTCCTATCGCCGCATATCCGCGAAGTGCGTCGAGGAACTGATAACGCACTTTCACTCACGACCCTCGCGCTTGCGGATCTGCCCTAAACATTACGGTGGCGCGTTGGTTCCACCTGCCGTTGGCGATCCGATCGGGGCCTTTTCCGCTCTTGCGTTTCGCGCAGACCATATGTGCATCGCGATGCGCGAGAAGGACGCCGAAAGATCCATGCGGGGTAGCGCCGAGATGGTGTATCGCCTCGATTCTCTCGTTGGACCGTCGGAGCAGCTCTTATGACGATCAGCATCGACGCGGCCGCCAGCACGATTTCCGTCGCACAGCCCCAGGCAATCAGTGGCTCCAAGCGGCTCGAATGGCTCGACGCCGCGCGCGGCATCGGCATCATCCTGGTTGTCGCCGGGCATGTCGAGCGCGGACTGGCGGCGGCGGGGATAGGCGATCGTTGGGCGTGGTTCGATTTCGTCATCTATTCCTTCCACATGCCGCTGTTCATTTTCCTGGCGGGCGTGAACGCGGTCATCCCGCTGGCGCGCGGCCGGAGAAGCTTCCTGCGGGGCCGCGTCGAGGGCGTCGCCTATCCCTATCTGCTGTGGGCAACGGTGACCTATTGCATATGGCATTTGGTAAACGGGGCGGGCGAGCCCTTCGGTGTCGCCGACATCAGCCGCCACCTCGCACTTTCGCCGCCCAGCCCGTTCTGGTTTCTCTACGCGCTGTTCGTCTTCTCATGCTGCTATGCGATCGTCGGCAACAGCAGAGCTATATTCATCCCGGTGGTCGCTATGTTCGCGCTGGGCGAGTTCTACCGGAACGATATAATTCTTCATCAACTCCTTCATTTTCCGCTCTATTTCTTTGCGGGCGTCCATCTGTCCGGATGGGTGAAGGCTTGGCCAGGCCAGTCCAGGATAGCGTGGAGTGGCGCCGCGATCTGCCTGCTCGCCGTCACCGACGCGATCGTCGGGCCGCTGACCGGCATGAACTTCAATTCGGTGTTCCTGCTGCCGGCCGCGATGGCGGGGATCGCGGCGATATTGCTGATCTCCATGTCGCTGCGCGGCGCCGCCCTGGCATGGATGGCCCGGCTCGGGGCGGCATCGATGGCGATCTACGTCACCCACCTGTTCTTCACCGCTGCCACGCGGCTGCTGATGGTGAAGCTCCATGTCCCGCAGCTGGTAGTGCTCTATGCGCCTGCAGGCGTGATCGCCGGGGTAGCGGGTCCCTATCTGTTCTATGTGGTTGCCGAGCGGGCAGGCGCGCTGCCCTGGCTCGGACTGGGGAAAGCTCGACGACATCCGGCATGAGGGCCGCCCAGGTCAGCGCGCGGCCACCTTCGGCGCCTCCACCTGCCAGCCGCCGCCCAGTGCTCGAAACAGCTCAACCTGCGCATCGGCCACGCGCGCGTCGGACTCGGCGAGGTCGGCATCGGCTTCCGCCGAGGTCCGCTCGGCATCGAGAACCGTCAGGAAATCGACCCGGCCCTCGCGCAGCTGGGCGCGGCTGATCGTCGCGGCGGTCATCGCCTGGCCTGCCGCCTCGCGGAGTGCCTGCTGGCGCTCGAGCTCATGGGCATAGGCGGATAGCGCTGTCTCGGTTTCCTGCAGCGCGCGCAGCACCGTGCCGTCGAAGCCGGCGAGCGCGGCCTGCGTCGAGGCGCGTGCCTCGGCGATGCGGGCGCGGCCGGCTTCCTGGTTGGGGAAGTTCCAGCTGAGCAACGGCCCGAGCAGCCAGCGCAGCGGCCCACCGCCGAACATGTCGCCGAGCGAAGGACCGGTCGAACCGATCGAACCGCCCAAGGTGATGCGCGGGTAGAGATCGGCGGTCGCAATGCCGATCCGGGCGGTCTCGGCGGCAAGGCGGCGCTCGGCCTCGCGAATGTCGGGCCGGCGGGCGAGCAGTCCACGGCCATCGCCAACCGGTATCGGCCGGTCGAGCCGCAGGGTCGTCTGGCGCTGCCCGACATCGGCGGGGAGGTCGGCCGGCGCCCGGCCGGTCAAGGCCGCCAGCCGAAACAGCGCGGCGTCGCGCTGCGCGCGCAACGGGGGCAGGGTGGCGCGCTGCTGCTCGCGCAGCGCCGAGGCGCGCGACACGTCGAGCCTCGACGTCCTGCCTGCTTCGAAGCGCTTGCCGGTCAGTGTCACGGTTCGGTCGAGTAGCTCGAGGGTGCGCTGCGCGACCGCCAGGCGCTCGGCGGCAGAGGATGCGTCGGCATAGGCGCGGGCGGTCTCGGCGACGATCGCGACCCTTACGGCATCGCGTGCGGCCTCGGCCGCCTGCGTATCGCCGCGCGCTGCCTCGACCGAGCGGCTGACGCGGCCGAACAGGTCGACCTCATAGCCGATGCTCAACCCGGCATCGTAGGACCAGTCCTCTCGCTTCGCGTTCGGGCTCCGCTGGCCCTGCGGGGAGCGGCCATAGGTTGCGCCTGCGCTGACATCGGTCTGCGGCAGTCGATCTGACCGCGCTTCGCGCAGCGATGCGCGCGCCTTGTCGAGGTTGGCGACCGCCACGCGCAGGTCGGTGTTGGCCGCAAGCGCGTCCGCCACCAGCCGATCGAGCACGGGATCCTGGTAGAGCCGCCACCACGCGTCTTCGGGTTCGGCGGCCGTCACCGGCGCAACCGGTGCCCCGAGGAAGGGCAGGGTCGCGCTGGGCGGAACGGCGGGCTGGACATAATTGGGTCCGGCAGCAGCGATGGTCAGCAGGCTGGCAAGGCCCAGCAGGCCGATGGGCAATATCTTGGCGGTCATGATGTCCTCCATCATTCTGCGGGAACGAGCGCGGATTCGGTGCTGCCGTCGGGGCCAGGCCGATGCCCGAAACGACGGGCGAACCGATCGGAAAGGCTGCGGGCGGCAACGTAGAAGGTCGGCGTGAACACCAGCCCGAAGAAGGTCACGCCGAGCATGCCCGAAAAGACCGCAGTGCCGAGCGCCTGGCGCAGTTCGGCGCCCGGGCCGGTCGCGATCAGCAGCGGCACCACGCCCAGGATGAAAGCGAAGCTCGTCATCAGGATCGGCCGCAGCCGCGCCTGAGTCGCGTGGATCGCAGCCTCGACCGTCGACAGTCCGTCCTCCTCGCCCTGCTTGGCGAACTCGACGATCAGGATCGCGTTCTTGGCGGCGAGGCCGATCAGGACGACGAGGCCGATCTGGGTGAGGATGTTGTTGTCCATGCCGCGCAGGTTTACGCCGGTCATCGCCGCGAGCAGCGTCATCGGCACGATCAGGATGATGGCAAGCGGCAGCATCAGGCTCTCGAACTGCGCCGCCAGCACCAGGAAGACGAACAGCACCGCTGCGGCGAAGACGATCATCGCGGCATTGCCGGCCAGTTTCTGCTGATAGGCGATCTCGGTCCATTCGGCCGACACGCCCGCGGGCAGCTTGGCAGCGAGCCTGTCCATCGCCGCCAGCCCCTCGCCCGAAGAGCGCCCCGGCGCGGATTCGCCCTCGATATCGATCGACGGGTAGAGGTTATAGCGCAGCACCCGATAGGCACCCGCACGGTTCTCGATCGTGGCGACCGCACCGAGCGGCACCATCGCTCCGCTGTTCGAGTGCGTCTTGAGCTGCTGGATGTCCGAGACGTCGTCGCGGAACTGGGTGTCCGCCTGCGCGGTCACCCGATAGGTGCGGCCGATGAGGTTGAAGTCGTTGATATAGGCCGAGCCGAGATAGACCTGCAGCGCTTCGAACACACGGCTGGGCGGTACGCCGAGCATATCGGCCTTGGCGCGATCGATATCCGCATAGGCGCGGGGAACACCATATTCGAACTTCGTGTGCACGGCTGCGAGCGTCGGATCCTTGTGCGCCTCGCCGATCATCTGCCAGGCGACCTGGTTGAGCTTTTCGAGCCCCATGCCCGACCGGTCCTGCAGCACCAGCTTGAAGCCGCCGCCTGTGCCGATGCCGCGGATCAGCGGCGGCTTGAGCACGAAGATCCGACCCTGGTTGAAGCCCTGTGCATATTTCTGGGCCTGGGCGAGGATCGTCGCTTCGGTCTGGCCATGCTTCGCGCGTTCCTCGAAGCTGTCGAACACCAGGAAGGCGGCCGCCGCATTCGAGGCGGTGGTGCCGGTCGGGCCATGGAAACCTGCCAGCATCACGGCGCCCTTGACGCCGGGGATGGTGAGCATCTTCTTCGTAACCGCCTGCATCGTCGCGTCGGTCGACGCCAGCGATGTGCCCGGCGGCGTGAAGATCGCCGTCAGCACATAGCCCTGATCCTGCGCGGGCACGAATCCGACCGGCGTCGCGCCGAACACCAGCGCGGTCAGGCCGACGAGGCCGGCATAGGAGAACAGCACGCGCTTCGGCCGCGCGAGCAGTTTGCGCGTGCTGCTGGCATAGAAGGCGCTCAGGCGATCGAAGCCGGCATTGAAACGCTTGCCGCCGCGATAGGCCATGCGCGCCCAGCGCCCCTCGGGCTCATCTTCTGCCTTGGGTTGGAGCAGTCGGGCGGCAAGCGCCGGCGACAGCGTCAGTGACAACAACAGCGAGATGATCGTCGCCGAGGAGATAGTGACGGCGAACTGGCGGTAAAACTCGCCGGTGAGTCCGGTCAGGAACATCGTGGGCACGAACACTGCGCACAACACCAGCACGATCGCGACCAGCGCGGTCGATACCTCGTCCATGGACCGGAACGCAGCCTGCATCGGAGTGAGGCCCTGTTCGAGATTGCGCTCGACATTCTCGACCACGACGATCGCGTCGTCGACGACGATGCCGATCGCGAGCACCAGCCCGAACAGCGACAGGTTGTTGAGTGAGTAGCCGAAGGCCGCCAGCACCGCGAAGGTACCGATCAGCGACACTGGGATCGCGATCACCGGGATGATCGCCGCGCGCCAACTCTGCAGGAAGACGAGGATCACGATGACCACCAGCACGACGGCTTCGAGGAGGGTGTGCTGCACGGCGCTGACCGACTCGCGGATGAAGCTCGTCGGGTTGTAGATCACCCGATATTCCAGCCCTTTCGGGAATTTGGCAGACGCTGCCTTGAGTTCGGCGAGCACCGCATCGGCGGTCGCCAGCGCGTTGGAGCCGGGGCGCTGGAAGACGCCGATGCCGAGCGACGGCTGGCCGCTCAGATACATGTTGATGCCATAGTCCTCGGCGCCGAGCTCGACGCGGGCGACATCGCGCAGCCGGGTGAGGTGGCCTGCGTCGTCCGCCTTGATCACCACGTCCGCGAACTGTTCCGGCGTGTTCAGCCGACCCTGCGCCTCGACATTGAACTCGAAGGCCGCGCCGTTCGCCTCGGGCGGCTTGCCGATCGCGCCGGCCGCGACCTGGACATTCTGCGCCCGCAGTGCCGCGACAATCTCGCCCGCGGTCATGTTGCGCGCGGCGGCGCGTCCGGGATCGATCCAGATCCGCATCGCATAATCGCGCGCGCCGAACAGCCGGACTTCGCCGACGCCATCGAGCCGTGCGAGACGGTCCCGGATCTGGCTCAGCGCATAGTTGGAGACATAGCCGCGATCGAGCGAGTTGTCGGGGGAGATGAGGTTCGCCACGAGGATGAAGTCGGGCGAGGTCTTGCGTGTCACCACGCCTTGCCGGCGGACCTCCTCGGGTAGGCGCGGTTCGGCCAGCGCCACCCGGTTTTGAACGAGAACCTGTGCCTTGTCGAGGTCGATGCCCTGCTTGAACGTCACGGTGACCACCAGCCGGCCGTCGCTAGTCGCCTGGCTCGAGAGATAGAGCATATCGTCGACGCCGTTGATTTCCTGCTCCAGCGGCGAGGCGACGGTGTCCGCCAGCGTCTCGGCAGAAGCGCCCGGATAGGTCGCGCTGACCGTCACGGTCGGAGGCACCACGTCGGGATATTGCGAAATCGGCAGGCCGAAATAGGCGAGCGCACCGACGATGGTGATGACCACCGCGATCACGCCGGCGAAAATCGGCCGCTGGATGAAGATATGGCTCAGGCGCATCGGCTTAGTCCCTGTTGGCCGGGCAAGACGGGCCAATCGCCCTCCATGCGGAGGGCGTCGAGCCGCCTCGCGGGCGATAAGTCTGTGATTCAGTGGGCCCCGGCCAACGTCGCCTGCGAGGCGACCGGCGCGGTGACGGCAAGCTTCGGCACCGGCGCGGCGGCTTCGACCTTGCCTGCGATCACCTGGACCTTTGGCGATGTCGCGGCGAACTGCAGGCCCGAGATCACGATCCTGTCCTGGGGCTTCAGCCCCGATCGTATCACCCGCAGCCCGTTGACCAGTGGGCCCGCATCGACTGGCTGCGCGGTCACCGTGCCATCCTTGCCGGTCACCACATACACCACCTTGCGGGCCTGGTCGGTCACCACGGCGGCGTCGGGTACCAGCAGCGCCGGGCGCGGTGAGCCCGAGGAGAGGCGCATATTGCCGAACATGCCCGGCGTCAGGAAGTAGTCGGGATTGGCCAGCACGGCCCGCCCGCGTATCGTACCCGAGCCGTCGTTCAGCGCATTGTCGGTGAAGTCGACCTTGCCGCGCCATTTGTAGTCGGCCTCGTCCTGAAGCCGGATCTCGACATGGTCGCTGCCGGCCTTCTGCCGACGCTGCTTAAGGTAGAGCGCTTCCGAGCCATCGAAGGCGAAGTAGATCGGATCGAGGGCATTTATGGTGGTGAGGACCGTGGCATTCGCTGTCGAATCGCCCGAGACCAGGTTGCCGATATCGATCCGGCGATCCGAGACGCGGCCACTGATCGGTGCGCGAACCTGGGTGAACTCGACATCGAGCCGGCGCGCCTGGACCTGCGCGCGCGCCGCGGCGAGCGCAGCTTCAGCCGACTGGGCTGCCGCCTTGAGCGAGTCGACCTCCTCGGCGCTGACCGCCTGATCGGCAACGAGCCGATTGGCCCGTGCCAGCTCGCTGCGGGCCAGCGACAGCGCGGTTGCAGCACTCGCTACGCGGGCGCGTGCTTCGGCCAGCGATGCGGCGAAGGGGCGGGGGTCGATAGTGAACAGCAACTGTCCCTTGCGGATGATGTCACCGTCGCGGAAATGGATCGACTCGAGCGCTCCGGATACGCGCGGACGGATCTCGACCGCCTGGCTCGCCTCGAAACGGCCGACATAATCGTCCCATTCGACGATGGTCTTCTGCAGCGGCTGGGCAACCGTGACGACCGGCAAAGCCTGGCCATCGGCCTTGGCCTTGTCATGGCCGAGGAGGTCATAGCTGGCGAACAGCATGAGCCCCGCGATGGGCAGGGCGGTATAGGCGGCGCGCTTCTTCGAAAGCCGCTGCTTCGGCGCGGCCGATGGCTCCGCAGCGCGCTCGACAGGGTCTGCCTTGAGCTCGGATAGATACATGCTGCCTGTCCCTGAATTGCAAATATGTTACAGAACGGTACGTCCTGATGTGCAGGTACCGATCTGTAACATTCATTGCAAGTGCGAAGGACAGAAGAACGGATGCAAAATAACTATCCGCCCGCAAAGCTATCCGATGGCGGGTGGAGGGCGGTGCGAGTCACGCCGGATTCGGCCGGCGTGACCGCGCAGCTTCACTTCGCCAGTTCGGCCTCGATGGCGCTGGTGACGATGGCATCGTCGGGCGCGATATCGGGGGAGAAGCGGCCGGCGACGGTGCCGTCCTTGGCGATGAGGAACTTCTCGAAGTTCCACATGACGTCTTCGTCCTTGTCGATCTTGATTCCGTAGCCCTCGAGCTTTTCCTTGAAGCTCATGTCCTTGAAGGTCTTGTCGGGTTTCTCGGCAACCAGCTTGGCATAGAGCGGATGCTGGTCTTCGCCTTTCACCGACAGCTTGGAGAACATGGGGAAATCGACGCCATAGTTCGTCGTGCAGAATTCCTGGATCTCGCTTTCGGTGCCGGGCTCCTGCGCGCCGAAGTTATTGGCGGGGAAGCCGATCACCACCAGGCCTTTGTCCTTATACTTCTTATATAGCGCCTCGAGCGCGGTATATTGGGGGGTGAGCCCGCATTTCGACGCGACGTTGACCGCCAGCAGCACCTTGCCGGCATAGTCGCCGAGCTTGGCATCCTGGCCGTTGATCGTCTTGAGCGGGATGTCCTGGATCGCGGTGGCCATGATCGACTCTCCTATATGATGAGGGCTGTTCCTATCGGACGCGGGAAGCACAGGTGCAACCCCGCTCGCGCATTGACGGAACAGGGCTGTGACGGCAAAGCGAGGGCATGAAAAAGCTTACCGGCCAGGATCGTTCGATCACCACCAAATGGCGCCCTGCAACCCAGGCGGTGCGTGGCGGCACCGTGCGGTCGCAGTTCGGGGAGACCAGCGAGGCGATCTTCCTCACCTCGGGCTATGCCTATGATTGCGCGGGCGACGCAGCCGCGCGCTTCTCGGGCGAACAGAAGGGGATGACCTACTCGCGGCTCCAGAATCCGACGGTCGAGATGCTCGAGGAGCGGCTTGCGCTGATGGAAGGGGCGGAGGCGGCGCGCTGCATGGCGACGGGCATGGCGGCGATGACCGCGGCGCTGCTCTGCCAGCTCTCGATGGGCGATCATATCGTCGCGGCGCGCGCGGCCTTCGGGTCGTGCCGCTGGCTGACCGACACACTGCTGCCGCGCTTCGGGATCGAGGCGACCATCGTCGATGGCCGCGACAACGACGCGTGGAAGCGGGCGATCAAGCCGAACACCAAGCTGTTCTTCTTCGAGACGCCGGCCAACCCGACACTCGACATCGTCGATCTCGAGACGGTGTGCGGCATCGCCAGGGAAGCGGGACTGCTGACGGTCGTCGACAATGCCTTCGCCACGCCGCTGCTCCAGCGGCCGATGGATTATGGCGCCGATATCGTCGCCTACTCCGCGACCAAGATGATGGACGGACAGGGGCGCGTTCTGGCCGGAGCGGTATGTGGGACCAACGAGTTCATCAACACCACGCTTCTGTCGTTCACCCGGAACACCGGCCCGACCTTGTCCGCCTTCAACGCGTGGGTGGTGATGAAGGGGCTCGAAACACTCGACCTGCGCATCAATCGCCAGAGCGAGAATGCACTGAAGGTGGCGGAATTCCTCGACGGGCGGGTTCCGCGCACGCTGTTTCCCGCACTCCCCAGCCATCCCCAGCACAAGCTGGCGATGAAGCAGATGTCGGCCGGGGGGACGATCATCTCGATTTTCCTCGATGGCGGCCGGACGCAGGCGCATGGCTTGCTCGATGCGCTCGAACTGGTCGACATTTCCAACAATATCGGCGATTCACGCTCCTTGATGACTCACCCGAGCTCGACCACCCACGCCGGGTTGTCGGAGGAGGTGCGCGCTGAAATGGGAGTCGAGGAAGGCATGCTACGCCTGAACGTCGGGCTCGAGGATCCTCTGGACGTGATCGACGATCTCGATCGCGCGCTGAAGGCGGTCGGGCTGTGATCATGAAGGCGCTCTTCCCCCACATGGCGCAGACACGCGGCGTGGTGGTGCGGGTGGCGGTGTCGTTCATGCCCGAACAGTCGGAGCCGGCGCGCGGCCGATGGTTCTGGTCCTATCATATCCGCATCGAGAATGAGGGCACCCAAGCGGTGCAGCTGCTCACGCGCCACTGGATGATCTCCGACGGACGTGGTGGCCGGCACGACGTGCGCGGCGAAGGCGTGGTCGGCGAACAGCCGGTGATCGAACCGGGCAAATCCTATGACTATGTCTCGGGATGCCCGCTCCAGACGCCGACCGGTTCGATGGAAGGCAGCTACCATATGGTGGCCGAGGACGGCTCGACCTTCGAGGCGGCGATCCCGCGCTTTCCGCTGATCGGCCCGGCTGTCGCGATATGAATGCGTCGGTGAAGGCGAAGGCGGCGTGAAACGGACCCATCTGCCCCTCAACGGCCTGCGCGTCCTCGATGCCGCCGCGCGGCACCTGTCGTTCACTCGTGCAGCCGATGAGCTGGCGGTGACGCCGGCGGCGGTCGGCCAGCAGATCCGCGCGCTGGAGGATACGCTGGGTGTCGTGCTGTTCCGCCGCACCGCCAAGGGCCTGGAGCTGACCCCCGAGGGCGAGGCCGGTCTCGACGCCCTGCGCGCCGGCTTCCTGCAGTTCGAGGAGGCAGTCCGTGCGATGCAGGCGGGCCAGTCGTCCAAGACGCTGACGATCGCGGCGCCGCGCGATTTCACGGCCAAGTGGCTGGCACCGCGCCTGGCCGACTTCGGCCGAACCGATCCCGAGTTGCGCTTCGTGCTGCTGTCGTCAGACGAAGGCCTCGATTTTACCCAGGCCAATCTCGATCTAGCCATCTGCTATGCCGATGGGCCGGGCGAGCATGAGGGCGTCAAGCTGGCCGATGGCGCGATAGTCACGATCGGCCTGGCTAACGGCGCGCCGATCGGCTGGCCGGGCGCTCCCGCCGACGATAAGGGGGCGGCGCTGATGGTAGCCGACGCCGGTCTCGCGATCGACGCCGCCGCTGCCGGCTTCGGCACCGCCCATGTGCCGGCGCTCCTGGTCGAGCATGATATCGCCGAGGGGCGGGTGCGGGCCCACGGCGAACCGCGAGCCACTTCGAAAAGCTACTGGCTCGTTGCGCCCACCCCGCAATGGCGGCAGAAAAAGGTCAAGGCGCTGGTCGCCACCCTGACGGCGATATAGTCTCCGCGCTCAACCGGGCTAGCCATTGGAGCCATCGATGGCTATGGGAGTATCCATGCGTAAGCTTCTGATAATCGGCTGCTTCAGCCTCCTGGCGGGTTGCGTCAGCACCGCCAAGACCATCGTCATGGCACCGGTTCACGCCGTCGGCAAAGGTGTCGACTGGGCCACCACCAGCCAGGACGAGGCCGATCGTAACCGCGGCCGCGAAATCCGCAAACAGGAAGAACGCGACCGCAAGGACCGCGAGCGCGCGGAGAAGGAATGGCGGCGGGAACACCGCGGCGACTGATGGGCTTCAGATGTTCGAATTCATCCATTGAAGGCACTGAGAAAATCGGGATCAGAGAACAGGCGAGTCACGAGTGCGGGATAGAGCGCCATGTAGTTTCGCTCGGCGGCAGGGATTGCGACGCCTCCGATAAAGGACGAGTTCCATCGGGCCTCGACCGTGATGACCTTGCGGAAGTTCTGGATCGTCCCGCGAGTCACTGTGAACTCGGCCGCAAGAAGGCCATGGCCAGCATTTTCGCCGATGCCCGACCCGATCTCGCTGCGCACGATTTCGCCTGAGATTATGATGTTCGATGTCACGTCGAGGCGGCCGGCGGTACGGAGTTGCGCTTTCAGCGTCTCGCCGAGATAGCCGGCGAACGAGCCGCCTTCTGGTCGGATTGTTGCCGCTCGGACGCTTAAGCCTCGATCATGTTGTGGCGGTAGATTTGATGCTTGCCGAAAACTGCCCGTCCACATGGGCGGCAGATGTGCGGCGCTGATCGCCTGGACAGCATTTATCGAGGCGGTTTGGACCGGAACAGCGGTCATCGAACAGCCGATCAACGGGATCGCCGCCAGCAGGATGAAAGGTGCCGCTCTCATCGCACACCGGACTCGATGGTCGACGCCGTAGCGGCGGCAAATGCTGTGTCGCCCGCGATGTCGTTGAGACCGTGCGTGACGACTTGGTGTATGATCATCCGCACGGCTTCATCGATCTTCTTGACCGGAGTTGCATTGGGTGGCGAAGCTTTGGCGCCTATCTTCATATAGAGCCGGTGATGCACGGTGCGGGTTATCGGTGCTTGCCCATCGGCGCTTACATAGCTGAGCAGAACGTCATAGTCGTCAGCGACCACGGTGCCCGCAAGCCCCAGAGTAAGACCGGTTAGGAAGCCCTTAGAGGCGGCGTTTTTCTGCGTAATGTTGTTCATGACGATCGACAGCCGCGCTCCATCGAGTACCGCACCTTCGCTTACTTCGCTCGCAAACCCGCTCGCTTTTACTTCCTCCGTTACGATGGGCTTTGCATATTTGGTTGCCTTAGGATTGGAGGCCCCATCGGTTTGGAACTCGAACAGTAGTTGCGTGGGCTTGGGCGTAGCAATCTTGTGAATGTCAGTGGACGGGACCTCGCCAAGGCTGTTGTCGACATAGACGGCAGCCGACGCCGGCTGAGCGGCACATAACATTGCTCCGCACCCCCAGGGCAGGAGAAGCGCGAGTCCGCGCAATATGATTTTGAACATGATTCCCCCGATTTGATCCGCGACGAGCGCTAGCAAAAAAGAAGACAACTAGGATTCGGGGTCAAGTAAGATGGGACAATTCATCCGATTTGGATGTTTTTCGATGTGTAAACACTATTCGATTTCGATCCGCGTCAGCGCCGCTGCCTGCCGGACAAGGCTTGGGGCATGGCCAAGTAGGCCGATCAGCGGCCCTGCAAGCCACGGAGTCTCACCCATTTTCTTCAGCAGACTGGCGACCCGAACCGGCCGCCGGGCATTGTCCGCAAAGGCGAGTTGGAAGGCGCTTGCCGCAGCCGGGCCGCCGCTCAGGTAGAATTGCGCGGCGCTTGCGGCACTTGCCAGCGCGATCGCTATACCGTCGCCGGCGAGGCTCGCGATGACCGCGGACTGGTCGCCCAGCCGAAAGATGCCGGGATCGCTGTGCCGGGCGCGCCAGCCATAGGGAACGCGCGCCACGCTGGACCATGCGCCGACGCTTGCGGCTGCGCCGAAACGCTCGGCCAGCAGCGGCGCTTCGTTGGACAGGGCCTCGATCAAGCAGGCGGGCTGGCCGTCCGCGGCCTTGAGGCGGGACTGCGCCACCGACAGGCAAAGATTGATGGCGCCATCGTCCTGTATCAGCAGGCCCGCATAACCGTCCCGGAACAGGTGGAGTTCTATGCGATGCGCAAGTGCTGCGGCGAGCGCGGGCGAGGGTTCGAGCCGCACCCGCAGCCCCAGGGCCGGATCGAGTGCGGCGGGCACCGGCCGGGCCAGGCCGCGCAGTTCATGCTTGCCGGTGGCGAGGAACAGCGCGCCGGTCTCTATCATGCTCTCGTCGGCCAGATGGATGCGGCGCGTCACCGCATCGACCGTGCGGATCGCCACGCCGCGCTCGACGGCGGCGCCCTCTTCGGCGGCCCGCGAGATCAGGGCGGCGTCCAGGGTGCGGCGCGACAGGCCGGCTGCCGGGAAGGGAAGATCGGCCTCCGCAACCCGCTTGCCCGCGATCAGCCGCACCCTCCCGATCGGCCTGGCGCCGAGTGCGGCGGGATCGATGCCGACCCGCGCCAGCAGCGCGATCGCATCCGCTCCTAAGAAGCCACCGCACACGACATCCTGTGCTTCGCGGCTCCGCTCGATCAGCAGCGGCCGGGTGCCGCCGCGGGCGAGCAGGATTGCCGCGGCGGATCCGGCCGGACCGCCGCCGGCGATCACGACGGAGCGGCCGGGAGGGCCCATTACACGCTCGCGATCGCGAAGCCTTCGGCGGCAAGCCCTGGCCCGAACGCCACCGCGATGCCATCGACAGCCGCAGAGTCGGCCATCAGCCCACCCAGCACGAACATCAGCGTCGCCGAAGACATGTTGCCATAGCGGCTGAGCGTCCGCCGCGATTCTGCCAGTGCCGCACTGCCCAGGCCAAAGCCATGCTCGACCGCGTCGAGGATAGATCGTCCGCCGGCGTGGACGGCCCAGCTGGGAATGTCGCGCGCGGCGCGGTTGCCGAGGATGGCGCGTTTCATTTCTGGGGATTCGAGCGCCTGCGCGATCCGGCCCGGCACTTCGCCCGACAGGTGCATGACGAAGCCCTCGTCGCCGATCGTCCAGCGGATCAGCTCATCGCTGTCCGGCAGGGTCGCCGCGAAGAAGCGATCGATGGCTATGCCGCTGGGCTCGGCGCTTAACAGAGCCGCGGCGGCGCCATCGGCGAACTGGAGCTGGGCCAGCAGCGATCCGATCTCGGACGTGTCCTGCATGTGGAGCGAGCAGAGCTCGACCGTCACGACGAGGATGCGGGCGTCGCTGTCGGAGCGCGCGATATGGTGGGCGACCCGCAGTGCAGCGACCGCCGCATAGCAGCCCATGAAGCCGACGAGCGTGCGCTCCACCGACCCGTCGAGCCCCAGTTTGCGTGCGATGATCTGGTCGATGCCAGGGGCCACGAAACCGGTGCAGCTCGCCACGACGAGGTGCGTGATTCCGTCGATCGCGGTGCGCCGCCCGAGGTCGGCCACGGCTTTCAGCGCGAGGGCGGGCGCCTCCTGAGCATAGGTCGCCATCCGTTCGGAGGTCGGCGGCATGCCGTCGCCATAGAAGCCGTCGGCGTCGATGGGCGTCCCGCCGGGGCGCTGGCGGGGCAGCACGGTGAAACGGCGCTCTATGCCCGATCGGCCCGCCATCCTCAGGAACAATGCGCGTTCGCGTCCCTGGAGTCGTTCGCTCGCCCAGCCGATGAAGATATCATGTATGTCGAAGTCCGGAGCGGCGGTACCGATCGCGTGGATATGGGCAGTCATCGGGAGGCAACGCGCGACATCGGCGTTATGTCCCATGCGGAACGACCCGGCGCAAGCCATGTGGCGAGCGGCGCGGACGTCCGCCGCTTAGCCGGTCTGCTCGATCCCCAGCTCGCCGAGCTTGCGATACAGGGTGGAGCGGCCGATCTGCAGGCGACGCGCGACTTCCGTCATGCGGCCGCGATAATGGCCGATGGCAAGGCGGATCAGGTCGGCCTCGATCGCCTCCATCGGGCGAACATGGCCGTCGGGGCCGAATAGCGCGAGGCTGCGGATTGCATGGGCACTGGCCGTCGGGGGCGGCGAGGGCGTGTCGTCATTGGCCGGCGCCTGGGCATGGGCGTGCGCGACATGCGAGAAATCGGCGGCAGACAGCCGGCCGTTGCGGCAGAATATCGCGGCGCGGAACAGCACATTGTGAAGCTGGCGAACATTGCCGGGCCAGTCATAGCCTTCGAGCAGCGCCACCGCGCTGTCGTCCGCCATGAGCTGCGTCAAGCCGAGTTGGCGTGCGATCCGGCCGAGCAGATGTTCGGTGAGGGGCCTGATGTCTCCGGTGCGCTCGCGCAAGGGCGGCAGCGTGACCGGTACCACCGCCAGCCTGTAGAAAAGGTCTTCGCGGAAACGGCCCCGCGCGACATCGTCGGACAGGCGCCGGTTGGTCGCAGCGATCACCCGCACCGAGACCTGTCGAGTCGAAGTTGCGCCGATCGGCCGGATCTCGCCAGACTGGAGCACACGGAGCAGCTTGGCTTGCGCCTCGGCCGGCAGGTCGCCGATCTCGTCGAGGAAGATGGTGCCGCCGTCGGCATTGGCGAACATGCCGAGCCGCCGCTCGAAGGCTCCGGTGAAGGCCCCGCGCTCATGGCCGAACAGCTCGGACTCGACSAGATTGKCGGGGATRGCACCGCAATTGACGGTGATCAGCGGTGCCGCGCCGCGCGGCGAGGCGCGGTGGATCGCCTGTGCCAGCACTTCCTTGCCGACGCCGCTTTCGCCTTCGATCAGGATCGACGCTGGCGTGGCCGCGGCCCGCATCGCGGTGTCGACCGCCTTGCGGAAGGTCGGTGTAGAACCAATGATTTCCACGGAATCAGGTGCTTCCGCCCATTTTTCGGCAAGCGGTCGCAGCTCGCCGACGGGGCCGGGCGTGGCGACGGCATTGTCCAGTGCCGCGAGCAAGCGCATCCCGGCGATCGGCTTGATGATCACGTCTCGCGCGCCGGCGCGCATCGCCGCAACCGCGAGATCGACCGAATCCTGTGCCGTGACGACGACGATCGGCAGATTGGCAAAGCGGCTCTTCAGTTGAGCTATGGAGAGGACGGCCTGCTCGTCCGCCGCCCAGAGATCGATCAGCGCGGCATCCAGGCGCAAGTCGCTGCGGCGCACGAGATCGATGGCCGCGCCGACATCGGGCGCGCGGAGCACCCGCCACCCGGCACGCTGTGCGATGGTGGTCATCAAACCCGCCTGGGCAGGTTCGCTATCGATCAGCAAAAGCCCTGGCGGGCAGTCGCGAGCCATGCATTCTTCCCTTCCGCACTCTTGTTAGCGTTGAAAAGCTAAGGAAAAGCAAAGCGCGGGCGATTGCGGTGCGGCGGCGCCTATTAGGCCTTGAGACAGTCTATGCCTCTGTTTAGAAGGGCGCCGAAATCGACAACCAGTTCCCGGGGAAGAAACATGTCTGACGATCATGGCGCGCCGATGGATTACAAGGCTCACAATCAGACCTATGGCGGCTTTCTGACCCTGTTGAAGGTCGGCACGATCGCCAGCGCGATCACCGGCCTTTTGGTGATTTTCCTTATCGCCCCCAAGGGTTGATCCGTTGAAGATCGCAGTGCTGAAGGAGGTGTCGGCCGACGAGAGCCGTGTCTCCGCCACGCCGGAAACCGTAAAGAAATTCATTGCGCTGGGTGCCGAGATGGCGGTCGAGCGAGGTGCCGGCGAGGCAGCCTCGATCTCGGACGCCGACTATGAGGCGGCCGGTGCGAAGCTGGGCGACCGGGCGGCAACGCTGCAGGATGCGGACATTTTGTTCGGCGTGCAGGGCCCCGATCCGGAATCGGTGGGCGGAGCGAAGCCCGGCGCGTGGATCGTGGCCGGCCTCAATCCCTTCGCAGAACGCGCCCGCATCGATGCTTATGCCGCCAAGGGTTTCGAGGCGCTGGCGATGGAGTTCATGCCGCGTATCACCCGTGCGCAGTCGATGGATATCTTGTCGTCGCAGTCCAACCTCGCCGGCTACAAGGCGGTTGTGCTGGCCGCCTCGGAATATGGCCGCGCCTTCCCGATGATGATGACGGCGGCGGGCACGGTCTCGGCTGCGCGCGCCTTCATCATGGGCGTCGGCGTCGCCGGGCTCCAGGCGATCGCCACCGCCCGCCGTCTCGGCGCGCAGGTGTCGGCGACCGACGTCCGCTCGGCCACTAGGGAACAGATCCAGTCGCTGGGCGCCAAGCCGATCTTCGTCGAAGCCGTGAAGGGTATCGAGGGCGAAGGTTCGGGCGGTTATGCGACGGAGATGTCGGAGGAATATCAGAAGGCGCAGGCCGAACTGGTGTCCAGCCACATCGCCAAGCAGGATATCGTGATCACCACCGCGCTGATCCCGGGGCGCCCGGCGCCGCGGCTGATCACCGACGCGCAAGTCGCGACGATGCGGGCAGGCTCGGTCATCGTCGATCTCGCCGCCGAGAGCGGCGGCAATGTCGAGGGCTGCGTGGCCGGCCAGACGGTGGTACGGCACGGCGTCAAGATCATCGGCGCGAAGAACATGGCGGGGACGCTCGCGGCCGACGCCTCGGCGCTCTATTCGCGCAACCTGTTCAACTTCCTCAGCGCCTTCTGGGACAAGGAGGCCGGCAGGCCGGTTCTCGACGAGGAGATCGGCAACGCCGTCAGGCTGACGCAGGGCGGCAAGGTCGTCAACGAACGCCTGCTCGGCTGATCAACAGGAATAGGGGCACATCATGGACTTCATCTCGATCCTGTCGATCTTCGTCATGGCCTGCTTCGTGGGCTATTATGTCGTCTGGTCGGTGACGCCGGCGCTGCATACGCCGCTGATGGCGGTGACGAACGCGATTTCGTCGGTCATCATCGTCGGTGCGCTGATCGCCAGCGCGGCGGCGGGCAGTGCGACCGCCAAATATCTGGGCTTGCTCGCGGTGGTTTTCGCCAGCGTCAACATCTTCGGCGGCTTCGCGGTCACCGAGCGGATGCTCGCCATGTACAAGAAAAAAGAGCGCAAGGGCTAAGGCGCGGGCAGGGGTATAGACATGCATGAACTCGCCGAAACGCCCGCCTGGGCTTCGCTCGCCTACCTGATCTCGGGCGTCCTCTTCATCCTGGCGCTGCGCGGCCTGTCGAGCCCGACAAGTTCGCGCCGGGGCAACCGCTTCGGCATGATCGGCATGCTGATCGCGGTCGCGACGACGCTGGTGCTGCACGGCACCGGCCTGGTCGAGATCGCCATCGCCATCGCCATCGGCGGCGGCATCGGCTTCGTGACCGCACGGCGGATCGCGATGACCGACATGCCGCAGCTCGTCGCCGCCTTCCACTCGCTGGTCGGCATGGCCGCGGTGCTGGTCGCGGTGGCGGCGTTCCTCAACCCCGACGCGTTCGGCATCCTCGACGCGGCGACCGGCCACATCCATGATGTCAGCCGGATCGAGATGGGCCTCGGCGTCGCGATCGGCGCGATCACCTTCTCGGGATCGGTGATCGCCTTTCTCAAGCTCAACGGCAACATGTCCGGCGCGCCGATCATGCTGCCGGGCCGGCATGTCATCAATCTCGGCACATTGGCCGCGATCCTCGGCTTGATCGCCTATTTCGTCACCGACGACGCCCATTGGGTGTTCTTCACGGTCACCGCGCTGAGCTTCGTGATCGGCTTCCTGCTGATCATCCCGATCGGCGGCGCCGACATGCCGGTGGTCGTCTCGATGCTCAACAGCTATTCGGGCTGGGCCGCGGCGGCGATGGGTTTCACGCTCCACAACACCGCGATGATCATCACCGGCGCGCTGGTCGGCTCGTCTGGCGCGATCCTCAGCTACATCATGTGCAAGGCGATGAACCGCAGCTTCATCAGCGTGATCGCCGGTGGCTTCGGTGGCGGCGATACGGCGGCGGCCGGCGGCGCGGCGAAGACCGATCGGCCGTGGAAGCGTGGCTCGGCGGAGGATGCGGCCTTCCTGCTCAGCCAGGCCGAGCAGGTGATCATCGTGCCCGGCTACGGCATGGCGGTCAGCCAGGCGCAGCACACGCTGCGCGAGATGGGCGACCTTCTCAAGGCCGAGGGCGTGCGCGTCAAATATGCGATCCATCCGGTCGCGGGCCGCATGCCCGGCCATATGAACGTGCTGCTCGCCGAGGCGAACGTGCCCTATGACGATGTGTTCGAGCTCGAGGACATCAACTCGGAATTCGCGCAGACCGACGTCGCCTTCGTGATCGGCGCCAACGACGTCACCAACCCGGCGGCCAAGACCGACAAGAGCTCGCCGATCTACGGCATGCCGATCCTCGACGTCGAGAAGGCCAAGACCGTGCTGTTCCTGAAGCGCTCGATGGGCGGTGTCGGCTATGCCGGCGTCGACAACGATGTCTTCTACATGGACAACACCATGATGCTGCTCGGCGACGCCAAGAAGATGGTCGAGGAAATCGTCAAGGCGATGGCGCACTAAGGGGCCCCCGGGAGGGCAGGGCGCTCTCCTCCAGCAAACCTCGTCCCGGACTTGATCCGGGACCTTGCTGCGTTCGGCCGGCCGGTGTGTTGGTGAGCGAGGAAGAAGGAAGTGAGATCCCGGATCAGGTCCGGGGCGACGAGTGCGACAGGCGATAGGCTTGCTGGCAACCGGCTGCCGGATCATCAGGACCCGCCGCCGGGCCGCGTCGCGCGCAGATAGCGGGCGATCGCCGCGGTCGCGGCGGAGCGGGCGCCGTGCTTCCAGGCGTTGCGATTGTCCCGTGGCGCGCCGCTGCCCTTGCCGCCGTGCATCCGGCACCGCCCGCTGCCCCGCACCGCCGGCGACCGGCAGGGCGCTCCGGTGCGTGTCCGCGCTCCGCAGCGCGGCGCGTCTGTCAGGCATTTGGGGGCCGGGATTTCCCGTTGCATGGGGTTGTCCGCCCGTTTTTTTATTTTTTCGCTCACGTCCGTTCCCGATCGGCTTTCGCCATCGCCTCCAGCGCCGCCCGGCAATTCGCCTGCGCCTGCAAGGCAAGCCGTGCATAGCGCTCTCCGGCGCGCGGCCATCTGGTGTAATTCTCCGCCGCACGCCCCGCCAATTCGGCAAAGAGCGCATCGAGCGAGACCGCCCGCTTTCTCAGCATCTCGCGCATCAACGCCATGGGGTCGGTGGCGTCGGTGCCGCCCTCAGTCTCAGGGTTGGGGGGCTTGGTCATATCTTTCATCGGGCCCTTTCGGTGCGGACGCATTCGAGCCGGCGCGGCTATGCGATGACGAGGGCAATTCCGGCCTGTTTCCATCGCGCGCAAGCCTTGGCGTGCAGGGGCGGATTGCTAGCAGATGGTGCGCGGATATGCAAGAACAAATACGGAACACAATCCGGATAGGCCCATCAAGGTTCCACTACGTAAGCGGCACCTCGGCTCTCAAAGCAGGCCTGCATGGCTTCGGGCGTCGAGCACGAACGGGCGATCCGTTCGTCACACGCGCCGTGCGAGAGGCGAGCGGCGACATGAGGTGGCCTTGCGACGGTCCCCTATGGGCGGCAGTTGTCGGTGAATCGCCGCGCAGCGACGCTAGAAAGGAAAGTCTAATGGAGATCAGGCGATACCAAGCATCCGATTTCGATGGGGTTAAGGCCTTGTGGAACGAGGTGTTTCCGAATGATCCGCCGTGGAACCGAGCCGAAAGCGCCGTTCCGGCCAAACTTGCGTTCCAGCCTGACCTTCTCTTTGTAGGGGTAGATGGTACCGATGTTATCGGGTCCATTATGGCTGGGTACGACGGGCATCGAGGCTGGCTCTACTCAGTTGCGGTCCGCAAGGAGAACAGGCGCAGTGGCTTTGGAACCGCCCTTGTTCGGCAGGCTGAAGAGGCGTTGCATGCTCTCGGCTGCGGTAAGGTAAATCTTCAGGTCAGGACGACAAACGAGGCCATGGTGCGGTTCTATGAAAGCCTCGGGTATTCGGTTGAGGATCGCATTAGCCTGGGTCGCCAGCTGTAGCCCCGAGTGTAACGACAGCGCCCGGAGAGGGCCAGATCGCCATAAGAGTCCAACAGGGGTCGGCACCCGCCATTCCGTGCGGGCTGGACGGGAATGGCGATGATGGAGGGTGGAGCGGTCATTGGTTGCGGCCCATGCATTCAGCGGGGCTAAGGTCAGTTGATCAAATAACCGATGCGCGGCATGATCTCCGCATGTCCAACAGTGTGACGGAGCGGCCGCTGGGTCCAATCGTGCCGGACGCGGTGAGAAAGAGTCCCACGCTGGAATGCTACATGGGCGAGTCCGTGTCCCTAGAACCCCTGTCATTGGCCCACGCGGCTGAGCTTTGGGATGCAGCTCAAACAGCCGATATGTCCTGGACGTATCTGCGATATGGCCCGTTTCCGTGCGAAGAGGCGTTCGGCGCGCATCTCGAACAAATCGTCGGATTGCCGTACCAGCCCTTCTTTGCGGTGATCCCTGCTTCAAGCGGTAGAGCGGAGGGGTGGGCGTCCTTCTGCGACATCGTTCCAGCCAATGCGTCTATCGAGATCGGGAGCATCTGGTTTTCGCCTCGTCTGCAGCGCACACGGGCGGCAACGGAAGCCATATTCTTGATGCTCTGGCACGCCTTCGCGCTCGGCTACCACCGCGTCGTATGGCGCTGCAATGCATTGAATGCGGCCTCCATGCGGGCCGCTCAGCGGTTCGGATTTGTCTATGAAGGTACATGGAGGGAAGCCGAGATTGTCAAAGGCCGTCGCCGCAATACGGCCTGGTTCGCCATGCTTGAGCAGGAATGGCCGGAACGGCGGGCACGATTTGAAGCATGGCTCGACGACAGCAATTTCGATGCCTCAGGTCGGGCGATAAGGTCTTTGATCCCGGCCACTTGATGTCGGCTGTTTCGGACGGCCCGATAGTCGACCCTGCAAAGCGACTTCGCTCGGTAGCGGTCCATTCGAGCCGATCTGGAATGAGTATGGCCGGGATGGGTGGTTCGACTGTCCGCTTTCGACCTGCGCGGGCTAGAACGGACACTGCTTCAGCTTAGCTCGACTATCGGCCGATTTTGGATTGAAGTAAGCTGGGGTGGAGTTGGATGGGGCACGGAGCCGGGCGAGGGTACAAGGCCATCCCATCGCGTTCGGCCCTGATTTTGTCACCGACGCGGCATCCAGCGATTTGTCCCGGTTGAACGAGCGCGCTACCGGTAATCCCGTCTACGTCTTCGGCCACGACAATTGGACCCGGATGCCACCGACTTTCCTGCACGCCAAATCCGGTGATGACGGCGATTACCGGCGACCTCCTTTTGCGCTGCCTATCGCGATCCAACTGGCCGATAGCGATGGCCAGAACAGCAGCAGCGACAAAGGCAAGGATCAGAGGCATTAGCCCCATGCTTCTGGCCACAATGATCTGACCGTGAAGCCACTGAAGCACGCCCATAAGCCCCTCCTCTGCGACGGTGATAAATTTACACCATCACATGCTGGGACCAAACACCTAGTTCGATCGTCCGCTTATACATATACCGTAGGGCTCAGGAATGGACGGCAATTGGGTCCTCCTCCTATCCGTTGGCGAACTTCCACGCTCGGTGGCTAGGCGAATAGTTCCTTGTCGCAATCCAGCACGAACGCCAAAATGTCTTCTCTCAGGTTATGAGCCATATGCCGAGCGGCGGTGCGGATGTCCTCATCCCGGTTGTGGCCATTGGCCTCGATGGACATCGCGAGGATTGTTATCAGCGCCTCGCATATGGCTGGTGAAGAGGTGTACGTCGTACCTAGCTCCAGTCGCCCGGCGTCTAGAACTTCGCCAACGATCGTTGCGAGGCGATCATGCTCATTGTCCCCCATCCCGCTGCTGGTAGCAGCGGGAGATGTCCGACGTCAGCACTGGTTCCATCCAATTTGGATGTGAATGGCGGTGAGCAGGTGGTGCGCAGATGGGGACCCGCCAGGCCGGCCTATATCTTGCCGGGAATGCGGGCGATCACCTTGATCTCGAAATCAAAGCCGGCAAGCCAATTGACCCCGATCGCCGTCCAGTTTGGATATGGAGCCCGTTGGAAGATCTCGCTCTTCACGGCCATGACGGTTTCGAACTGCTTCTCAGGATCGGTATGGAAGGTCGTTACATCGACGATGTCATCAAAGCCGCACCCTGCCGCGACAAGCGTCGATTGCAGATTGGAGAAGGCCAACCGAACCTGATCCGCGAAGTCCGGTTCCGGTGAGCCATCATCGCGGCTGCCGACCTGTCCCGACACGAACAGCAGATTGTCGGATCGGATAGCAGCCGAATAGCCATGCGCTTCGTAGAGGGCATGACGGTTTGCGGGAAAGACGGCTTCACGCTGAGCCATATTCGAATTCCTTTCATGTCTGTTGCCCCTACGCGCAGAAAGCGCGCGCGGGCTGTTCAAAGAGAGAGCGATGCAGGTTGATATACGCACCGTATGTAGTACGAATACGATGTGTATGTCAATTCAAATACGAAGCGTATCTGAGCGGAGGTTTATTGTGGCTGCGAGGCGGCGTGTTGAAACGATGGAGGAAAACCGCGTCAAGCTGATCGCGGCTGCGCGAAAAGCGTTTGCTGCGAACGGTTTTGCAGCGTCCTCGATGGATGAACTGACCGCGGATGCCGGGCTCACCCGCGGCGCGCTCTATCATAATTTCGGCGACAAGAAGGGACTGCTCGGTGCCGTCGTGGCAGAGGTCGACGGTGAGATGGCCGCGCGCGCACAACAGGCCGGCGCGGGCGCGGAAAACGAGTGGGAGGGGCTGCTGGCCGAAGGCGTGGCTTATATCGAGCTGGCGCTGGACCCCGAAGTGCAACGGATCGTGCTGCTGGACGGACCTGCGTTCCTCGGCGATCCCTCCCGGTGGCCAAGCCAGAACGCCTGTCTGCAGCTGACGAAGCAAGCGGTGGCAAAGCTGGTTTCCGAAGCTGTCATGAAGCCTGTCGACGTCGAGGCTGCGGCCCGCCTTCTGAGCGGCGCGGCATTGAATGCAGCGCTGTGGGTGGCGGCCAGCGACGAGCCGCAATCAATCCTGCCGAAGGCGATCGAGGCGTTCCGGCTCATGGCGACGGGTTTTCTGGCGGAGCAAAGTTGACGTCCGCGTCTGGCAACGATCGCGACAACCGTGGCGATCGAGGGCGGCTTCAATCTCCGTAACTGCCGACCAGCTTGCCCGGCCGCGCGCCGGTATCCTCGCCCGTGCTTGTCACCACCTCGCCCGCAACCATCGTCGCCACATAGCCCACCGCCTTCTGCATCAGCCGCGGCGCGCCGGTCGGGAGGTCGTGGACCATATGGAGGCGGCCGGGGGTCAAAGCTTCGAAGTCGATGATGTTGATGTCGGCGCGCAGGCCGGGGGCGAGGCGGCCGCGGTCTTCGAGGCCGTAGAGCAGGGCGGCGTCGTGGGTTTGTTTGCGGACAATATGTTCGAGCGGCAGGCGCGGGCCACGGACGCGGTCGCGGGCCCAGTAGGACAGCATGAATGTCGGCGCGCCGGCGTCGCAGATCGTCGCGACATGGGCACCGCCGTCGCCGCCGCCGGGGACGGTGAGCGGGCTCTTCAGCATCTCATAGGTCGGATCGAGATTGCCATTCGCATAGCCCATCACCGGGCGATGGAGGAATCCGGTTCCGCCGCCGGCGAGCATCGTCTCGAGGGCGATCTCGCGCGGGGGGCGGCCTTCGCGCTTGGCGATGGCGAGGATGCTGTTGGTCTTTTCGGGTTCGTGATCGCCGTCGCCGAACGGGTAGATGCCCTTCCACTGGCTGAAGCCGGTGACGCCGCCGAGGATGTCGTCGACACCCTCGCTGGCCATCTGCTGGCGGAGGCCGGTGTCGGCCTGCAGCGCGCGCACCCTGTCGGCGAAGGGGCGGTCGAGCAGGGCCTGCCATGTGGCGGAATTGATGAAGGGATGGAGCTTGCTCTCCAGGCAGACCATGATGCCGATCGCGCGGCAGAACATCTGCGGCACGACCATCGCCCGGTTGCGGCGTTCGTCGCCGCAGGCCTTGAGCTGCTCGCGCCACCAGTCGGGCTGGACATGGTTCTGACCTGTCAGGAAGGTGATCGGACAGCCGGTCTCGGCCGAGATCGCGTTCATCCAGGCGAGTTCCCTGGCCGGATTGACCAGATCCTCGCCGAGCAGGCCGGCCGGTGCCACTTCCATGACCCCGCGCCCACCCGCGACGGTCGCCGCGGCCAGGGCGCGGAGTTCCTCGACCGCAGCGAAGGTGCCCGGCACGGGTTCGCCGTCCATCGCGCGGTGGACGACGGTGCGCGAGGTCGAAAAGCCGAGCGCGCCGGCCGCCATGCCTTCGCGGACCATGTGCGCCATGGCGGCGATGTCCTCTTCGGTCGCGGCTTCGTTCAGGGCGCCGCGCTCGCCCATCGCATAGGCTCGAAGGGGGCCGTGTGTCATCTGCGCGCCGATATCGATGGCGAAGGACCGTCGCGCCAGCGCCTGGAGATATTCGGGAAATGTCTCCCATTCCCACTGGATGCCATCCGACAGGGCGGTGCCGGGAATATCCTCCACGCCCTCCATCAGTCCGATCAGCCAGTCGCGCTTGTCGGCACGCACCGGTGCGAAGCCGACGCCGCAATTCCCCATGATGACGGTGGAGACACCATGCCAGAAGGACGGCGCCACCTGATCGTCCCAGGTGACCTGGCCGTCATAATGGGCGTGGACATCGACCCAACCGGGCGTGACGAGGGCCCCATCGGCGTTGGTCGTCCTGCGCGCAGGCCCCGAAATGCGGCCGATCTCCACGATCTTGCCATCGGTGATCGCAATATCTGCGGTGAACCCGGCCCGGCCGCTACCGTCGACAATAGTGCCGCCCTTGATGAGATGGTCGAACATGCTGCGCCCCCGCGGCTCTGCGTGCCTGTCGCAGACCATATAGTAACCAATTGCGGTCTATGCCTAATTGGCACTGATTGCGATTTCTTGAAGAAGCTCCGATGGACCATCCCACATGGTCGGCGCTTTGGCGAGAATTTTCAGTGTGACAAAGTCGACATTCGGGGTCGTTGAAGATATCGAGGCGAAGGGGGCCTTTGAATGGATCGCAGTGCAATCTACGAGAAGCTCACCGAGCTTTTCCGGGACATCTTCGACGATGACGACATCGTTATCGGAGACGACACCACAGCAGCAGATGTGGAGGGCTGGGACAGCCTGACCAACATAAGGCTGATCCTGGCAGTCGAGACCGCGTTCGGCATTCGACTTTCCGCTGCGCAGGTATCTGCGCTCGCGCAGTTGGGCGATCTTGTCAGCGTCATCGAGAGAAAGCTCAACCAGGCCGCCGCATGAGCAGAGGCCTGTTCCGCGATTTGCAGTGGCTTCCCCGGCCTGCGGATTTCCGGGCTGAGTGCGAAGCGCTGCGGACCGCGGAGGGGGATTGCGGCGACGCGATCAAGGCACTCGCCGCGCACGCCCTGGATGATGTCCAGCTCAACCGGCTGGCGAAGCTGATTGCCCGAATGCAAGCCGACGGGCGCTCGACCAGGCCGCTCATTCCCTTTCGCCTGGGTGTTATCGGCAACGGCACCCTCGATCTTGTCGTGCCGGCGCTGGTCGCCACGGCAGCCCGCCATGGCTTTCTGCTCGAATGCGTGACCTCGGAGTTCGGACAGGCCGCCCAGGATGCGCTTTCGCCCGGCTCCGGGATCAACCGTGCCCGATGCGATGCGGTGCTGGTTGCGATCGATCATCGCGGCTTGCCGTTGGGTGCATCGTCTGGCGATCCGGCGCTGGCGCAGGATCTTGTCGCCGAGTCCCTCGACATCATCCGCCGGATGCAGGCGGGCCTGCGCGACCATGGCGGCGCCCATGTCATCCTCCAGACGCTCGCCACGGTCCCGGAGCCGCTGTTCGGCAGCATCGACAGGGCGACGCCTGGATCGCTGCGTCATGCGGTGGACGCCTATAATCAAGGCTTGTGGGACGCGCTGCGCGATGCCAGCTCGTCCGTGCTCGACGTCGCGGCGCTCGCCGAAACCGTGGGTCTCGCCGAATGGCATAGCCCGACGCAGTGGAACATCGCGAAGCTGCCGTTTGCGGCGGCCTATCTGCCGCTCTACGCCGATCATGTCTGCCGCCTGCTGGGCTCGCTTCGCGGCCGGAGCCGCCGGGCGCTGATCCTCGATCTCGACAATACGCTGTGGGGTGGCGTGATCGGCGACGATGGTCTCGATGGCATCGTGGTGGGGCAGGGCGACGGCACCGGCGAAGCCTATCTGAGCGTCCAGCAGCTTGCCCTGTCGCTGCGCGCGCGCGGCGTCGTGCTTGCGGTGTCGTCGAAGAACGACGATGCGGTCGCGCGGCAGGTGTTCCGCGAGCACCCCGACATGCTGCTGCGCGAGGACCATATCGCGGTGTTCCAGGCGAACTGGAACGACAAGGCAACGAACATAAAGGCGATAGCCGACGAGCTGTCGCTGGGTCTCGACGCCATGGTGTTTCTCGACGACAATCCCGTCGAACGGGCCTTGGTGCGGCGTTTCCTGCCCCAGGTCGCGGTGCCGGAGTTGCCCGAGGATCCAGCGCTTTACGCCCGCACATTGGCCGCGGCCGGCTATTTCGAGGCGGTCGTCGTCTCCGAGGAGGATCGCGCCCGCGCCGATTTTTACCAGGGCAATGCCCGCCGCGCCGCACTCGGCAAGGCGGTAGGCGATGTCGGCGACTATCTCGCCGCGCTCGACATGGAGATCGATTTCCGACCGTTCGACCGGATCAATCGCGCACGAATCTACCAGCTCATCAACAAGTCGAACCAGTTCAACCTGACGACCCGCCGCTATACCGAAAGCGAGGTCGAGGCGCTCGAACAGCAGGACGGGGTCTTCACCCTGCAGGTCCGGCTGTCGGACCGGTTCGGCGACAATGGCATGATCAGCGTCGTCATCTGCCGGCAGGTCGAACGTAGCTGGATCATCGACAGCTGGCTGATGAGCTGCCGCGTGCTCGGCCGCGGCGTCGAGCGCATGGTGCTTCGCCACCTGATCGAACAGGCGCGGTCGCGCCGCATCGCGACGCTGATCGGCGACTATATCCCCACGCCGCGCAACGCGCTGGTCCGGGACCACTATCCGGAGCTCGGCTTCTCGCCGGCGGATGGAGAGGGGGAGGTGACGCGCTGGACGCTCGCCACCACCGCCGAAATCACAGTGCCGCCGATGCGGATCGCTGCTTCCCCCGATGCCGTAGCAGCGGCGTAGCACCGCCATGGCCGTGCCATCGATCAGCTTTCTGATCCTCGTCTTCGTCGCGGCCATCCTGTTCAACCTGTCGAGCGCGCCGCGCTGGCGGCAGTTCGTGCTGCTGGTGACGAACGTCTATTTCCTGTCGACCTTCGTGCATGCTCCGGCCGAGCTCATCCCCTATGTCGGCTTTCTCGGTCTCGGATTTGCGTTGGTCCATATGGTGCGCCGGGGTGTGCCGACAATCGCCTATGCCGCGTCGATCGCGGTGCTGCTGTTCAGCTTTTTCTGGCTGAAGAAATATACTTTTCTGCCGTCGGCGATCTTCATCGGCTCACCCTATTTGCTGGTGGGCATGTCCTATGTCTTCTTCCGGGTGATGCACCTGTTGATCGACGCGCGCTATCCGGAGGACGCCTATCGCCTGACGATCGTGGATTATGTGAACTACACGCTCAATTTCACCAGCGTCACATCGGGTCCGATCCAGCGTTATGAGGAATATTTCCGCATGACGACCAGCGAGGCCTGGGGGCTAGGGCCGCTCGATATCGGCGTCGGGCTCGAGCGCATCCTGATCGGGCTCTGCAAGATCATGGTGCTCGCGGTGTTCGTCGGCATCGTGCAACAGCGGCTTGCCTATCATCTGACGCCGGACAGCGGGATGCTCGATCGCGTTGGGACGGTGATGGGCCTGACGGCGCTCTACCCGATCTATCTCTATTTCAACTTTTCCGGGTACACCGATTTCGTGATCGGCGCGGGACGCTTCTTCCGCATCAAGCTTCCCGAGAATTTCGATCGGCCGTTCACGGCGACCAGCTTCATCGATTATTGGAATCGCTGGCACATGTCGCTGTCGAACTGGCTGAAAAGCTATGTCTATACGCCGCTGGTCACCAGCCTGGCGCGGCACGTCCGCAACCCCGATCTTCTGCCCTATATGAGCGCGGTCGGCCTGTTCGCGACCTTCTTCCTGATTGGCGCCTGGCACGGCCGCACCGCCAATTTCCTATTCTTCGGGCTGCTTAACGGCGCCGGTGTCGCGCTGAATCAGGGTTACCGGATCGTCATGATGAAGCGCCTCGGTCGCAAAGGCTATGCGGCGCTCGGCAACAGCGGCTGGTACAGCTTCATCTGCCGCGGCCTGACCTTTACCTGGGTCGCTTTCACACTGCTGTGGTTCTGGTCAGACTGGACCGAGCTGGGCCGGTTCGCCGCCATGCTGGGGCCGGTCGCGATCGCCGCCGGATGGGGATCGCTGGTGATCGTCGCGGCGATCGCACTGCATGTGCTGATGCGGATTCGCGACCGCAGCCTCGCCCCCGAATGGCGCGACCGGCCGGTCCTCAACTCGCGCTATGTGCGGACCGCCTGGATGTCGGTGATGCTGCTCTGCGTACTGGTCGTGCAGGGCGTCATGGACGCCGGCCCGCCCGGTATCGTCTACAAGGACTTCTAGGGTGCTGAAGCGCGATTTCCTGTTGCTGCCGTTGATTGCCATCGGGACGATGCTGATCCTGATCGTCCCGGCCGAATGGGCGTTCCGGACGGCTTATCCGGCAGTGCTCGCGGATGCCTGCATCGCCAAGACGCCGCTGCATCCCTATGCGCACGGCCTGGCGAACTGCACATCCTATCTGAAGGCATCCGAAGGGCCATGGGCGGCCAATCGCTATAACGCCTGCGGCTATCGCACGCCGGAGGGCTGCGGGCTCAAGCCCGTCGGCAGCCTGCGCGTGGCGGTCGTCGGCAGCTCCACCGGCGCGGGCTACGCCGTCCGCTATGAGGATACCATGTCGGCGCGCGCGGCACGCGCGCTGAGCAAGCGGTGCGGCCGTCCGGTCGAGTTCCAGAATCTGGGTGTGCCCGGTGAGCAGAGCCGCAAGCTGGCGCGCCGGTCTACCGAGGCGCTGTCGCTGGTCCCGGACGCGCTGCTAGTGGTGATTTCACCCTTCGATTTCGAGCTTACCGCCGATCTTCGCGCCGACGATCCGGCTGAGCGCACCGCGAAGAAGAGTCCGGTACGGCGCATGAAGGCCGCCATATCCTCCTCGCGGATGCTGTACATGGGGTCCTATTTCCTGCTCCGCGACGACGGCTCCTATCTTCCGATCTATCTTCGATCGGGCAGCAACCCCGATTTCATGCGCGTGCCGATGCCGCCGCGCTGGCAGGATGCGCTGCACGCGTTTGACGTGGCCATGGCCAAGGTGGCGCGCCAGGCGCGGGAGCACGGGGTCCCGGTGACGCTGTTGTTCGTGCCGCAGCGGGCCGAGGCGGCAATGGCCAGCTCGCACATGCATCAGGCCGGCTTCGATCCCCAGCAGCTGCCGCGGATGCTCCGCGCCATCGCCGCCAGGAACGGCGTCGCCTTCGCCGATATGCTGCCCGAGATCCCGCCGCAGACGCCTAGTGCGACGATCTTCTATCCGGTCAACGGCCATATCAACGCCGAAGGTCATGCACTCGCCAGCAAGGCATTGCTGCGCCGGATGACCGCGCCCGGCAAATTCATGGACAAATGCTTGGCCCCGGCACCTGGGCTCGTGGGGCGCTGAGGATCGCAGCCTCGGGGCTGGCCATTTACTACCCTGCCGTCTAGCGTTGCGCGATGAATCGCCGACAGTTCATCAGGATGAGCGCCCTCGCCGGCACGGCGCTGATCGCTCCGTCCATTGCGGCGCAGCTTGCGGACCGGCCGGACATGTCGGAAGGTCCGGGCAGCTTCTTCGCCGACTTTGCGAGTGGCAGCTACGGAAGCGGCGGCTTTGCCGAAGGTCTCGGCTTCAGCCGTTCTTCGACCAAGACCGATCTGCTGCCGTCGTCACCACCCAATGCCGGCTACCATGTTTACGAAACGGACGTTCCCGCGATCGTGCCGGGCAAGGGCCTGCTGATCGAGGAGTCTCGCGAGCAGTTCCTCGGGAATCCGGACAAGCCGGCGTCGCAATCGGTGACGCTGACGGCGGGCGGTCTCTACGTACTGTGGGTCAATGGCAGCGGTCGGGCGACCGTGGCGCCGGGCACCGCCGTGCTGGGCGGGGCGGGCAGCGCCACGCAGGGCGCGCCGCTGGTGTTCCGGGTGATCGCCGCCGGCACCGTCCGGGTCATCGTCGTCGGCGCGCTACAAGCTTTCCAGCTTGAGAAGGGCGCGGCGGGAACCTCGTTCATACCAGCAAAAGGCCGCCGTGCCGCGGACAAGGTCGTCCCGGCGGGGCCACTCGCGGCGATCCTTGGCGGCGACACCGGCGCCGTGCTCGTCGCCGCGAAATCGACCGAGGCGACAGATCCCTATGCCAGCCTGGTGCGGATCGGCGCGAACGCGCTCGGCATGGATTTCTACGACGGCGGAATATCGGGCACCGACGACAATTCGGATCATGTCAAGACCGCCGCGCTAGGCGTCGGCCGTTTCCGCGAAGGCGCAAAGGCACTGCTGGCCTGGAAACCGACGGGTCGCAGACTCGTCGCGGGAGGCGGGGTCGTCACGCGCGGCGCTCCGCTCAAGGTGAGCAACGCGACGGCCATGTCGATCGGGGTGAACGGCAAGGATGGCTGGAACGGCTATATCCAGCGGATAGACGCGTTCCGCGAAGTCCCCCCCGACGCGCAATTGAGGGTCATGACAGCCGCGGCCACGCCGCAGATCGTGATGATGGGCGACAGCCTGACCTCCCGTAACGAGGGAGGACCGGAAGGCTTGTCGATCCCGGCCCGGCTGGGGGCGCTGCTCGGCAAGACCGTGTTAAACGGCGGGGTCGGTGGCGACAGCAGCAGCCAGATCGCCAAGCGCTATGCCAACAGCCCGGAACTCTGGTCGCTGCCGCTGGTGATATGGGCAGGGCGCAACAATTACATCGAGGGCGAGCAGGTGAAGGCCGACATCGCCGAGATGGTCGGTCGCAACAGTTCGGGCAAGGTGCTGGTGCTGTCGGTGATCAACGGCCAGCTCGCGGGTGAGCAATCCGGCGGAAGCAACTATGGCCCGCGCGTTGCCCTGAACCGAAGTCTGTCCAAGAGCTACGGTGCGAACTTCCTGAATGTCCAAGCTGCCTTGCTGCGTCGCTTTGATCCGCTCAACCCGGTGGACGTGCTCGATCGGGATCAGGATCGCGTGCCTTATTCGTTGCGCGCACTGAACGATGGTGGTGGACGCTTTTACCTGCCGTCCCCGATCGATGCGTCGCAATCGGCGTTCGAAACCTCCTCGGTGGTGCGGCCGGATTTTGTCATGCGGATCGGCCAGGAGTATTTGTTGGTGCAATCCGCCACGAGCTCCCGGATCGATGCGACCCAGCGTGGTTATGGCAAGGGCGGCGAGGCCAGCGCTCACGCTGGCTACAGCCCCTACACACGAACCGACCCGGTTCATCTGGGCGACAAGGGTCGGGCGGTCGTCGCCGCGGCCATCGCCGAAAAGATCAAGGCGCTTGGCTGGTAGCGGCCGCGCTCAGGCTGTGCGGAGCAGGCCGAGTTGCGGCAAGGCAGTCTCGAACAGCCAGTCGCCCAGCGCTTCACCCTCGCGGCGATGCCATGGTTCGTAGAAGTGGACGTGGTCGGCGGCCTTCTCGCCGCGCTTCTTGGCCTGTGCCTCGGTGATGACGCCCATGTTGCGGGTCGGCGTGCGATATTTTTCCGACAGCGCGGCAATCGCTTCGTAATAGGCCGCGTTGCGATAGGGCTTGCCGATGAAGACCGGCCTGGCGCCGGCATCCACGACCGCGTCGCCCCATGTCTCGCAGCGCTGCACGAAGCGGCCATATTCATCCTCGTCACCACCGCCGAACGTCGCGATGACGATATCGGGCTGGATGATCGGCAGCATCGCGATCGCGCTATAGCCGCCGAGCCGGGTCCAATATTTGTCGCCGGTATTCCAGGCACGCGCACCCACCGGCATGAACCGGATCTCGGTATTGGTCGACAGGAAGCACTCGGCACCGTGAAAGTTGACGCTGCCGCGGTTTTCACCGGCGCGTGTCGACAGGCGCAGCCGGTGGCGGCCGGGCGGCAGGCCCGAGACGACGACGCGCTGGACCTTGTCGTTGGAGAAGGCGAAGCTTTTGCTTTCGCCGTCGTCGATGGAATATTCGATATGATCCGCCGGATCGGCCGCCTCGCGACCGTCGGGGCTTTTCGGCGAGGGCTCCCGCCAGGGCCGGGAAATATAGAAGACGACGGTGTCTCCGGCCTGTTCGAAATGGATGCCATATTCGCCATCGACATCCGGGGCGAAACGCAGCGGATAGCCGCCCATCTGGCTATAGGCGCCGTTCACGGTCAGACCCTTCAATCCGTGGAGGCGCCTGTCATAACCGACCAGCGCATCGATGCTGAGATCGTTGTTCTGCTCGCCGAAATAGCCCTGTGTGTTGACGGTCAGGCCATGCGACTCGAGCCGTTTGCCGGCGATCATGACATAGCCCCGGTCGCGCGCTCCGTTCATGCCTTTGGGGCCAGTTCCGCACCAGCGCGCGGCTTCGCTGCTGGTGCCGGCCCATAATATGCGCGCGCTCTTCGTCAGAGGCTCGCGCTTGGAAAATGCCTCCAATGTCGATGGGAGTGCGACGCCCGCGCCGATCATGGCTGCGCCTCCAATAAGGGTTCTGCGGGAGATGGGATGAGACATGGGGCGGAAATGGCATTTCAGCCTGTTAATGACTAGTGAATAGAGTGGAGAGCCCAGAGAACAGCGTCTTTCCTGAGCCCCCAGAAAAGCGCGTGCAGCTGAATCGTGGTTCGACAGCGCGTTCTCACGGCGATTAGCCTGGAAGGCGGGGCCTGCCGGTCGGTTTTTGCGGCGGATCCTGTCGTTCGAGGCAAATGGTGCGTTGCACCATTATTATCTCCTTGTTAGTTTTACATAGGCAGCAGGGTCGAACCGTGTTTCGAGTCTGTCGGGGGAGATCAAGATGGAAAGTTACGCAACGCGGCTGGAGCGTTTTGGTGACGCGCCTGCGCTCGTCGACGAGGACGGTGCGGTCACCAGCTATGCCTCCTTGGCACGGCAGGCCGATGCCCTGGCCGCCGAGATCGGCACGACGCGCAAGCTGATCCTGCTCGAAGCGAAGAACAATGTTTCTTCGGTCGTCACGATCATGGCATGCCTGCGTGGCGGTCATCCGTTGATCATCGGCTCGGAGGCAGCGCGCGAGCGAATCGTCGCAGCGTTCGAGCCAGATCTCGTCATTGACAGCTGGGGCGTGCGCATCGAGCATGAGGGCAGCGCGTCCGAGCTTCACCCCGATCTGGCCATCATGCTTTCCACTTCGGGCTCCACTGGCGCCACCAAGCTGGTGCGGCTCTCGCACAAGGCTATCGACGCCAATGCGGCTTCGATTGTCGAATATCTCCGCATCGCTTCGGACGATCGCGCGCTTACGACGCTCCCTATCAGCTATTCCTATGGCCTCTCGGTGCTCAATTCGCACCTGTCGGCCGGCGCCTCCGTGGTTCTCACCGATCGTTCGGTGGTCGATAACGAGCTTTGGGCGCTGTTCGATTCGACCGGTTCCACCAGCATCGCCGGGGTGCCCTATACCTATGAGCTGCTCGAGGCGACGGGCTTCCGGGACCGCACGCACAAGAGCTTGCGGACGATGACCCAGGCCGGCGGGCGGCTCGCCCCCGAGATCATTGAAACCTATTTCCAATGGTCGCGCGACAGCGGCTCGCGCTTCTACACCATGTACGGCCAGACCGAGGCGACGGCGCGCATGGCCTATCTGCCGCCCGAGATGATGGAAGGTCATTTCGACTGCATCGGGGTTCCAATCCCCGGCGGCACCTTGCGCCTCGCCAATGAAGATGGCTCGCCGGTCGGTCCCGGCGAAACCGGCGAGATGATCTACACTGGCGACAATGTCATGATGGGCTATGCGACCGAGCGTGCCGATCTGGCCAAGGGCGCCGAGCTGACCGAGCTCAAGACCGGCGATCTCGCGAAGCAGGTTGACGGGGGCCTGTTCAAGGTGGTCGGCCGTTCATCGCGCTTCAGCAAGATCGCGGGCCTGCGCGTCGGTCTCGACGAGATCGAGCATATGCTGAAGGAAAACGGCATAGAGGCCGTCGTCGCCGGTGATGACACGCTCGTTTCGATCGGCGTGATCGACGAAGAGCATCTCGAGGCGGCCGAACGGGTGGTCGACATCCGCACCACGATCCCGCTGCGCTCGCGCATCGTTTTCGCACTCGGCGACACACCGCGCCTGCTCTCCGGCAAGGTCGATTATCCGGCGGTGCGCGCCGCGGGCCGCGCCGCGTTCGAAGCGGGTGAGCAGGTTCAACTCGGCGGCTCCGTCGGCAATGCCAGCGCCCTCGCGGCGGTTTTCGCGCGCGCCCTCAATCGTGCCGCGGTGAGCCCCAACGACAGCTTCCGATCGCTGGCCGGTGACTCGCTGGCCTATATCGAAGTCTCAATGGCCATCGAGCGCACCCTCGGCCATCTGCCGGACCATTGGGAATCGCTCACGATCGAGCAGATCGAGATGATGGCCGCCAGCGCGCCGCCGGTTTCGGGCAAGCGCCAGTTTCGCTCCGTCGCGAGCGAAATGCTCATCCGTCCGATTGCGATGACCACGATCATCCTCGGCCACACCGTCGAGCACAGCGACATGATCATGTGGAAGGGCGGGGCGCTTACCCTGCTGATGGCTGCGGGATACAACGCTGCCCGCTTCCAGCGCGATCAGATGATCTCGGACAAGCGTTGGGGCTTGCTGGTGAACTTCTTCATCCGCTTCCTCGTGCCTTATTACATCGTCATGCTCGTTTATGAGCTGTTCGCGGCGAACACCCATGCCGGGCTGCCGACGTTGCTGCTGGTGAATACCTACTTCAAGGACGACGCCTTCAAAAATTTCGGTCACGCCTGGTTTATCCAGGCATTGCTCCACCTGATCCTGATCATGATCACCCTGTTCGCCATCAAGCCCATTCGGAAGTTCGCGGTCGAGCAACCATGGAACTTCGCTCTTGTGCTGATCGGTGTCGCGGGCGTGGCGCGTTTCGGTACCACGGCGATCTTCCCCGCCGACATACTCGACCAGCATGGCCATCGCCTCGATCTGTGGGCCTATACATTCCCGATCGGCTGGGCGCTCGCATCGGCCGACACCGCGCGCAAGAAGCTGTTGCTGGTCGCTCTGGCGTTCGTCTTCACGGCGTTCGACAGGGGCGTGAACACAGCCACCTTCTATGTGCTGGCCGGTGCGGTGGTGCTGATGTTCGTTCCGCGAGTGACGGTCTGGTCGCCGATCGCCGAGTTCATGGCGCTGCTCGCCCAGGCGACCTACTATATCTATCTGGTCCACGGCATCGCCCGCCATCTCGTCGGCAAGCGGCTCGGCATCGAAAGCGTCCCGCTCAAGGTCGCGGGCGGCATCGCGCTCGGATTGCTGTTCTTTTTCTTCTGGCGCTGGGTGCTGGCGACCTTCTCGCGTCTAATGGCGCGCCTACGCCGCCAGGAAGCGCCATTGCAGGAAGCGGCGAGCGCCATTTGAGCATGAGCCCGGCAGCGCTGCGCGGAGCGATCATAACGACTATCGTTTTCGTCGCCGCCCTGCCGGCCGTGGATGATGCGTTGCACAAAATGTCCGATATGGTAGCAACCGTCGTAATCCGCACGGGCGATGGCGGCCGGGAGTCATGACGGCAATGGTCGACGGCCGGCGAGCTATGCGATCTGCATTCTGGACGTCGCTCGAGGCGGGCGGGCTGGCCCTGGTCTCGTTCATCACCCTGATCGCCTATACCCATTTGCTGTCGCCGGCGCAGATGGGCCTGTTCGCGGTGGCGCTCGCCGCGACGGAAATCATCGCGCTGGTCGTTACCCAGACCTTTCACGATGCGCTGGTCCAGCGGCCCAGCACCGACGATGCGGATTATGACAGCGCCTTCTCGGTGACGATGATCGTGAGCGTGCTGCTGAGCCTGTCAGCGGTCGCCGCCGGTCCATGGATCAGCCGGCAGCTGGCGAACCCGGATGCAGGCCCGGTAATGGCCTGGCTGGCCATGTCCTTCCCGCTCGCCGGCCTGTCGGCCACGATCATCGCGCGTCAGCGGCGCGAGCTGGCGTTCCGCAGCCTGGCGATGCGCTCGCTCGCCGGACGCCTGACCGGCGCAGTGGTGGGCGTTGGGGCGGCGCTGGCCGGCATGGGCGTGTGGAGCCTCGTCCTCCAGCAGCTGATCATGACCGGCATGGCGACCGCGGTGCTGTGGATCCTCGCCGAGCATCGGCCGCGCCTGCGCCTGCGGCTGGACCGGATTGGGGTGCTGATCCGCTTCGGCATCGGCTCGCTCGGCGCGCAGATGCTCAATTTCTCGCTCAAGCGGCTGTTCGTCGTGGTCGTCGGCACCTTCCTCGGCGCGACCGCTGCCGGCTATGTCAACGTCGCCTTCCGAACCATCGACACATTCTGGTCGCTTTCGGTCGGAGCCGTCCAGCAGGTTGCGCTGCCAATGCTGTCGCGGCTGCAGGATGATGAAGCACGCTTGCGCCGAGCCTATTTCGCTGCCGTGCGCCTGTCCTGCGCGATCCTTTATCCCTGCTTCATCGGCCTCGCGCTGGTCGCCGGCGAAGTGGTCCAGTTGCTGTTCGGGGCGAAATGGGCTCCGGCCGCGCCCTATCTCTCGGCGCTGGCATGCCTGACGATATTGCAGGTGCCGCGGATGTTCGTGACGCCGATGCTCGTCGCTCGCGGGCGGCCCTATGACGTGATGCCGGCCATAGCGGCCGAGATCGCGCTCATGTTCGCGCTGTTCATCGGTCTTGGCGTGCCTCATCCCGGCTGGGCGATCGGCATATGGATGCTCTGCGAGATCGTGCAGACGCCGTTCGCCGGAGCGATGCTCTGGCGGCGCACCGGGCTGACCCTGCTGGACCAGGCCAAGGGCATCGTGACGCCGCTGGCCTCGGTGCTGGTCATGGCCGCGGCCATCGTTGCCGTTCGCCACCTGATAGCGGATTCGCTGCCGCCTGCCGCTCGGCTATGCCTGTTCATCCTGCTCGGTGGCCTCAGCTATCCGCTGGCGCTCTCGTTGATCGATCGGCCACTGGTACGGGAAATCCTCGACCGCGTCGGCGGCGCCGTCCGGAAGGCCGATGCTGCGTCGGCTTGAGCTTCATGCGACGCTGCTGGTGCTGCTCGCCCTGCTGTTGCCGGCTGCGGCGCAGGCGGATGGCTGGCGACTGGTATTCGCGGACGAGTTCTCCGGCGACACGTTGGATCGCTCCACCTGGGCGACGCGCTATATCTATAGTTTCGAGACCACGGCCTATCTCGACACCGAAGTCCAGCGCTTCGTGGACAATGGCAATCACGTGGTGAAGGACGGCATATTGAGCCTGATCGCGCGGCCCAAGGCGAAGATGCCGGGCGGCGCCAAGTTCGAGTCCGGCATGATCCGTTCGCGGCGAGCCTTCTATTACGGCTATTTCGAAGCGCGGGTCTTCCTGCCCGCGGCGAAGGGAGTCTTCCCGGCCTTCTGGCTCAATCCCGACTATAATGCCGATGGCGAGACGCGCTGGCCGCCGGAGATAGACGGCTTCGAATATGTGCAGAACAAGAACGAAAATCCGAACATGATCCACTCGGCCGTGCGAACGTCCAAGGGTGCCCCGCAGGGCGGCGAATATCTGTACCGCAATCCCCGCTTCGCCGAGAAGCACGGCGTCTATCGCGCCGCCGCGCCGCTCAACAAAGGCTGGCAGACGATAGGGCTGCTGTGGAAACCGGACAGCGTGACATCCTATCTCAATGGCGAGAAGCTGTGGACGCGCCGCTTCCGCTGGGTCGACAAGTTCGGCGAGCTCGCGCCGCCGGCCCATGTCCTGCTGAACTTCGCGGTCGGCGGCGGCTGGGCGGGGGAAGGCGGCGTCGATACCGCCAGTTTCCCGCAGCAGTTCAAGATCGATTATGTCCGGGTGTGCCAGTTCGGCTCGGGCCGCGATGCGGGGCCGACCTGCGGCGGCAGTCCGTTCACGCCGAGCCTCGCGGAAGGGCGCTACAAGGCTCCGGGCGACATGCCGCGATCCTATCTGATCTTCGCCAAGGTCACGCCGTCGCGCGGCGGCCGCTTCAGCCTGCGCATGGGCCTGCAGGCGGCCCCGACGATCCGCGACCAATTCGTCAATCTCGTCGCGATGGACAAGCGTGGAAAATCTACCCTGATCGCCGGTTTCCGGCCATCGCAGCCCTCGTCGCGATGGAGCGGGCCGATCGACATGGTAGGACGCTTCTGTCCGCCGCCGAGCCTGAAGCAGGGCGACTATGATCTCTGGCTCGGCATCGGGTCGCCGGACGGAAAAGGCGACTGGCGCAACATACCGCTGACGGCCGCCGACAGCTTCGGCATCCGCAGCGGCCATTTGCGCTATCGCATTGGCACGATGGCTATCACGGGCGCGGCGCCGTCCAGCGGCCCCTGCAAGCGGGCGGAAAGCTGATGAAGATACTGATCTGTTGCGGCTTCTTCGAAAGCCAGCTGCCGACCTGGCGCGAATATAGCTATTCGGCCAATCTCGCCGGCATGGGCCATGACGTCACCCTGCTATGCGGGGACCAGAGCCAGATCTGGCGCCATAGCCGCGTGAAGCTGCCGGTGACCGACCCTGCACTGATGGACGACGCTTTCGTTCGCAAGACCGGGGTGACGCTGATCCGGCGTCATGTGTTCCTGCGGGTCAGCGACCTCGTGCTGTTCCTGCCGTCGATCCGCGCGATCCGCGCCGCCGACGTGGTCCATTGCATCGAGTTCCGCCAGGGCATCACGATGATCGTCGCGCTGCTCGCCTGGCTGATGGGCAAGCCGGTGGTGTACGACCATGAGCAGCGCGGCGATCGCGATGCCCGCTGGTACAGCCGAGTCGACAGCCGGTTTCGCCGGTTGTTGATCGGCATCGGTTCGGTGACGGTAAAGGCGGTGAGACATACCGTCCTGGCCAATCGCGACCATTGGCGCGCAACCAGCTGGAAGCGCGGCGTCCGCGAGATATTCGCGCCGCTGGGGGCGGACCCCGCGATATTCTACATGGCTGCCGGCGAACGGGCGGCAACGCGCCGCGAGCTCGGGCTGGCCGAAGGTGAGCGAACCGCGATCGTCTCGGGCAAGCTGCATGGCGAGAAGCGGATTCCCAGCGTGGTGAAGGCGTGCCGCGAAGCAGGCCTGCGGCTGATCCTGGTGGGATCGATGCCGGATGATGTGCGCCGGGAGATCGACGCCATGCCGGCAGGAAACGAGATACTGCTCGGCAATGTCGACACCGACGGGCTGCGGCGGCTGTATAATGCCGCCGATATCGTGATCTTCACCACCTTCACCTTGTCCTACTGGGAAGCGATGGCGACCGGATTGTTCCTGGTCGCTCCGCGAACCGGCTTCACCGAACTCGCAATCGGCGCGCAACGCAACGTGGCGTTGTTCGGGGAGCAATCGATGTTCGCGCTGTCCGACGAGCGCTATCACCCGCATGTCGATATCGCTCCGCTGCTTGCCGCGACGCTGAAGCGCGTCGATCTGCCGCCGCGCGAGGCCAATCTCGTCTACTCGGCGCCGGTGCAGACCGCGAAGCTTGCGGGACTTTACGAGGAGTTGGTCGCGGCGGCCTGATCCATCGCAGCCGTGACACCATATTCTGCAAAAATCGCGATCAACTGGTCGGTCATCGTGTCGACCGTGTAGCGTGCGAGTGCGCGCACACGGCCGGCTTCGCCCATCTCGCTCCAGCACGCACGGTCAGCCATCATCCGCTCAAGCCCGCGCGCGACGCTTGCCTCATCCATCGCGTCGAGCAGCCAGCCCGTCTTGCCATCGACCACGATATCCGCCGGACCGCCCAGGCGGTGCGCGATGACAGGGCGGCGAGCCAACATCGCCTCGACGACCGACAGGCCGAACGGCTCCGGATCGATCCGCGCGTTGGCGACGACATGCGAAGCCTTGAAATAAGGGGCAGGGCTGGCAACCGGCCCGATCATGTGCAGCCGGTGCGCCGCGCCGGCTGCCTCCGCGGTTGCGCGGAGCAGCGCGTCATAGGGCGATCCGAGGGGGCCGCCGCATAGGACAAGGTGGACATCTTCCAGGCCTCTCGCGGCGAGGAGGCCGCGCAGCAGTTCCAGCTGGCCCTTCTCTTCGGTGAGGCGTGCGATCACCGATAGCCGGATGGCGCCGGCGGGCACGATACCGTCGAGCGGATCGACGCCGTCGTCGCGATCGAACGGCGCGGGGTCGACGCCGAGATCGAACTGGGTCGCGCGCGCGGCGGCCCGCCCCAGCGTCATGCGGGTATAGCTGCTGTTGGCTACGGGGGTCATCCCGCTCCAGGCGAACGCAGCCTGATAGAGCCGTCGATTGAGATCGGCGGGATAGTGGCCGCTGACGATATTGGGCATCAGCCAGAAGACCGGCGTCTTCGTGCCGCGCACCGCGGCGGCGATCGGCAGCACGAGCCCATGTTCGCAGAAAATCATCGCGTCGAAGCGTTCGCGCCGCATAAAGCGCCGTAGCCGGCCGACAAAGCCGGCGCTTCCCTTCAGCAGCTTCGCATAGGCGCCGAACTTGGCGAGCCCCTCTGCGACGAAGCGGTGCGGGCGAGCAGGGTCGAGCTCGATCCGCATGCCCGGCAGTCGCGCCGCTCGATCACCATATTCACCTTCGCCGAGCAAATAGGTGGTGATCTGCCAGCCGCGCCGCCCGAAGCTCTCGGCGAGGCTCAGCAATTTGGTGGCGACGCCATAATTCTCCTCGCCCCGGACGACGATCAGCAGGCGCGGCGGGCGCGTGCTCATGCGCTTGCGGCAGCGTCCGCTGTCGACGAGCGCGCGCGGCGCGACGGGCTCCAGGCCTGGGCATTGCCCAGCCCAAGCAGCGCGGCGAACAAGCAGCCGATCGCCGGCATTTGCACGCTGAAGTCGAGGGTGGCGTGCGTCGCCACCAGCACGGCTCCGGCAAAGCCGACCGCCGGGATCACGCCATCCCGGTTCCTTTTATAGGCGCCGATCAGGCACAGCGCCGACAGCCATGCGACACTGAGTGTTAGCAGGAAGGTGGCGGGCATGCCAATCTCGACGGCAAGCTCCAGATAGGTGTCGTGCGCCATCGCAAACACCTTGTCCGAGGGCAGGCTGCCGTCGCGGTACATCGGCAGCACCGCGGCGAAGGAGCCATAGCCATGACCTGTAAGCGGCGCTCCCTGCACGGCTTGGGCAGCGAGCGTGAAGATCGGCATGCGGTCGTTGGACTCGGTATGGTCGATGCGCGCCATCACCCGATCCCCCGACCAGTTCAGAAGCACAATCAGGATTGCCAGGCCGACTCCCGAGCCGATCAGCCGGCTGCGCCGCGTGCCCATCGCCTTGCCGGTAACCACCAGCGTCATCAGGCCAGCCAGCGTCGCGATGAAGCCCATCCGCGAATGGCTCTGCAGCCAGGCCATGCCGTTGAGCAGCAGCAGGGTGATCAGCACGGTACCCTTGCCTTTGGCCGCCTCGATCGCCCGCGCCGGCCAGGCGAGGGTGGGATCGGACAATTGCCAGGCGCGGCGAACGGTCTGTATCAGCAGGCCGGCGGCCACCACCATGGCGAGGCCGGCATAGGTGGCATAGCTGTTATGGTTGACGAAGGTGCCTGTGACATCTTCGAGATAGGCGGTCCGCTTGTACCAGAGCAGATATTTGTTGCCGGCGATGAGGTTCACCAGGCCATAGACCGCGTAAGCGCTGGCTGCATAAACGAAGGCGCGCAACAGCAGATAGGCGCGGTCCCGGTCGCGGCCATATTGAAATGCCAGCCAGAATGCGCCGCCAAAGCTCAGCAGCCGGATGAGCGCGATCTCGCTCAACTGGGGCGCGACGCTCATCGATCCGGACAGCGGCTCGCCAAGCGCCGAGGCGGCGAGTTCCCAGACCGGATGGGCGGGGCTGAGCGGGCTGATCTGGAAGATGATCCACAGCACCACCGCGACGAACATCGCGACGGGCGGCCAAAGCGCATTGCGCCACTCGACGGTCGCTCCGCTCTTGAGCACGCTTGCCGACCAGCCGATCACAAGCGCGGCGATGACGACGCCGGCGGCGCTCCAGGTCCATGGATTATAGCTGCCCAGCGGAAGCGGGAGAAGGACGATGAGCCCGACGAAGATCGGCCAAATGAAGCGGCCCATCATGGCAGCCCCATCTTGCGGCGATATTTCCAGCGATCCTTCCGCAGCATCATCCGATAGGCCTTGTTGAACGCCGGCCCATGTTCCGTATCGCGCCACAGCACCGCCTGGATGAAGGGCGCACCTCCGGATTTATGAGCGATCCGCGCCAGCTCGTCGGTGCTGGCATCGGCGGACAGGTGCACCTGGTCGACCAGCATTTCGACCAGCACCGGATCCTTGATGGGGAATAGCCGTACCGCCAGGAATATGCGGCTGTTGACGAGATTGGGCGCATAGCGGCCGGTCAGCACCGACATTTCCCAGGCTTTCAGCGCACCTGCGCGGTCTCCGCGGCCAAAACGAAGAACAGCGAGCCGGTTCCAGTTATAGGCGGAGGCGGGCGCCGCAGCGAGCGAGAGGCGAACCTCCTTTTCGAGGTCAAAGCCCGTTCCGGCCCGTTCCGGCGCGGGCATGGCGAACAAGGCCGCGGCGACATTGGCCCGATACCGGCCAGAGTCGAACAAGGCGGCGGCCCGTTTGTTGGCGGCGGCGGCGGCGGTCAGCGCGGCGGTCGCCGGGCGCTTCTTGCGAAGCAGGCGGACCGCCTCGAGCGTGTCGTTATGCGACAGCGTCATCGTGCTGGCGATCAGCGAGGGGATTGCAAGACCGGCCAGCAGGACAGCCAGGACTGCCGCGATGGCGACAGCCGCGAGGCTACTCCTTGGTGCCATAATAGGCGGCATAGCGCGAATAATGGTAGCCATAGTCGCCATAGCCATATCCTGCCTGCTGCGAGAAGTGGACGCGGCTCAGGATCGAGCCGACCAGCGGCGCATCGACCCGGCGAATCTGCTTGATGACATTCTGGATGACCGGCACCGGCGTACTGCCCCAGCGGACGACCAGGATCATCTTGTCGACCAGCGATGCGACGATCTGACTGTCGGTCATGGGCACGAATGGCGGCGTGTCGAGGACGATCATGTCGTAATTCGCGCGCAGCGAGGCGATGAGGCGCTGCATATTGTCCGAGCGGAGCAGATCCGGCGGATTGACGACGCCGCGGCCGGCCGTGAGTACGTCGAGATTGGTGAGCGGATCCTTGCGGATCGCCATTTCCAAGGTGGTCTCGCCGCTCAGCACCTTGATCAGGCCGTCCTCATTCTCGATGCCGAGGGCTGAATGGACGCGCGGATGCCGCATGTCGGCATCGATGATGATCGTGCGATCGCCCGACTGCGCCGATACTCGCGCGAGCCCGACGCTGACGAAGGTCTTGCCTTCGGCGGGCACGGACGAGGACAGCATGATGACCTTGGGCGGATTGTCGACATCGGAAAGCGCGATCCCGCTGCGCAATGTGCGCAACGCCTCCGCGACCATCGACTGCGGACGCTCGACCACGACCTCCTCGGGACGGTCGAATTCGCCGCTGACAACCGGCAGGTGAGCCAGTGTCGCGCCGCCGCCCATCGCCTCGAGCATTTCCGAACCGCGCACCGTGTTGTCGAGCTTCTCGAGAAGCAGCGCGATGAGCGTGCCGAGCAGCAGCCCGGCCAGCAGCGAGGCGCCGATCGTCGCGTTCACCTTGGGCGAACTGGCGACCAGCGGAATTACGGCCGGCGCGACCAGCCTTGCGTCGGCGGTCTGGACGTCGACATTCTGCTGGGTTTCCTTGAGGCGATTGAGGAAGACCTCATAGACGCCCTTATTGGCATCCGACTGGCGCTGCAGATCGCGCAGCCGCACCTCGGCCTCGCCACCGCGGTTCACCCGGCCTTCCAGGCCCGCCAAGCTGCCGGCCAAGGCGTTTTCACGGGCACGCGCCACGGCGACGTCATTTGCCGTCGATGCCGCCAGCTTGCGGACTTCGTCCTTGATCTTGGCGCGCAGGTCGCGGAGTTCGGCATTGGCGTTGATGATGCGCGGATGGTTCGCGCCATAGGTGGACTGCAGCTGGGCGAGATTGCGCATGACCTCGCTCTCCTGCTCGCGCAGGCGCATGATCAGGGTCGAGCCGAGGACCAGCCCCGACGATTCGATATCGTTGGTATCGCCATTCGAGGTCAGGGCCCGGATCTGGCCGAGCTGGGCTTCCTTGGCTGCGCGTTCGCTACGGGCGACGATCAGCTGCGAATTGAGCTCGGCCAATTGCTGCGTGTCGATGGTGGCGCCTTCGCGCGCGCCGGTCAGCCCGCTGGCGCCGCGGTAGATTTCAGCTGCGCGATCGGACTGCAGCGCTTCGCTGCGGAGCTGCTCGACGCGCTCCTGCAGGTAAGCGGAGGCGCGGCGGGTCGCTTCGAACTTCGTCTCGATCCCGTCGCGGATGTAAAGATCGGCGAGAGCGTTCGCCATCGCAGTGGCCTTCATCGGATCTTCCGACGTGGCGGCGATGGTGATGATGTAGGATTTGTCCTCGGGCTGGATCGAGAAGGCCTTGCTGACCTTGGAGATCAGCGCTGCACGGCGCTCGGCGACCTTGCGCGGCGAGAGCTTGCCTTCGGGCTCGGAGCTGCTGCCAAACCATGTCAGCGGATTGAAGATCGTGAAGCTTGGCTTGCCCGTGCGGATGGCACGCGGATTGAACTCGGGATCCTGTTCCAGCTTCATCCGGTCGATGAGCTGATTGAACAGCTTGGGCGAGCGGATGATGGCCGCCTGGGTCTCCATCTCCTGCTGGTTCGGGGCGAGGTCACCCGTGACGTCGCGGACGTTGACGACCTGCGCTTTCTGCGCGTCCACGGCGACCGACGACTCCGATGTGTATAGCGGAGTCGCCTGAAGCACGACCAATGTCCCGATCAGCCCCACCGCGAGCGTGGTGCCGACGATATAGATCCACCGCCTCCGCAGGAACCTTAGAACGTCGGCAATGCTCTGCTCGGCGATTTGCGAGACCGTGGCGGGCTGCGCAAGATAATTGGGGGACTGGGCCATTGACGCCTTACTAGACTGAAAAACGGGGAATTCAGAGTTGCAGCACTACCGTCAGCGAGGCCTTATTGCGAACGAATTCCGATCCCGCTCCAGTGGAGGTCGACTTCTTCTTGTTGTAGTCGTAGCCCGCTATAGCCGAGATGTTGCGATTCAATGTATATTTCACGCCGGCCGAGGCGCCATAATATTTTTCCGTCTTGGCCGGCACGACGATCGTGGTGTTGCGCAGATAGTCGTTAACGATGTACCGCACGGTCCCGGTTATCTTGAGGGTGCGCAGCAATTCGTGCTCGACCCGCACCGAATATGTATCCGCGATGTAGCCACGATAGCCGCGCGACACGGTTTCCTGGGGCGCGTTGTTGATCGTGAAGCGCAGCGAAGTCAGTTCGGTCGGGAACCACTCGACCGCCACATTATAGGCGAACCGCTTCAGGTCGTTGAAGCGCGGATCGCGATATTGCCGCCTCAGATAGCCGACGGTCGCCTCACCCGTCAGCACCTGGGTCAGCTCGAACGCGACGCCCACGCTGCCGCGCAGGCCGGTCGAATGGCGGTCGAAACCGGTGTCGTCGATCCGGTCATTATAGACGATGCTGTCATAGGCTACGCGGGCGACGACAGAATAGCCGGTCGAGAACTCGTAACCGGCCTTGCCCTCGACGAAATAATCCGAGCGATCGCGGTCATCGTTATTGGTCAGGCCGCCGCCGATCTGGCGCGCATCGTTATAATTACTGTGCGAATAGGTGCCGCGCAGTCCCGCCTTCAGCTGCCCGGCCGAGCGATCGAAAGCGATGCCGGCATCGGTGCGGTAATAGACAGTGGGCGAAACATTGGTCGAGTTGGAGTTGGGATCGCCGCGATCTTCGTGGTTCTTGGCGTAGCCTGCGTTCACCGTGACCTTGGTTTCCGGCATGAACTCCAGGGTGCCGCGGCCGCCGCCGCGCCAGTCGGTGTGGTTCTCTCCGCCGTTCTTGGCGTAGATCAGCCGATCGACTCCGCCGTAGAAGTTGAGCTTGTACGGATCGGCGTCGCCTTCGAGCTTGAAGCTGGGCGACAGACGGAAGATCGTGTCGCTGGTCTTGTTCTGCAGCGCATAGATGTTGTCGTCATAGGTCGCTGCGGCATCGAACTTGGGGTAGAAGGTAAAGGCGCCGAAATGCGCACCGACGGGATCCAGCGATGTCGGCTCGACGGCGCGGTCACGCTCGACAGGGGCGCCGATCGACGAGTTCGCGGGGGTGACCGGCGGGATTACCGACGCCGACTGCGCCCAGGCACCAGATGTCCAGAGCGATGTAGCCGCAAGCAATGCGGAACCCAAGCGATAGGCGCCCACGAGTTTTCCCCCAAAAGAGTTGAGCAGACCGGGCTTGCCCCCCGGCCAGCATCGGTAGCTGGCGCCGCTTAGGCGGCAGTCAGAGCCGTTTGGCTGCCGTCGTTCAGCGCAGCCGGTTCCGGCGGCGGCGTGTCGCCAGCGGCATCTGCCGTGTCGGGCGCTGCGATACTGCCGGTGGCTCCGGCGGCGGCCAGGGCTGCGGTCAGATCGACGCTGGCTGCAGCCGACGCCAGGGCAGCGGCACTGCCGATGCCCGTCACCGCGCTTGCCACCGAAGCGGCTAGCAGGGCGATTGACTGCCCGGAGGCGGCAGCGGCGGCGGCGAGCAGTACTGCCGCCGATGCGGCGCGTGCCGCGGGAGTCATGTTGTTCAGTGCGGCGGCGACGAGGCCGGCCACGTTGACGCCCGGAACGCCGGCAGCGGCCGATACGATCAGCAGGGCCGCACCTGGCGCGGCAACGACGGCGGCGCCGACGATCGCCGAGGCGGCGCCCGGATTGGCCGTGACGGCGGCGGCGACGATCGTCGTCACGGCTGCAGGCGCTGCGGTGGCGAGCGCAGACATGTCCGGAACAGCGGCATCCTGTGCGATCGCGGGAAGGGCCATGCCGGCCATGGCGAGCACGGAGGCCAAGATACCAGTAACCTGCACTTTGTTGCTGATCATGATGCTTCCCCTTACCCGCTACACAGACACTAAACGTTACGGTTTTGTTAATAAGATGAGTATTGGCCGAAATCCAGCGTTTTTTTGCGGTTGCGTCATTTGCAGCCGGTGAGTTCGACGTCGGAACTCGGCCGAAATAAGTCTTTATTTACAGCAACTCGCGATTGATGATCGGACACGCTTGTTGCCATTGCCTCGGCTTGACCATGTTGCAGTGCAACCAGGATGGCTGGAAAATTGTCAGTAAGATCCGCGCGCCGTCAGCACGACCACGGCTGTCATCGCAATGATTCGCACGTCCTGGAATATCGTCCTCCTGCGCGAATAGACCACGTCGCAGGCGACCCGCCGCCGATAGGAAACGTCGTTTCGTCCACTTATCTGCCAGAGCCCGGTGATACCCGGACGCATCTGCTGATAGGCATGGATATATCGTCCGTAGCGATAGACCTCGCCCGGGACGATGGGACGGGGCCCCACGATGCTCATGTCGCCGCGCAGTACGTTGATGAATTGCGGAAGTTCGTCGATGCTCCACTTCCGCAGAAACGTACCGAACGGGATGATCCTTGGATCATTGCGAAGCTTGTGGTCCCGACTCCATTCGGCGCGTGCCGCGATATTGGTCGAGAGAAGTTCACCCAGCCGCGCCTCTGCGTCGACAACCATCGTGCGGAACTTGAGGCATTGGAACATCCTGCCGCCGCGGCCCACCCGGGACTGCGCGAAAAATATGCTGCCACCGTCGCTCATCTTGACGAACAGCGCCACCATGAGAAGCAACGGTGCAAGCCAGATCAAAGCGGTCAGACTGATGGCGATATCGAGAACACGAACGGCGATGTCCTGGCGGCCAATCGGTGCCGGCGCGGCCGGCCTCGTGAAGCTGGACCCCGCCCGAACGCCATCGCCCTCCATCTCGAGATGGAATTGCCTGTACACAACCGATACTCCCCCGTCCGGCACTACAATGCCCCCACTATAAACTGCCTGAAGTCTCCCGATGCTGCAATCGCGAAATCACAACAGGCGCCAAGCCTTCGGCGCGCTCCAGAAACGATGAGCCGATGTGCTCTGCCCGAATCGATAACATTTGTTGGGAATACAGAGCGTTCGGCTGACAACGCTGTCGGCCCGCCAATGTAAAACAGGCCGATCACCCCGATCGCCAGCGTTTTCCTGATGGTAGATTTTCCCCCGCGAATGTCCCGAATCGCTACACGCTGGACAGTCTATGGGCTGCGACTCGGGCGGGCGTGGTGATCCGCGTCACAGGTCCACGCGCCGATTGGTTTTTTTACGCCTATGCTGCAATGCGGCGATTACGGTTGAGGGGCGCTGGCTTGCGATGGCCCGCGGCGGGCGATCACATGCCGGTAGAGCTCGCTGGTACTACGCCCTATCGCCGCCCAGCCAGGGATATCGTCGCACAGCTTCGCGACATTGGCGGCCATGGCCTGGCGCAGCGCGGCGTCGTCGACCAGGTTGTGGATTGCGGAGCTGAGCGCATCGACATCGTTGGGCGGCACCAGTGCACCGTGCACGCCATGTTCGAGAAGCTCTCGGAAATAGCCGATGTCGGACGCGATGATCGGCTTGCCGACGCCCAATGCCAGCATCAGGACGCCCGAGGCATCGATCTCGGTGTAGGGGAACATCTGGATATCGGCGGCCTGCAATATGTCTCCGATCTCCTTGTCTTCGACGAAGCGCAGATCGAACAGCACCCGGTCGCCAAGGCCGAACGTCTCGACCAGATCGAAGATCGGCTCCATCGGCATTTGTGGCCGCCCGACGATCCGAAGGCGGCATCGGGCACGGATTTCGGCGGGCAACCCCGCGATTGCCCTGATCAGCTGTTCGGTGCCCTTGTACGGCTTGATCTGGCCGAACAGCAGCAGCTCGACCGGGGCGTCGGCGGGCTTGGGGGCAGCCGCGGCAGCCGACGGGAAGACCTGGTCCAGCAAGCCATGCGCGATGCGGCGAATGCGGTCCGCAGGGACGCCGTAGCCGAGCACGCGCTGCTCGGCCTTCTCGGTGTGGACGATGACGCCATCGAAGCGGGTCATGATGGCGGTCGCGCCGATGCGCTGGAGCTTCGATTTCGGATTGTCGTTGAACGGCGCTGAATCGTGGACCGTGAAGACGATCGGCGCGATATTGCGGAACAGCGCCAGCATCCGCTCGTCGACGATCGCCAGGGGGGTCCACTGGAAATGGATGATGTCCGGCCGGTCCTTGCGCAGCCGCGCGGCCAGGCTGAGCATCGAGGCGATATGGCTGAAGCCCTTGAGCGCCAGGAACAGCTTTGCGGGAATGCGCGTCGCCCAGGCACCGTCGAGGCTCTTGTAGAAGTGCGGATCCAGATGAAGAGCTTCGTCGGCGGGGAGGGGGGCCGGCGGCTTGCGCGCATAGACGGTTACCCGGTGCCCGTTCTCCACCAATCCGCGCGTCAGCGCGATATCGTAGGGCCAGGTGAACAGTGATGGGTCGATCAGCGCGACCTTCACGAAACCGCATCCCGTCGCGCGGCAGCAGCTTGCCATCTCCGCTCGCGGACCAGTAGCATCCCCGCTACGAAGCCGAAGCCCCAGGCAAAGTGCATGGTCGCGGCGGCAATGCCGGCAAGAAGTCCGCATGTCGATCGCCGCTGCATGGCGATCGACAGCGATACCGCCACCAATATCGTCGCATAGAGCAGCGGCCAGGCCAGGAAGCGGGGATCGGCGGGTGATAGCGCCAGGCTCGTGACCGACACGCCGACATGGGCCGGTATCGCCAACTGCCGGGCACGCAGCGATTCCGGGTGGCGCCGCACGGTCCGGGATCGGCCCTTGCCATAGTTGAAATATTGCCGGGCCAGTTTGCGCAGTGTCGTACGCGGTGCGTAGCGCAGGCGAATTCCCGCATCGAGGAAGATGCGCGATCCCAGCGCCCGCTGGCGGCAATCCAGCTCCGCATCTTCATTATGACTGAAGCTGGGATCATAGCCGCCCGCGCGCCGGAAACTGTCCATCGTGAACAGGGCGTGATGGCCATGGTCGACGAAGCCGCTGTTCCGGCCCCCGCGATGTGCAGATCCGCCGGATCCCGCCCTGCTGTCGGACACCCAGGCGATCGCCCGCTGCAGGCAGGATGTCCCGACCGAATCCATCGGCACCACCACGGCGTCGGCTTCGTTCGCCGCATGCGAGCGGACCAGATCGGCGAGGAAGCCGGGTGGATAATCGGCATGGGCATCGCAGCGGACCAGCAGATCGGCCTCGCCTCCAAACATCTCCACGGCGAGATTCACGGCCGCCGACTGAAGACGCAACGGATTATGGATCAGGGTGACATCGTCGCGACGGGCCGCGATCTCCTTTACGACTGCTTGGGTGCCGTCGGTGCTACCGCCGTCGGCCACCACGAAACGGATCGGCATATCCGGCAAGCCGGCCGACAGTTGGCCGAGCACCTGCGCGATATGATGCAGTTCGTTCAGCGTGGGAATTACCACGAGCAGGCCGCGAAGTTCGGTCATTTCCTAGCCGCCGGTCACGGTGGCAGCGACCGGCGCGTGCGCGGCGCGGCCGTCGGGGCCCAGCTTGCGAAGCCATTTGGTAAGCCGTACCTCGAGCAGCCGCTGGCTGACATGGGACATCAGCAGCGCCGGTCCGATTGCCGACAGGCCGAACAGCAGCGGGGTCCACTCGCCGCCCCATTGCGACAAGCCGCCCGACCAGCGGAACAACTGCTTCATCCCGGCGAGCGCCACCGGATGCCAGAGATAGAAGCTGTAGCTGATCGTGCCCATCCACTGCATGAACCTGGTCTCCATGAGACGGCTCATGAGACCTTTGCCTTCCGCCAGCCCCAGCAGCGACACGCTGCCGAAAGCGAATGTCAGCAGGAGAAGCGGCACCCATGCGACCCACTCGGTAAAGGACATGTAAAGCAGGCTGAGATCGGTGTTGTGTCCGCCCATCTTGATCGCGGCATATCGCCACAGCGTCATCGCGACGATCATGTTGAGGGCAGGAAAGCGCGACCAGCGCGCGATAAGGCCGGACCGTCCATGGCCGAGCGCTATCAGCACGCCTGCGACCATCAGCATGCCGCGCGGATAATAGGGCAGGAGGGCAAGCCCGACCAAAGTCACCAGCGCCGCCGCCCAATATTGCCTGTGCCGCTGCAGATACCAGCCGGTGCCCATCAGCGCATAGAAGGTGAACTCATAGCCGAGCGACCAGGCGGCCATGTGCACCAGCGGAATATTGAAGAAGGGCGGTGGCGCCAGGAAATTGAGCAGCCAGTCGCCGAGGGGCGGCAAGCCGTGGCGGCGCTGCACGCTTCCGGAGAAGAGAACCAGCGAGATCGCGAGGGTGGTTATCCACAGGACGGGATAGATTCGTGTCATGCGATCCCACGCGAAAGCGCCCATCGAGCGCGCGCGCGGAAGTGCGCCGAGTATAACTATCCCACTGATACCGAAGAACATTTCAACGCCGAAAGTCAGCGGCAGAAGCAGCCAGTCGAGCGCCCATCTGCCGAGCGGGCCACTAAAGCCGTGAACACCCGAATTGCCGACGTGAAAGAAGAACACCATCAGGGAGAACAATCCACGCGCCCCGTGAATCGTCAGGTTTATGTTGGACTTCCGTTCGATCATGCAGCGATTGCCCCCAGACACCGCATGTAAAACGATATCTTCGCGCTTGCAGCAAAAAAGATCGTAAATGGGTCGTTCCGGGGCAAAACGGCGGCGTTTGGCCGGTTGCGCCTGCGTAGGGGCGCTGTTACTCGTTTTCCCCTCGGTGGGCGTAGGGTCGTTATGAGTAGCAAATTCGCGACGATGGCGCCTGGACAGGCGGCGGCTCCGCCGGAAGAGCTTCGGGTCTCTTCGATCTCGGAGTGGGATCGCCAGGCCAGCAGGATGTTCCTGCACATCGGCTTCATCGGCTGCCTCGTCCTGCAGCGGTTCGGCCATGTATTCGGACACAGCATCCTGTTCGTGTCGCTGCCGATCATGGCGATCGCGCTGTTCTGGCTATTGATGACCGGCCTGGCGCGATTCCGCACATCGGCCACCGTGCACTTCATGGCCTTTCTCGGATCGGTGGCGCTCAGTTCGGCGATCGCCTTTTCATATCCGGACAATCGGACGTCGCTGAGCCTGCTGTCCCCGGTCGGGCTGATCGCGAACTATATGTTCCTGACGCTCGAACCCACCAAGCGGTTCGACACATCCCGCTCGATCGAAATCTTTCTGTTTTACGCCTGGATCTGCGCGATCGGTGGAATCGCGCAATATATACTCCAGTTCGGCGGCATCCGCTTCTTCTCCTTCACCAACACGCTCGGCTTCCTGAAGCCGATATTGGTGGAGAGCCGCTTCAACTATGATCCCATCCTGCGCTACGGCAGTTCGGTTCGGCGGGCGAACGGGCTTTTCCTGTTGGAGCCGTCGATGTTCTCGCAGATCATCGTCCTGGCGGTCTGTCTCGAATTCTTCGTTCTGCAGAGGGTAAAATATATCCCGGTCTACGCGCTGGCCTATCTGGTCAGCAGATCCGGAACAGGCGCGCTTTGCCTTGCGCTGGCGATCCCTTTCTACATGATCTTCTTCGCGCAGCAGGCAGGGCGGCTGTTTCTGTTCGGTGCCGTCGGTATCGTTCTGGCCCTGGGCGTGGGCTTGGCATTTCCCAGCGAGTTCAACGCGCTGATCAACAGGCTCAGTGAGTTCACCACGCCCGGAACCAGCGGCTATGCGCGCTATGTATCGCAGTTCGAGGTCGTCGACGTCGTGATCGACGAGTTCCGGGCGATCGTGGGCTATGGGCCGGGTGCGACCGATCGAGCGGATTTCTACGTCTTCGGCAGCGGTGGCGTGATCCAGAAATTGCTGATCGACTATGGCGTCATCGGCTTTCTCGCCTTTTTCGCGCTGTTCATAGGGGCGATCTGGAGGCGTGACCTGGGTATCGCGCCGTTGCTGCTGATCATGATCTTCCTGTTTGGCGGCGGCAACCTGCTGATGAGCCCGTTCATCGCGCTGACGATGTTGATCTGCATCTGGTCGGACCCGCCCAAGCCCGCAGCGGAGCAACGGTCGGCTCGCGGACCGGGCGAAACCAGTCAACCCTGAGCCCGGCCTGCGGCCGTACCCGTCAGCTGTTGAGGATATCCACCGTGTCGCCTTCGATGACCGCGCAGGCCAGCTTTCCGCTCGCATAGGCGCCGGTGTCCAGCGACACGCGGTCGGGCCCGACGATCGGGCGATCGAATACCGTGTGGCCGTGCACGACGCGCCACGGAAGGTTTTTCGCGGCGAAAAAGGGCTCGCGGATGGTCAGCAGGTCTTCGCGGCGCTGCTCGACCAGCGGCCGGCCGGGGCGGACGCCGGCATGGACGAACAGGAAGCCGCCCAGTTCGATCGTTAGCTCGAGCGACTTGAGGAAGGTCACATGTTCGGTCGGCAGCACCTCGATCAGGCCTTTGCGGAGCTGTTCCATGCGGTCCTCGCCTTCGCGGCCGACCGGCTTCACGCCATAGCTCGCCAAGGTGGCGACGCCACCATGGGTCAGCCAGGCCGGGCCGATCTTGGCATCATCGAGGAACTGGAGCATCGCATCTTCATGATTACCGAGCAGGAAGCGCGCGGGCAGCGTTGCGAACCTGCCCTTGAGAAGAACGTTGATCACCGCACGCGAATCGGGACCTCGATCGATGTAATCGCCCAGGAAGATCACGATCGCCTGCCCCCCGGAATTGCCCCGAAGCTGAAGATCGCGGCGGATGGCGCTCTCGATCATCAGCAGGCAATCAAGCCGTCCATGAATATCGCCGATGGCGTAGACGCGAAGACCGTCAGGCAACGGAAGCCGCGGCGGTTGCAGCGCGCGACGTCGGAAAAATGCAAATGGCAAGCGGGACATGACGATAAACTTACAGTATAGAGAGCGCTGTTCATTTTCTAGGGCGGGAATCGGCCGTGAAGAGATTTGTGTCAGCCTTGCTTTGTGTAGCGATATTCTTGGCGGGCGGTTTGAGCCCGGCATCTGCGCAATCGACTGCCCCACAGGCGGTCGTTCAGTCTGCGCTGCCGAGTGCCGGCTCGCCTGACACGACCGGTTATATCCTCGGGGCCGGCGACAAGGTTCGCCTGACCGTTTACAATGAGGACACGCTATCCGGTCAATATGAGGTCGACGGATCGGGCAATCTCTCGATCCAGCTGATCGGGACGATCGCCGCCGCGGGCCGCAGCGTGCCCGAGGTGATCAGGTTGATCACCGAGCGGCTCAAGGAAGGCGGCTTCATGCTGAACCCCTCGGTCGCGATGGAGGTGCTGAACTACCGGCCTTTCTACGTGATCGGAGAGGTCAAGGATCCGGGCAAATATGCGTATGTGAGCGATATGACCGTGCTCAATGCGGTTGCGCTCGCCGGGGGCTACACCTACCGGGCGAAGAAGGACAAGGTCCTGATCGTCCGCGCCAGCGATCCTGCGAAGAAGGAAGCCGTGGCCGCGCCTGGCGACCATGTCGGCCCGGGCGACATCATCCGCGTTCCCGAACGCTTCTTCTAGCCTCGAGCGGACGGCGTCGCGCGGAGCCAGCCCGCGACGCCCGGCTATCGGATAATCCGCTCCCGCAACTATATCGTAACTAACGCGCTGATAACCAGCCCTGGTAGCCATGCTTTGACCCGTCATCGGTAGATCAGGATCCGCACACCAAACAGGCGGATCAGGATCATGGCAGTGAAAATCGACGACACGGCCCGGCGCGCTATCGGCAAGGCAACTCGCAATGTCGCGCTGGCGCTCGGCGCCGCACTCACACTCTCGGCATGCACCACTACGACGCAGGGCGCGTCGGCCATGCGCGACGGCGGCCTCGTCATGCCACCTGCCGGATGGATGGACTTCTGCGGCCGCAATGCCGATGATCCATCCTGCAAGGTGGTCCAGCTCGATGAAGGCCATCTGAAGCAACTCCAGGCGGTTCAGGCCAGCGTGCGGCAGATCCACGCGGTAGACGATCGCAAGGAGTTCGGCCGCGCCGAATATTGGCAGGTCGCTTCGAAGGCCGGCGATTGCGAGGACATCGCTTTGGCCGCCCGTGAAAAGCTGATGGCCATGGGCTGGCCTGCTTCGGCTGTCCGCCTGGCTACGGCATGGACCGAGCAGCGTGCCTATCACACCGTGCTGACGATCGATGTCGCCCGCGGCGGTGCCCAGACCACGCTCGTCCTCGATAGCCGCTTTCCTACGGTGATGTCCTGGCAGCGCCTGGAGCAGATCGGCTATCGCTTTCACATACGCCAGGCGTCGCGCGGTCCGACCTGGGTAGCCATCCAGTCATGAACTAACGAGGCGTGGCGGCCGTGAGGGTTACGTCACTTTGACGGCAATTGTGGCGATGCCCACCCACAGAAGCAGGCTGAGCGGCAGCCCGGCCAGCAAGCCGGCCAGTGCCTTGTCCGCTCGCGGTAGTTCGGCAGGTCGATCCCGTCCCATGCTATCCTCACCCCCGACGGCCTGTGGCGGCCATTTTCAGGTCGTTACAAAACGGCGTCAGGGCGGCTAAAGTTCCACTCGACGACATTCGGCGTGCAAAGGGGGCGTTTGCCTGCGGATTGCGTCCGCGGCGCTCGGCATCCTGGACGGCGAAATCAAGCGAATTGCAGCGTTGCAAACAGGGCCAGGCCGACCACGACGAGCATGCTGGCGGCCAGGATCGRCATCCAGCGCAGCCGCCCTTCGCCTGAAGGCTCCGCGACATGCCGATGGGTTCGCCACTCTTCCGGAAGTTCGTCCTGACGTGCTCCGCGCCAGCCGCGCCGCGAACGCACAAGATCCTGGCCGCAATAGCCGCACTCCGAAAAGGCGCGATCCTGGTGCCAGTTGACCGCGGTGCGGCGGTGATAGCCTAGCCTGCACCACCGCCGGGCCTTGGGCCTCGACACCTTCAACCGTCCGTCGCCCAACGCGGATGTCGGATCCGCTCCGGCCCCGGCGAAGTTCCCAAAAACATGCTCCTTTTCTCCGTTGACGTAGCAGTCGAAGGGGCGTTCATAAGCAGAAGGTATGACATTTATGCTCGCCTGAAATTCAGCGCTCACGCGGTAACGATCATACCCGATCGCTCATTTGCCGCATAGCAGCATATTCGGCGCACGAGCGCAGCCCGCCGAACATTGCGCGCTTTTGACCGCAGAAAATTAATCTTTTGTTTACGGGTTGGACCGTAGGCCATTGTCAGAGGTGAGACATGGCCCTTCCCAAGTTCAAGACGACCGATATCGTAGAGGCGGCACTCCGCGCAGGGCCGCGTCCGACACAGGACGGCGATGGCCCGATCGCTTCGCCCGTTCACGCGCTCCAGCAGCGCGTCGAACGGAATGTGGTGCTGGTGCCGGGCTATGACCTCAGGCTTTCGGCAACGCGAATCTCTCTCTACGTGGTGGCTCCGCTGCTGCTGTGGACCGGCATCTTCAAGGTGGTTGCCGCCCTGGTCTGACGCTCCGCGCGCTTACCCGTCATATCATGCTGCCGCTGGACGCCAACCTTTCGACAGCGGCCGGCACAAACCCGCTGTCTTCAGGTGCGGTATCTCCTTCATCGCCAGCGATGAACGGATAGCCTATCTTAATTCATGTCAGCATCCTTCTGAAAAGCTGTACTAAATCTCAACTTCATCAACGATGCCGATGAAGGGTGAGCCATGGAAAGCATCTCGGTCGATAAATCGGCGACACTGACTTCGCCTTTCGTTACCCCGACGATGACGGTCGGCCCGCTCGTGACCCAGATCCAGCGCTTCCTGTCGCTGGATGTCCAGTATCGGCAGCGCTGCTCGCTTAACGTCTCGGCGCCGATCCGGCTCGACCATTGGGAAACGGCGCGAACCTATCTCAATGCATCGGCGATCGACGATTTGGCGACTGTCATGAAGGCGCGCGGCGTGCTCTAAGCATTCGATCTCCTCGAATGGTTCCGATATGGGCATCGAGGAGATAGATTTCGTAGGGTACGAGACTTAGTTGATCTAGCGCCGGGCCGATCGATCAAGTCGGCCGGTCCAGTCCTTCACCGAGAGCGCGGTCGTGGGTGCCGTCTCCGCCCCCATGCTCTGGCGCATGATCTCGAGGGCCCATCGATGCCGATCGTCCGAGACTGCCGCGACGGCATTTTCTGGCACCCATATCGCGTAGTCGCGCATATGTGCGTCAGCCGCGGTGAACAGGATGCAGATATCGGTGGCGATCCCGCTCAGGATCAGCCGGCTCACGCCTAGCTTGGGCAGCAGGACCTGCAGATTGGTGGCGTAGAAGCCCGAGAATTGCGGCTTTATAATGAAATAATCTTGCTCGTCGGGCTTGATTATCTCCGAGACCGGATTGGCCTGCTCGAGCGAGCGTTCGACCAGCTTCGAGCGCTCCGAATGCCACTCGCCGAAATTGTCGTTCACATAGATCGAAGGCTGGCCCAGCGACTCGACCTCCCGCTTCAGCTCGACGATGGCCTTTGCCGTATCATGGGCCTTCGAGCGCAGTGCGTCAGCGCCCTGGAAGTCGAATGTCGTGATCATGTCGATGATCAGCAGCCCCACGCTGCCGCGCTCGCTGTCACGATGGGGCGCGGTGGGGCCTTTCTGGTCGGTAACGGCCATTCCGCTACCCATTCCTGGTCAGGATCGCCGCGACGATCGCTATGCGGTCCACGTTGCGATAGGCCGGATTGTCCAGTTCCTCGCCGAACATGTCCGGATCAATCTCTCGGTACCGCATCGAGCAGTCATGGTCGGCGGCCAATTCGCCAAGCGCCGCACGCAAGCGATCGCCGCCGTCGACGATCGCGCTGCCGGTATAGAGGATGAGGCGACCGCCTCGCGAGAGCCTGCCAACTGTCGCCGCCGCCATGTCGAGCGCCACCTCGGCGCCGTGCATCCTGCCGCCGTGACGATAATCGCGGCCCGCGGAGTCGACGATGTAGGGCGGGTTGGCGAGCACGATATCCGGCGAACCCGAGACGCCGTCGAGATTCGCGGCGAGGACGGTACCGGCGTGGATGCCTGCGGCGCGTGCGTTGATCCGCGCCAGTCGCAGCGCATCGGGGTTGATGTCCGTCATCGTCACGCGGAGGTCGGGGCAGAGGCGGGCGGCGGTGATCGCGCCGACGCCGGCGCCGGCGCCGATGTCCACCAGCATCGCTCCCGCAGGATGTAGACAGCCGTCGAGTTCGCTCGTGATCAGATCCGCAAAGCGATAGCTGTCCGGGCCGAAGAAGACCGCGTCGTTTGCATCGGTGGGATAGGCGGAGTGGAGGAAAAGCACACCGCGCAGCCACGATATGCGGTAGCGGCTCTTCAGCTGACCGTCCGGCGATGGCTGCAGAGCGTCGGCGGCGACGAGCATATCGAACAATCTTGCGTCGAGCAGCGCCGGTGCGAATGGGAGGCTCCAGCCCAGCGCATCGGCGAGGTTGCGGGCTTGCTGCCGCTCCGGCCGTCGCAACACCCGTGCATGCGTCGCCGGCGTGGGCGTTATGAAGCGGTAGCCTTGTTCGTCGAGGAACCTGAGCACTGCAAGGAGCGCTTGGTCTGACTCCCGGCAGGAAGAAGTCGCGGTGCCCGATTGTACGAATGAGGCCATGCCGGAACAACGCGGCGCCCATGAAGTGGTTTCTTCACAATGGCTTGTATGATCCAGGTTAGAGGGAACAACTCGCCTGCCCAGGTGATTTTGCGAGCTTCCATGGAGTTGCCAATGAAGCTCGAAATTCCAATCAATCTCGGCGGTTGGTGGCGGCCGGCTCTTTCGCGGTGCAGCGTCGAGAGCGAAGTTCATCGGCTGACCGACGTCCTTCTTTGCAGACCTTCCCATCTCGCACCCATTCCATGCTGTTCGGTCACCCAGGAGAGCCTCCGCAATGGCTTCAGGGTTTCGATCGACGAAGCGCTCGCCCAGCACGCGGCGCTGCAGGCGGTGCTGGAGCGGCATGGGGTGCGTTGCCATCTGCTCCCGCCTGACGAGCAGCTTCCGGACATGTGCTTCACCCGCGACGCGGTCGTCACCACGCCCTGGGGACTGATCACGCTGCGACCGGCGGCCGCGCACCGGCAGGGGGAGGCGGGTCATGCGCTGCGCTTCGCACGCAGTCTCGGTGCGCCGCTGGCCGCGAAGGTTCGGCGAGGGACGGTCGAGGGCGGCGATATTGCGGTGGTTCGCCCGGGGCTGGTGATCGTCGGCTGTTCGGGAGAGCGCACCGACGAGGTGGGAGCGGAAGCGGTCGCTGAAATCTTCCGGGCGCAGGGCTGGGATGTGCTGATCTATCCTTTCGATCCTCACTTCCTTCATCTCGACACGCAGTTCAGTATGGTGGGGCGGAACCGGGCACTCGCCTGCACCGATGTTCTCGACGATCGCTTCGTTCACCGGCTCGGCGTCTATGGCATCGAGCTGATCCCGGTGAAGTATAAGGAGGCGCGGCAGCTGGGCTGCAACGTGCTCGCATTGGGCGACGGCGTCGTGATATCTTCGGCCGCCAACGAACGCATCAACGCCGAACTGCGCGATCGTGGTTTCACCATCGAAGCGCTGCACATCGATCAGTTCACCCAATGCGGCGGCGGCGTCCACTGCCTGACCATGCCGCTGTCGCGGCGGGCATGAGCTGGCGCTGAACCCGGCCGACTTCCGCTCGCCAGCGATATTGCTGTCGGGCACCGTCGACTATGCGATGTACAGGAGCTTCCGTGACCAACTGAGCGGAGCGCCTGCGGAGGGGCTGGTGGTGGTGGAGCTGTCCACCCTGGGCGGCGATCCGGAGGTCGCGCGGACGATGGAGAGGATATCCGTTTCCATCGCGATCTGTCGCGTGAGCGGCGCTTCGTCTTTCTGGGAAAGGCCGGATCTACATGGAAGCCAATGAGGCCGAGGCCCTCGGCATGATCCAGCGCGTCGTGTGAACATTGATTTGGATTATCGGTGTCCGATTAATCGCTTGCCGCTCGCAACCCGTCGCCACGCCTGGCGTTACGAGACCACATGCCCAGGCAGGAGCAATCGACATGGCGGACGACAAGAACAAGCAGGGGGAGGGCGACCGCTCGCAGGTCGCCGAGGGCGAGGGTTATGAGCTCGATTATCTGGCGCAGAAGCATGGGCTCAGCCGTGCCGACGCCCGGGCACTGGTCGATGAGATCGGCAACGATCGCGAGAAGCTCGACGCTGCCGTCGCTGCACGGGGCAATAGTCGAGAGAGCGGTTCGCCCGCTCCGCGCAGCGCTCCCAAGGCTCGGAGGGCGACCCCCCGCAAGCCCGCAGGTACGGACAGACGACCCAGGGCCGAGGCGCGGCGGGGCCAGCGTGCTGCCCCGGAGCAAGCATCCGCGCTCGCAACGCGTGTAGGCAAGCTGCCGGAGCAGCTGGCCGAAACGGCAGCCAAAGCGCAGGGGCAATTCGTTGAGATTGCGGGTAAGGCGACCGAGACCGTAAAGCGCGGCGCTGTATCCGCCGGCCGGAAGGTTGCCGCGGCGCCGCGAACCGCTCGCAACACGGCCGCCACCGCAACGCGACGCGTCAAAGGGTCGGTCAAGCCCAGAACAGCGGCCGTCGTAGGCGCAGCGGCAGCCGGCCTGGCGGCCGGCCTTGCAATCACCCTGAGCCGCAAGGCGGTGGTGCAGGCGTCGGGCCTGCTTGCCGGGGACTGGCTGGAAGCCTTGAAAGCCGAGCACGCGCTGGTGCTCGGTATCTTCGACAAGCTTCAGGCTACCAAAGACACCCAATCGAGCAGGCGGAGCACCCTTTTGGCGCAGCTCAAGCATGCGCTGAGCAAGCATGCCTTCACAGAGGAAAATGTGATTTATCCTGCGATACGCGATCGCGCGAAGAAGGCGGATGCGGACAAGCTCAACCATGATCATGGCTATGTGAAGCAATATCTCTACGATCTGGGCAGGATGCCGAAGGTGGCGCCTGAGTTTCTCGGCAAGGTCGCGGCCTTTCGCGGCGATCTCGATGCGCATATCAAGCTGGAGGAAAGCCGGATATTCCCTGCGTTGCGCTCTTCATTGAGCGATGACGAGAATGCCGCCCTGACCGCGCAGGCCAATAAGGAGGGGCTCAAGCTTGCGTAGTGGCGATCAATCCAAGACCGAGGCGGGCGGGGCGCTGAGCCCCTCCGCGATCAAGACGCTCGGTTACCTCATTTCCTCGGTAAGCGTCGCTCTGCTTGGGCTGGTCTCGTGGAAAATGGCATCGAAGGACCCGCTAATGTCCGGCTGCCTGATTGCAGGCATGCTGACATCTGTAATCGGCATGCTGCTGCGGTGGATATCCCACCAGCGCGAATGACGCGGGTGGAGGGGGCCGCTAAGACGCGCGCTTTTTCAATGGCTCGTCCCCCAGGGCCGCATGCACCATCGCTTCCCATATCGCAGCATCGCCGACAGCGGCCATGGCTGCGTCGGGTTCTCGCAGGGTCTTGAGCACCGCGATCGCATCGTCGACATAGTCGCGCCACGCGGCGTCGACCGCATCGCAGGCCGATGAATATGTGCCATTGGCATTGGCGCTCAGGTGCTGACCGCACAGCACGCGGGCAACCCGCTCCAACGCATTGCCTTCGGATACCGGCATGTCAGCCCTCCCTGCTATCGACACAGCGATATACCGCGCCATCTCATCGAGACCAACTGTCCAATTCCGTTTCGGGTCCCTTCATCGCCGCCACTTGCCGGCAATAGTGCTCGAGCCTTGGGAAACGCGATCGGATCTGAACGTGATCTGCGTGCATGACCGCATCGAATTCGAGCAGTGCGTGGCTGGCTTCCCGCTGTCAATCGCTCCATCCATCTCGGCGAAGCCTCGGTTAAACCGAAAACCCGCCAGCGCCTGTTTTCAAGACCGCCGACCTCGCAGCCAAAACCCGTCTAAGTCGTTGATCCGGAACACCCGAAGGAGGCTACCCATGAGCACCGATACCGATGTCTCGACATTGAACAGCCTGATCAAGACGACCCTCGACAGCGTCAAGGGCTTTGAGGAGGCGGCGGAAAACGTCGATGCAACGCGCTTCTCATCGCAATTCCGCGAGTTCGCCCAGGAGCGCCGACAAGTCGTTACCACCTTGCAGACCGAAGTACGCCGGCTTGGCGGAAATCCCGAGGACGACAGCAGCTTTCTCGCCGCCGCGCACCGGACGTTCATGAACCTGAAGGACGCAGTCACCGGTCGCGACGACAAGGCGATCGTCGAGGAGGTCGAGCGGGGAGAGGACTATATCAAGGAGAAATACCAGGCGGCCCTGAGCGACACCGACCTATCGCCGGAAGTTCGCCAGGTGATCGAGCAGGCCTATCAGTCGATCCGGCGAGGCCATGATCGCGCCAGCCAGCTCAAGCACAGCCTGCAGGGGCAAGGCAGCTACTAGAGCCTGGGCCGACCTATCTCTTGACCCCGGCCTGTACGGCCGGGGTTTTCTTATCGGTCTCCGGTGCCTCCATCGTTCGGCGGATGCTAATCTCCCGTTCATGCGAGACGTGATAACGGGGCGCGTTGTTATCTTCGGACCAAGGCAATGCGTCTCATCACATCGCTCATCGCGGCGGTGGCGCTCGCATCGGGTGCTTCGGCCGCAACGTCGACAGCACAGCAGCGCGCCGACGCCCGGATGGCCAGGCTCCTCGAAGGCCGGGTCGCCGGGAAGCCGGTGGACTGCATCAGTCTCCGTTCAATCCAGTCCACCGAGGTCGTCGATGGCACTGCCATAGTCTATCGTGAAATCGGCGATACGATCTACGTGAACCAGACCGACGATCCCCATACTCTCGATCGTGACGATATTCTGGTCAGCGAGCCCTGGGGTTCCCGGCTCTGCAGCCTCGACCTTGTTCGGCTGCTCGACAGCAGCACCCGTTTCACCCACGGCGCGGTGTCGCTCCGCAAATTCGTACCTTACACTAGGGTAACGCGGCGCGGCTGACGAACGAGGCGATCCACCATGGTCGCCACCTATGGAGACATGATGAACATCAATGCAGGCCGCGCGGCATCGACTATGCCGTGGCGCAAGCTGGCGGACAAGCTAGGTTGAAGCCCCGGGGCCCACCGGCTCAGGCAGCCACCTGATCGAGCCGGTTCAGCAAGCGCAGGAACTCCACTTCGCTCGGGTCGTGCGGTTCGCCGCTCTCGTCGAAGATGTCGTGAAACCAGGCGTCCTTCAGACCTTCGATATTGGGATTTTCCCAGCTGTCCCAAGGCAGATGCGTCTGCGTCTTGCCGCGGACCAGACCCCAGCAGAAGGCGCCGACCTCGAGTTCCTTAGCAGCCGGCAGGATGGCCTGGAAGGTACTCCCCGCCGGACGCGCCATGAACTCGGTGCACATCAGCGGCCGGCCCATCGTCTTCAGCCATTTCACGCGCTGGATGAAGTCTTCCGCCACGCCGTAATTGTGGAAGGAGATCACATCCGAGTTGCCTGTCTGCGCGCGCTGGATGGGGCTGAGCAGATCTGGCGCCGACCAGTCGCCCAGCCAGATCCCACTGGTCAGCGGCTGAATGGGGTTCATCGCGCGCGCCCAGCCGAACGCTTCCACGAGCAGCGGCACCACCAGATCGGCCTTGGCCTTCAAAGCAACGGGATCGCAGAGCGCGACTTCGGGCCCATTGTCAGGCTCGTTCCAGATGTCCCAGGCCAGAACGCGCGGGTCATCCGCAAAGCGGGCGACCACGCCCTTCACATAGGATTCGAGCCGCCTGTGCTCTTCCGCATTGCTCAGCGCAGGCACACCAGGGGACTGAACCCAGCCCGAATTGTGCACGCCTTCGCGAGGTTGCGGCTGGGTACCCAACTCGGGCTCGGGATGCCAGCAGGAGTCGAACAGCACCAGCATCACGCGAATACCATGACGCTCCGCCAGGCTGAGGAAGGCATCGATCCGGTCGAGAAAGGCGTCAGCATCCTCCACCCAGAGAAGATCGTGCAGATAGACGCGAATCGCATTCATGCCGACCGAGGCGGCAAGGCCTAGTTCACGATCCATGGTCGCGAGGTCGAAGGAATCGGCCTGCCACATCTCAAGCTGGTTAATCGCATTGGAGGGCGTGAAATTACACCCTACCAGCCATGGCAGCGCTGCGAACCATTCTCGCGCGGCCTCCGGCGTCCACCGCTCACCCATGTCCCCACTCCAAGCACCAACCCATCTGATCGGAGCCCCGGCTCCGCGCGCTCTGCTATAGGCGCGGGTAGATTGAGACAAGATGAATTAATCGATGTTAGCGAAAAGAATAGTAATCATTACGGATGCTTAGCGATCTCAGCGGTGCGTATCAGGCGGCGGCGGCCTTCAGCTCGGGGCCGCTGCCTAGCTGGATTGTTACGCTATTCTTGCTGTCGATTTTTGCATCGGCTTTGGCGAAGATCTTGCGATAGGTGGCGAGCGCCTGACCGACCACCTGGTCCATATTATAATAGCGATAGGTCGCGAGGCGGCCGACGAAAGTTACGTCGGTCTGTGCGATAGCCAACGCCTCATAGCGCTTAAACAACGCCTGATTCTCTTCACGCGGGATCGGATAATAAGGATCGCCCTCGGCGCTTGGATATTCGTAGGTGATGCTGGTGCGCTCCGCCTGCTGGCCGGTTAGGTGCTTATATTCGGTCACGCGCGTATAGGGCACCGCCTCCGACGGATAATTCACGACCGCGACCGGCTGGTGCCACTCCTGGTCGACGGTCTCATGGACGAACCGCAGCGATCGATAAGGCAGCTTTCCGAAGCGATAGCCGAAATATTCGTCGATCGGGCCGGTGAAGACGAGATGCGTGTGTGGATAGGCGTCGCGCACTTCGGCGAAATCGACGCCCAGCAGCAGATCGATGTTCGGGTGGTCGAGCATGCGCTCGAACATTGTCGTGAAACCCTGCGCCGGCATGGCCTGGAAGCTGTCGGTAAAATAACGATCGTCGACATTGGTTCGCGTCGGAACCCGTGCGGTTACCGACTTGTCGAGCTCGGACGGATCCATTCCCCATTGTTTGCGGGTGTAACCCTGGAAGAAGGTCTCATACAGATCGCGGCCGATCGCGGAGACGACCACATCGGCCGACGTCTTGATCGTCTCGACCGGTTCAGCGCGCGATGCCAGGAAAGCGGCCGCGTCCTCCTCGGTGCGCAGGTCCAGTCCGTAGAGCAGATTCAGCGTGGTGCGATTGATCGGCATCGGTACGCGCTGGCCGTTCACTTCCGCGAGCACCCGGTGCTCGTAGGGCCGCCAATCCGTGAATCGGGACAGATAGTCCACGATTTCCTGGCTGTTCGTGTGGAATATGTGCGGACCATATTGGTGGATCAGCACGCCGGCGTCATCGAGATGATCGAAGGCATTGCCGGCGATATGCGGGCGTCGATCGACGACCAGCACCCTTCTGTTCGAGCCGGCGGCAAGCCGCTCCGCCATGACCGCCCCGGCAAAACCCGCGCCGACCACCATCACATCATAATGTTGCGGGCGTTCAGCGGGCCAAATGGTTGGAGAAACGATCGGCTGGACATGCTCGGCGCGGGCCGCCGCATCGTCGATCAGGTCGAGCATCTGCCGGAATGTGYGATCCCATGAGAGGCTTGATAATGTCGAGTCGACTTCGTCCTGCCAGGCGCCCGGGGTATTGGCCAGGGCTAGTGCTTCGTCGCAGGCGAGCACGAAGCTTTCCGGCGTATCGGCGATCTTCACCGCTTCGATCGCGCCATAATGCCGAACCACGTCGCAGATCGGACTCGACACCACCGGACAGCCGGCGGCGAGATATTCGGGCGTTTTGGTCGGACTAATGAACCGTGTCGCCTCGTTGATGGCGAACGGCATCAGCGCGACGTCCCAGCCGCGCAGATAATCGGGCAGCTCGGCATAGGACTTCCCGCCGAGATAATGGAGGTTGGGTGCTCGCGGCAGATCGTCTTCGCTGATCTTGACGACGKGGCCGACCACCACGATCGACCATTGCGGCCGGGCCTCGGAAAGCCGTGCCAGCAGTTCGAGGTCCATACGTTCATCCACGACTCCGTAGAAGCCGAGTCTCGGGCCTGGGATCGCCGCCTGATCCTCCGGATCGCGGCCCGGCGCACGTGCAGCCTTGAAATGCTTCACGTCCACGCTGGACGGGAAGGGATATATATGAGGGTGACGGCCGCGCTTCGCCTCGAAGAGGCTGTGGCCGCCGGTGAACATCAGATCGGCCTGCTCCATCAGCCGCATCTCGAGCGGCATCAATTCCGGCGGCGCGTTCTTGAAATTCGCGAGTTCGTCCATGCAGTCATAGACGATGCAATCCGCAGGGACATGTTCCGAGAACGGCAGCATCATCGGCGTGTAATACCATCTGACGGCGGGCTGCGGGCGATCCTGGAGAAATTCGCCGAGCAGCCTCTTGAGCATGGCCCGTTCGTCGCCTTCGTTGAAGTCGACCGGCAGGATCGGCGTGGCGACGATCACACCGGTTCGTTCACAGCTGCGGACCTGCAGATACGGCGCCAGAGCTTCGTCGGAGGTCAGTGGTTCCTCCCAGAAGACCACATCATATTCTGCCGCGAAGCGGCTCATCAGATGCTGCGGTCGCTGGAATACGAAGTCCCATCTAAGATGGCTGAAGCACATAAGCAGCCGTTCGGCATGGCCCCCTCCCTCCATGGAAGAGACGGCACGGGGAAGGGAAGGGAGCTGCTGCATGACATAGCCTTGCTGACAAATGTGTATGAAGAACGGTGCAACCGGCTCGGGAGTTCCATCAGAATATATGTAAGCTATTGTATGATATATGTTATTTCGGATGAGTTATTATCCTCATCATGCAACAAGTATAGATCGACTTCGTTTCTCCCGATTGATCTTTGTTGGCGAGACCGGGGAGTAGCGGGTGGACATGCTGGAACTTTGGGGCGGTGCAGAGTGCACGGTCAACCGCGTCGGGGACAGCTTTCGGGATCAGCTTAAGGAGACGGGGCATCATGACCGCATCTCCGATCTTGACCTGTTCGCCGAACTTGGGCTTCGCGCCTTGCGCTACCCGATCCTTTGGGAGCGTATGACAGCCGAAACGAGCGCGAACCACGACTGGAACTGGTCTGACATGGGGCTGGCGAAACTCCGTTCTCACGGCATTCGCCCAATTGCAGGGTTGGTGCACCATGGCAGCGGGCCGCGTTCCACCAATCTGCTGGCAGACGATTTCGCTTCCGGCCTGGCAAGCCATGCCCGCACCGTCGCGGAGCGTTATCCGTGGATCACTGACTGGACGCCCGTAAACGAGCCGCTGACCACGGCCCGTTTCGCGACGCTCTATGGTCATTGGTATCCTCATCTGCGCGACGAACCGAGCTTCTGGCTCGCGCTACTGAACCAGATCGACGCTACCCGGCTCGCCATGCGCGAAGTGCGGCGCGTGCAGCCCGAGGCGCGGCTCGTCCAGACCGACGATCTGGGGCGTACCTACGCAACGGTTTCCGTTCGCGAACAGGCCGCCTTCGACAATGTGCGCCGATGGATGGGCTGGGATCTGCTTTGCGGGAAAGTGGTGCCTGGGCACGATCTGTGGACGCGCCTCCTGCGCTATGGCTTCGAGGACCGCCTCCGCCGGATTGCCGACGATCCCTGTCCGCCCAACATCATCGGCATCAACCACTATCTTACCAGCGACCGGTTTCTCGACCACAGGGTGCAACGCTATCCGGCGCGAGTGCGCGGGGGGAACAGCCGGCGCGCGTTCGTCGATGTCGAGGCAGTCCGCGTCCTGCAGCCGCCCCCCCCGGGACTCRCCGGCTCATTGCGCGAGGCCTGGGACCGCTACCATATCCCGCTCGCGGTCACCGAGGTTCACAATGGCTGCACCCGCGAGGAGCAGATGCGCTGGACCTATGATGCGTGGCAGACGGCGTTCGCACTCCGCGGCGAGGGCGTCGACATCCGCGCCGTGACCAGTTGGGCGCTGCTCGGCGGCTGCGGCTGGAACACTCTGCTTACCACCGCCGGTGTCTATGAAGCCGGTGCGTTCGACGTGCGCGGCGCGGTGCCGCGGCCAACGGCCGTCGTGCCGCTGCTGAAGTCCCTAAGCCGGGGGGAGGAGCCTTCGCACCCGGTGCTCGCCGGCTCAGGCTGGTGGAGGCGCGACATCCGCGTCCACCACCCGGCAGTTCCGCGACCAGCTCCGCTGCCCGATCATTCGCGCTGCTGGCGTCGGATGGCGGGCCAGACCGCGCCGCCGCTGCTCGTGGTCGGGGCGACCGGAACGTTGGGAGGCGCGCTCGCGGCCGCCTGCCGGCATCGCGACATCGCTCATGTCGCGACATGCCGGCAGCAGCTCGACCTGTCCGATGAGCAAAGCATCGCTGCGGCGCTCGATGCGTACAGGCCCTGGGCGGTGATCAACGCCGCCGGCTGGGTGAGGGTCGACGATGCCGAAACCGACGCGGCGGCCTGCATCGCCGCCAACGCCGAGGGGGCGGAGCGGCTTGCCGCCGCCTGCGCCGAACGGAACATCCCGACAGCGAGCTTCTCAAGCGATTTGGTGTTCGATGGCGGGATCGGCAGGACCTATCGGGAAGATGACGATCCTGCGCCGCTGAACGTCTATGGCTGGAGCAAGGCTCTCGCGGAACAATCGATACGGTCGCTCCACGGGAGTCACCTGATCATTCGGACCGCCGCCTTCTTCTCGCCCTTCGACACCTATAATTTCGCCATGCACATGGTCGGAGCGTTGGGTCAGGGGCGGCCTTTCCGCGCCGCTCATGATCAGGTGGTCACGCCAAGCTATGTTCCGGACCTGTGCAGCGCCGTGCTCGACCTGATGATCGATGGTGTCGAGGGAATATGGCATCTCACCAATGGCGAGGCGCTGTCCTGGTCGGATTTCGGTCGCCAGCTCGCCGGGCGTTGTGGCCTCGATGCGGCATTGATCCACGCGGTGCCGRGCGAACGGCTCGGCTGGCGCGCCATTCGGCCCGGCGCGGTGCCGCTCGGCAGCACGAAAGGAGCGCTGCTGCCGCCCCTATCCTGCGCAATGGACCGTTTCGCGCATGAGCTGCGCCTCCGGGGCGTACTGGATCGCCGCGTGGCCGCCTGACGGGCATTCACACGGGGTCGATGTCCAGCCGCATCCGCAGCGTCATGGTTTCGCCGGGCTCCATGACCTTCAGCCCGAGCGCTTCCCAGCGCTCTTCCGGCGCGTTCAGCGCTGCGTTGGCGTGCGTGACCGGTTCTGCGACGAAAAGGCTGCCTTGCCGTGGCGAGTAGAGCTGGAAGAAGCGCGTCCCCGGCGAAGACAGGGTGATGCTGAACGGCGCGCCCGGCGTCGTGATGGCAGCCGCTCCGCTCCAGCCATCATAGCCATTATCCAGTTCGCGACCGCATATAGGACCATCGGTCAGGTCGTACCGTCCGCGCGCAGCGATGCGCTCCACTGGCAGGACCCGCTGGTCCACGGTCCAGACATTTTCGACCCGGGTGACCAGGCGCGTCCCGGCAGCGCAGGGAAAATAAGGGTGAAGCCCCAGCCCGCAGGGCATCGCGGCGTCCCCGCTGTTGGTGCAGCCGAGTTCGACCGTAAGGCCGTGCGGATCGAGGCTCAGCCGCTGCCGGGCGGCATAGGGCCATGGCCACTCGCCGCCGTCATGTTCGAACAGAAGCTGGGCGCTGGCGGCAGTCTGCTCCTCCACGCGCCAGCGGCCAAGCCAGCCCTGGCCGTGCAGCGGGCTCGGATCGCCGGCCATGTTCGGTGCCAGCACGACCTCGCGGCCGCGGAAGCGGAAGGCGCCACCGCGAATGCGGTTGCAATAGGGAACGAGCGGGAAGCACCCGGCCTCCAGCGGAGAAGCAGGCGCGGCCTCGCTGCGCAGGATCGGAGAAACCGCATTGCCCTCGACCCAGTCGAAGCGGCCTATGCTGCCGCCGAGCGACGGCAGCAGGGCCAGTCGCAGCGGGCCGGCCGAGAGCTGTACGTCGCTCATCCTACCACTCGGCAAAGCTGCCGTCGGCATAGCGCCAGATCGGGTTCCGCCAGCGGTGCCGCTGCTCATGCGCACGGCGCACGCCCGCTTCGTCGATCTCCACGCCAAGCCCGGCCCCAGTGGGGATCGCCAGAAAGCCGTCGATCGGCTTGAATATATCGGGATTGGTGACGAAATTCAGCAGGTCGTGCCCGACATTATAGTGGATGCCGAGCGACATCTCCTGCAACACGACATTGGGCGTGCAGCCCGCCAGCTGAAGGCAGGATGCCAGCGCCAGCGGGCCGAGTGGGCAGTGCGGGGCGACGGCCACGTCGAACGCCTCCGCCATGGCGGCAATGCGGCGGCACTCGCTCAATCCGCCGGCATGGCTCAGGTCCGGCTGGATGATGTCCACTACGCCGGAAGCGAGGAAGGGCTTGAAGTCCCAGCGGGAGTAGAGGCGTTCGCCGAGCGCGATCGGCGTGCTGACCAGCTGGCTGATCTGCGCGATGCCTTCGGGATTTTCGGAGAGCAGCGGTTCCTCGATGAACATCAGCCCCAGCGGCTCGAGCAGCTTTGCCAGCTGCTTCGCCATCGGCTTGTGGATGCGCCCGTGGAAGTCGAGCCCGACGTCGAGCCCTTCGGCCTGGACCGCACGGACCCGCTCGACCACCTCGTCCAGCAACTTCGGCGTGCCGAGGAAGTCGAGCTCCGCGGTGGCGTTCATCTTCACCGCGGAAAACCCCTGCTCCCGCCGCGCAGCTGCAGCTTCGGCGGCTTCATGGGGTCGGTCTCCGCCGATCCAGGCATAGGCCCGCACCTTGTCACGCACCCGGCCGCCCAGCATCTGCCAGGCCGGCAGGTTCGACGCCTTGCCGTTAAGGTCCCAAAGCGCTTGGTCCAGCCCGGACAAGGCGCTCATCATCACCGCCCCGCCGCGGTAGAAGCCGCCGCGATAGGCTATCTGCCAGATGTCCTCGATCCGCCGCGCATCATGATCGACGAAACGGTCGCGCAACGCTTCGAAAGCGCCGTCGACGGCTTCGGCATGGCCTTCGAGGCTGGCTTCGCCCCAGCCGACCAGGCCGCCTTGCGCCTCGATCCGCACGAACAGCCAGCGTGGCGGCACATAGAAGGTTTCGATCCGCTCGATGTTCACCGGTTGATCTCCTCGCTGGTCAGGGGCTGGGCGTCGGGCCGGCGCAGCATGTCTCCGGCGCGATCTTCCTGTTCGACGGCATCGACCCGGCCGGAGTGGGAAGGGGGCACCACCGGCACCACGAGGCAGACGCTCTGCGCGGGCAGGACATCGCGCCAATCCGCGATAAGCTGCTTATAGGCCTTGCCGACGGCGCGGATATTGCGATCGAGATCGTAGAGGCCGAGCGGGTTCACATGGCCATTGCGTTCCCGCAGCGCACTGTCCCAGTCGACCTGATCGGTCAGCGAATACCAGGTGAACCCGACCGTTGGGATGCCGATGTTGCGCAGCCGCAGGACATTGGCCCATTCCTTCCACAGCCAGTTTACCGCCTCGTCGCCATTGGGGCCTTCGGAGAGATTGGTTTCGGTGTGCATCACCGGCAGGCCGTAGCGGCCGTAATATTGGCGGGTGATCTCGCTATAGCCGAACACTTCGCCCGCTGCCCAGGTTCGGCCGTCCTGGTGCACGCGATGCTCGTTGGTGCAATAATAGTCGTTGCCGAGGATACAGTGCTGTTTGAGGCGGTTGCCCAGGAAGAAGTGATATTCTTCCCGGGTCATGCCGCAATCCATCAGGAACTCGTACATCTCGCTGTTCACCCGGCGCCCGTAATTCAGGTCGAGGCTCAGGAAACGCTTCGAGTTCATGATCTCGGCGGGGCCGATGGCTGCCGGGCTGTCGGCGTGGAAATATTCCGAGGACTCGCTCTGGATGAAGATCGCATCGGGGCGGAGTTTCAATATCTCCTGCATCGCAACGACATTGGCTTTGACGATATTCTTGAGCGCGGTGACGAAGGCGGTGTCGCTGGTCAGTTGCTCGTTCCACCAGCCATATTTGGCGGAAAAGACCGCGCAGATGAACATCTCGTTGACCGGCGTATAGAGCTGCACCCAGTGATAACGCTGCGCGAACGCCGCTGCGTAGCCCCCAAAAAGATGCGGAAAGTCCGGATTTTGAAAATTGCCGATCCAGTCCGGCACGCCGAAATGACAAAGATCGACGATGGGGGTGATGTCCCGGCGGTGCAGGTCATCCAGGGCATGGTCGGCAAATGACCAGTCATAATGGTTGGGACCCAGCCAGGTCCGGTGCAGCGGCGGCCCGAAGCGCAGATAATGGATGCCGAGATCCTCGACCAGATCGAAGTCCTCGCGCCACCGTTTATAGTGGCCGCACAGCTCCATCTCGTCGATGCGGGTGCGGCCATTGTCGATCGTCGGTATGCTGTTTTCGATGCCGGTGCAGAACATGAAATTGGCCATTGCGTGCTCCCGCTTCAACCGGCGAAGGACGGTTGCTCGACGCCGACGACGCCGGGCCGCACCATGAACAGCGAACCCGCCAGCGGCTGATCGGCCAGCACGTCCTCCAGGCCGATCCGTGCCGAGGTGATGAACAACCGGTCGAGATCGGGTCCGCCGAAAGCGCAACTGGTCGGACGCCGGGTCGGCAAGTCCACATGGTCGAGCAGCACGCCCTCCGGCGAAAAGCGCCGCACGCAGCCGCCATCCCAGAAGGCGATCCACAGGCATCCCTCGATGTCGCTGGTCATGCCGTCGGGATAGCCGTCGTCCTGGCCGAAGCGCAGGAATGTCTCGCGCGCGCCGATCGACCCATCCGCGGCGATGGGGAAACGGTACACGGTGCGTATCGCGGAATCGCTATGGTAGAGGATCCTGCCATCGGGGCTGAAGGCCGGACCATTGGTGACATGGTAGCCGCGATCGACGCATTGCCACTCGAGCGCGGCATCGAGGCGGAAAAGCGAGCCAGTGGTCGCCTGTTCGGCATCGTCCATAGTTCCGGCCCAGAAGCAGCCGGCGGGATCGACCTTGCCGTCGTTGAAGCGGTTGCCGGGGATATCCTTGTCGGGATTGCCGATCGGTTCGAAGATATTCTCCTCGAAGTCGGCGAGCGCAAATCCCGCTTCGGTGGCGGCGATGAAGCCGCCTTCAAGGCGCGGCGCGATGGCCCCGATGCGCCATGGCGGCGTCCAACTTCGCGTGCTCCTCGTTTCCCAGTCCAACCGCCAGACCGATGGCGCTTTGATGTCCACCCAATAGAGCGCCTGCTCACGCGCCACCCATATCGGGCCCTCGCCCAGCAGTGCGTCGCAGCGCACGACAACTTCAGGCGCGGAAATATCGTAGCTCGATCCCATGACGGAAAGGCCAACGCCGGCTGATGCGCAAAGTTGCCGTGGCCGTCGCGACATTCGCGCGTCTTGCGCGTTATCGCGCTGTTGAGATGGAGGTTGGATGGCGAGCGGAGCCGAAATAATCGCCGTGGACTGGGGGACGACGAACAGGCGGGCTTATGCCGTCGCGCGCGACGGGACGGTGATCGATCAGGTCAGCGATGGGCAAGGAGTCCTGGCCGTGGAATCCGGCGGATTTCCCGCCGCCGTTGCCGACCTGCGAGCCCGGCTCGGCAGCGGGGCGATGCTGCTCGCGGGGATGATCGGCTCGAATCGGGGCTGGGTGGAGGCGCCCTACCGATCCTGTCCCGCCGGGCTCGACGAGCTGGTGGGCGGCCTGAAGCGCATAGCTGAGTCCGATGCCGCGATCGTTCCCGGCCTCAGCTTCGCTGGCGACGACAGCGTCGACGTGATGCGCGGCGAGGAGATCCAGCTGCTCGGTGCGGTGGCCGCCGGTCTGGTGTCGCCCAATGCTCCGGCCTGCCACCCAGGCACCCATGCGAAATGGGTGAAGCTTGAGGGCGGCAGGATCGTGGCATTCCGAACGGTCATGACGGGGGAGATGTTCGCGCTGCTGAAGAAGCACAGCATCATCGGAAGCCAGCTTCAGGCCGAGATTGCTCCCGGCCCTTCCTTCGCGGCGGGCGTTCGCCGATCGCTCGAGCGCTGCGAGTTGACCGCCGAGCTGTTCCAGATCCGCGCCAGAGGTCTGATCGGCGGCCTTTCGGACGAAGAGGCCAGCGCCTATGCGAGCGGCCTGCTTATCGGAGCCGACATCAGAACCGGCCTGTCCTTCGTCGGCAGGGGGGGCGCCGTAGCGCTGATCGGCGATCCGGCGCTGACGGCGCTTTATGCCGCGGCCCTGCGCGAAACCCGGCGGCCCTGCTTTGAAGTCGATGGCGAGGCCGCTTTTCTGGCCGGCATCAAGGCCTTGACGGAGATCATGAGATGAGAGCGGAGCAAATTCTCGAACGGCATCTCGCGCATTGCCCCCTCGTTGCGATCCTTCGCGGCATCACCTCGGCCGAGGCTCATGCGATAGGAGACGCGCTGATCGAAGCCGGTATCCGGATCATCGAGGTGCCGTTGAACTCACCGGATCCGCTGCGCAGCATCGAATTGCTCGCCGCGCGGTTCGGCGACCATGCCCTGGTCGGAGCCGGCACGGTGCTGGAACCCCGGCAGGTCGCGGATGTGAAGGGGGCCGGCGGACGGATCATCGTGTCGCCCTCGACCGATGCCGAGGTGATAGCGGCGACAGTCGAGGCCGGGCTGATTTCGGCGCCCGGCTATTTCACGCCGACCGAGGCGTTCGCGGCGCTCAAGGCGGGCGCACACATGCTGAAGTTATTCCCTGCCGAGGCGGCTTCTCCCAAGGTGGTGCAAGCCCAGCGCGCCATATTGCCTCCGACCGTGCCGCTGGTCGTCGTAGGCGGCGTCACGCCTGAATCCATGGCCGATTATATCGCTGCGGGCGCCTCTGGTTTCGGACTCGGTTCCGGCCTGTACAAGCCCGGCAGCACGGTAGAGGCTGTCGCCGTGCGGGCTCGCGCCTATGTCGCTGGGCTGGGATCGTTCCATGGCTGAGATCCGGATCGCCATCATCGGCTTCGGCAAGATCGCGCACGACCAGCACGTCCCGGCTATTGCAGCAAACGCTGCATTCAAGCTTGTGGCAGCGGTCTCGCCACGTGCGGCGCCGAGCGTCGACGTCCCGGTCTTCCAGGACCATGGCGAGATGCTGCGCCAGATACGCCCCGATGCGGTGGCAATCTGCACGCCGCCGGGGCCGCGCCACGCGATCGCGCGCGATTGTCTCGATCTCGGCGTTCATGTCCTGCTCGAAAAGCCACCCGGCGTCACGCTGGGCGAGGTAATGGATCTCGCAAAGCTGTGCGAGCCGCGGCGCGTCAGCCTCTTCACCACCTGGCACGCCCAGTATAACGAAGGCGTGGGCGAAGCGGCACGGCGCGTCGCGGAGGAGGGGCTTCACTCGCTGCGGATCGACTGGTTCGAGAATGTCGAGAAATGGCATCCCGGACAGCAATGGATCTGGCAACCGGGCGGATTTGGCGTCTTCGACGCCGGCATCAATGCCCTATCGATCGCGACGCTGCTCAGCCCGTCGGTGCTCTTGCTGCGCAAGGCGCGGATGCACCTCCACCAGGGCGGGCAACAGCCGATCGCCGCGAGGTTGACGATGGAAAGCTCCGGCGCCACCGGGCCGATCGAAGCAATGCTGGACTGGCGCCATAAGGGAGAAGAGCGCTGGACCATCGAGGTCACCACCCGCGCGGGCACCCGGCTGGTGCTTTCGGAAGGGGGTGCGGTGCTTCGCATCGGCGACGGCCACCCCCGGCGCGGCGCGGGCAGCGAATATCCGGCGCTCTACGCGCGTTTCGAGGAACTTGTGCGGACGCAGGAAAGCCATATCGACGTGGAGCCGCTGCGCCTGACCGCTGACGCCTATATGTTAGCCGAGCGGCTCGCCGCCGATTGATGAAATACCATCAAGATAGTTTGAAGAAATGATCGATTATATTGATCAGGAATAGCCTTCATCTTAAAAGATGATGGGACAAGAGACGGGCGGATTGACCGCAAAACCTGCCCGATGTGCGGAGGGTCCGGGACGGTGATCGCAGGGATCGGCGGCGCGTGATGCGCTTGCGATCGCGGCCGAATTAATGATCCCGTCGGTCGCGGCCTGGCTGCTCATGCTCCCGCGCAGCGCTGAGGCGGACTGCTTCGTCGATGGACCGAAGCAGATCGTCGAAGTCGGGGCCCTCGACGATAGGAAACGCATTCCGAAACCCGCTGCCGAGAACGTTCAAATCCTTCTGGGTCAGGAGACCAACGGCAACTATCTTCGGGCGTTCATGCATGTGTTCTTCCTGGCAACTAACCAGAACAGAACAACGCCGGAAAAGCGTCGCTGTGCCAATTGTTTCACGGACGGGTTTTGTTTCCATGACCTGCCGACTGTTTCGGCATGATTGCTAAACCGCAGATCACATCTCCAGGGCGGCAGCAATCATCCGGATCAAGAGATCCCGGTCGAGCGGCTTGGGGCAGCGTGCAACATGGCGATAGGTTTCGGGAATCGCCTCCTTGTCATAACCTGTCAGGAACAGGAATGGGAGCTTCGCCGTCGTCAGGACGTCCGCGACGGGAAAGACCCGCTCCCTGCCGAGGTTGATGTCGAGCACGGCCATGTCGACGCCGCCCGGGTTTCCGGCAAGAGTATCCAGCGCTTCCCCGACGGTCCCGACCGGGCCGAGCACCTTGGCCCCGTTGATTTCGAGCCATAGCGCGACATCGGACGCGATGAAATAATCGTCTTCGACGAGGAGAAGGCGGCAGCCGGAAATGGGGCTGCTGTGCTCGTCAGTCATGCGATCTGCCTCGAGTCTTGACCGGTATGGCGATCGTGCAACTGACGCCGTCATCAGCACCGAAGATGAGCTCCGCCGGCGCCTTTAGCTGGTAGGGCAGCGCGCGTGTCAAGAGTTCCGCACCATATCCCCTATGCCGGGCATGCTCGCCTTGGGGTGTGACTACACCGCTTTTCCGCCACTCCAATACCCCGAGTCCAGCCTGCTCGCTCCAACTGGTTATGGCGCCATCCACGTCCTTCGTGAAGATCGCAAAATCCGTCGCGCTCTCAATGATTAATTCGAACAGTTTTGCTCGATCGATGAAATCCGGCACAGTTCGCTTTCCGTCGCGCACAGTTTCCCTCTTTGCCAGTTGCATCGCAGGTGGCCTAGCCGTTTCACCACTGTGGGATATTATTTCAGGTTAGCAGACAGCCGATTTCCGTCGCGTAGCCGCTAAGTCTTGGCACTTCTGTTCAGTTCCCAAGTCTCAGGCGGCAGGTGGATATTGAGGAGCAGGGACAAAAATTTGCCGTCCTTCAACAAATGCGAAAGTCGGGCGTGATCGCGCAACCTATCGGGATCTGGCAGCCCCGCAGTGGAGAGGATGAACGTGACGATGATGGCTCCCCCGGCCACATCCCCCGATCGTCACCTTCCCCCCTCGCCAATCCACTGCGGGTCTGCTTCCTTTCGAACGGCGATTATTGCGCGCTGGGTCCGTAACAGATGGCCGCCCGCAAGGAGGGGCAACTGGTCCTGCGCCTGTCTGCTCCGTTCCGGCGCCCGAACTCGCATTGACTCGCAGGCCCGCTATCCGCGGCGATATCGCCCTGGCGGACACCAATGGCCACAAGATATTAAAGCCTGCGCGCGCGAAAGATTTGCTATGTTCGAAAATTACTGCATTAGTTATTCGGTAGTACGGCCAAGTTATCGAAATAAACCTAAGTTAATACTTTAATATCATCACAAACATAACAAATGTTGTATAGAGTTTAAGTGGTTTTCGTCATCCTGATTGTCGTTATTTTTTAGATATGAACTGCCATGCCGAGGCAATGTCTTTGGCTGCACGATCGCATCAACCGGGGAGGATGACATGCGACACACGTCACACGCCGGGTCATGACGTCATGCGCAGGATCTCATTTCTCGGTCCATTCTCGATGATCCGGAGGTCCGGTTTCTCACGAAACCATCCGCATTTCGACGCCATAGAGGCTGGTATGAGCAGGCAGGGCTTGAGCGGCAATTTCAGTGGCGAGCTGCTGCTGAGGAGGCTTCAGAGGGTCACGCCTCTGAGCTCCGCAGAAGTTGAGCTGGTCTTATCCCTGCAGAAAGCCAAGAACCACGGCCCAGGTTCGCATGTCACGCCTGACGTCGATGGTATTGCCTGCCCGCGCATCATCGTTACAGGCTGGGCTTGCCGGCCGCGAATATTGCCGGATGGCCGCTGTCAGATGCTTTCGATCCAGCTGCCAGGCGACATCATCGGCGACGGCGGCGACCGGCGGCCGCTCGAGATGTCGCCGGTCGTGGCGCTCACGAATGTCCGAACGATAAGCGCGCGCCCGATCTTCGCGGCGATAGCGCGCGATCCGATCCAGTACGGCGCGCTGGCCGACGCAGTCGGGCAGCTTAGCCGCATGGCGGAAGCACAGCTGATCGACCATGTCGTTCGCCTCGGCCGCCAGACTGCGGTTCAGCGTGTCGGCCACTGTCTGCTCGAACTCTACCAAAGGTCCCGGGCCATCGGATTCGTGCAGGGCGGATGCTTTCCCATGCCCCTGACGCAGGAGGTATTGGGCGATCTGCTCGGTCTGAGCCTCGTTCATGTGAACAGGGTGCTGTCGCAGCTGAAACGAGCCGCGCTGATCGAGATGAAGTCGGGCGTGGTCCGTGTGTGCGATATCGAGGAGCTCGCCCTGCTTGCGGATTATTCGCTGCCCCCACGCCAGAGCATGCCCGTGGCGATGCTGGAGATGAATGGCCTCCACGCTAGCTGAACGCTGGGATGCTGATCGGATGAGCGCGGCCGAACAACCTGTACGGAAAGCAGCAATCCCGCGCCATTTCTATGCGTTTACATAGATCATCCTTTGGAACTGCGGCTCGACGGCAACGTTGGCTGAGCCTCGCGATGATGGAGGTTGAGGTGGCTCAGAAAGGTGCAGGTGGTAACACCGGGGCAACGGCGGCCAAGGGCGGCGATCCCGGCTCGACTGCGAAGAGCAAGGCGACCGGCGGCAAAGGCGGCGGCGGTCGCTCCGGCGGCAGCAAGAGCGGCGGCGGCAAGTCGTCTGGTAGCTCGTGACGGGCGCCGCTCGCATATCGCGGACAAACTCGATGAGATACAAGCAGGCGGCGCTGCTGTCGGTCTTTTGCCTGACTGGCGCGTGCGATGGCGCGAACAGCAACCCGGCAAGCATCGAGGAAAATCCGAGCAGGGCGATACCGAGCACTCGGCTTGTCGATGCGGAGCCTGCCGGCAATGGCGCGGCAGCGGATGCTGGTTCGGGTGCGACAGCCGTCGACCCGCAGCCAGTCGGAGCCTCGGCGCCCGGAACAGGGACTTCGGGACCGGCAGGCGCCGGGCAGGCGACTGGCAGCTCCGACGGCGGACGCTCGCTTGGGGACCGGTGAGGCCGACGATTATTCGTGGTTGGAAAATCGCCTTGCCCAATCGGCGGCGGCGCTAATTCCTCGGCTGCAGCAGCTGGTCGAGCCAGCTTGGAGCGTTGTTCGTCCGCTCCAGGCGCGGATAGCGGTTACCGCCGAAATAGGGGATCGTCACCGATCGAAACTGTTCGCCGCGGCGCACCAGAAGTTCGATGGGCTGCCGCGTCGCCGGGGCGCTGTCGAGGCGTTGGCCAAGCCGTGCGCTGTCGAAAGCCTCGCCGTCCAGCGCAATGAGGACATCGCCATTGGTGAGGCCGGCCTCGAATGCGGGGCTGTCCCAGATCACCTGATCGACGCTGCGGTCTCCTGCGTCGATTACCAGCCCGAGCGAATAGCTGAAGTCCGCGACCTTGCGCCGGCGCTCGTCGGTCGCCCAGTAGCTCGTTGGCTTGGCATTATAGGCAAGCCGGTAGCCGCTCTTGGCTAGCCAGCCGAGCGGCGCGTGTGGCTGCGGCTGCTCGACCCGGCTGCGCAGGAAGCTCGCCCAGTCATAGGGTGCGATCTCGTCCAGGGTGCTTACGACATCGTCGAACCGATAGGTGAGGGTGCCCCAATCGCCATCGCGCATGCCGAAGAAGGCCCGAGCGAAATCGTCCAGCGAACGCTTGCCCCGGCTCAATTCGCGCAACTGCATGTCGACATCCAGCCAGACCAGCAAGCCCTCGTTGTAATAGTCTTCGGACCGCTGGAGGCTGGTCCATGGCTGCGGCCGGCGTGCGGCGATGATCGGATCGTTGGTGGTGTCGATCAGCGGCCGCCATTGCCGTCCGGGCCGGGTATCGAGCGCCGCGGCGATCATCGCAATCCCCGACAGGGTGTCCTCTGCGGAGACCAGTCCCGACCGCGCCTGCAGGACATAACCCCAGAACTGGGTCTGTCCTTCGTACACCCAAAGCAGCGAATTGCGCATCGGCACGCTGTAGTCGGGCGTATAGAGATCGGCGCCGCGCCGATATTTGCCGTTCCAGCTATGGGTATATTCGTGCGGCAGGAGGTTGCGCCGCGCGGTCTGCTCGTCCCAATGCGTGAAGTAACCGGCAGCGACCCCGTTTTCGCTCGACCTTTGATGCTCCAGACCGATGCCGCCGAGCCGGTCGCTGATCGAAAACAGGAAGTCGTAATGGTCATAATGTTCGGCACCGAACAGCTTGACCGCCTGCTCGACGAGGCGGCGATGCGCAGCGATCTGCGCGTCGCTGGCGGCAAGCTCCTCCGGGCGGTCCGCAGCGATGTTGAGCCGGACCTTCGGGCTGAGCTGGATCTGCCGGAAATAGCTGCCCGCAAGCATCGGGCTGTCGACCAAAGTCTCGAAATCGACGGAGCGGAAGGCGACTGCGGCGCCAGCGCGCGAACCCAGCGGCTCGAGCGCAGTGCCATAGCCCCACCCGTTCGGCAGAATCGCGCTGGGCGAAACGATGATCCGGCGGGTGAAGTAGCCGGCGGGATAGAAGGCCGTCAGGTTCCACTGCAGGCTCAACATCTCTCGCGTCATGACGACCCGCCCCTGCGCGGGATTGACCGGCGATACATAATCGAAGGCCAGGTCGATCGCGCGCGCGCCGTCCGGAACGTCGATCTGGATTGCATAGACATCGACCGGATCGCGCTTCCAGGCGAGCGGCTTGTTGTCGGCGGAGATGGTGAGGCCTGCGACATCGTCGATCGGTCCGCGCGGTGCGTGATTTCCGGGCAGCCATTGCGGGTAGAGCAGGGTCATGCGGCCAGGGGCGGAGACGGGAATGCTCTCCCTGACGCGAAAGATCCCGCGGGCGACATCGGTTGCATCGACGGTCAAGACGATCGTGCCGGGGTAGGCGATGTCTTGCGCGACCGGCACATGCCGCTCGATCGCCAATGGCTGCGGGCGACTCAAATCCATCGCTGCGGCCGGAGAGGATGCGGCCAGTGCAAGCGTTGCGAGGAAGAGCAGAGGGTGCGAACGCATCGAGGAGGATATCCGGATCTGTTTATGACCCGACCATGCCGCCTGCCGACCGGTTCGTCACCCCTGCAGCACCGGCTTCACCCGCAGGTCGAGCGGTGACGATCGACGCGGATTTCGTCGGTCGCCGGCCATGCCTGATGCTCCGCCCACCATTTGAGGCCGGCACCAATGTGCCGACGCAGAGTGGACAGGCGGCTTTCAGGCAAGGGTGAGCCATCATATGTCTTTATCGATTGCATCGTCGCCTCCATCGTCAGGACGACAACATAAATATGGATGTTTCCTTGAATGCACCAATCGGTTATCCGTCCCTATAAATAAGGTGGGTTTATCGATATGGCGCGACAGATTCCTCCTCTTAGTGCAGTGCGCGTGTTCGAGGCCGCTGCGCGTCACCTGAATTTTACGCGCGCTGCGGAAGAGCTTGCGATGACCCAGGCGGCCGTCAGCTACCAGATCAAGATGATCGAGGATCGCCTGGGTACGGCCATGTTCGTGCGCTCGGGGCGGCGGGTGGCGCTCAGCCCCGCAGGGCAGCGGCTCGCGCCCCAGATATCCGCGGCATTCGATATGATGGACGAGGCTTTCGGCAAGGTCCGCGAGATCGAGAGCGGCGTGCTGACGATCAGTGCCGCGCCCGGGATCGCGGCGAGTTGGCTCGGACCGCGCCTGGCCCGCTTCCAGCTTGCGAGACCCGAGATCGCCATCCGGCTGCTTGCGGCGCATGAACTCGTCGACTTCACCCGCGATGAGGTCGACGTCGGCATCCGCCTTGGCCTCACCACCAGCACTTGGCCGGGATTGCGTGCGGTCGAGATGTTTCCTGCCGAATTCACGCCGATGTGCAGCCCGGCCTATATCGAGCGCATGGGGCCGTTCGAGCAGCCCGCGGCGTTACTGAATGTACTGCGGCTCAATTCCGACGACATCTGGTGGCGCGCCTGGTTCTCACAGGTCGGCGTCGAGATTCCCCAGGATTTCTCCCGCAATTCGATCCATGTCGATTCGCAGGTGATCGAGGGGATGGCGGCGATTGCCGGCGAGGGCGTCGCCATGCTGACGCCGCGCTTCTGGCCCTTCGAGCTCGCCACCGGCCGCCTCGTGCAACTCTTTCCGCATATCGGCGGTGGCAGCAGCTTCTGGCTCGTCTGTCCCGAACATCGTTACAATGCGGGCAAGGTGAAGGCGTTCAGGGAATGGTTGATGGCGGAGATTGCCGCAGCCTGAGCGTCAGCCGGAACCCATCCGGCATGACGCATCTTCCAGCCTCAAGGCTTCACGAACTTGAGGGTCATTCGATCGCTTTCGCCGATCGCCTGATAGACGGTCCTGTCTGCTTCCCCGCGCTGATAGGTGGGTGGCAGGGTCCAGACGCCTTCGGGCCAGTCATGTGTATCTTTCGGATTGGCGTTTATCGGTGATTCCGCAGCAAGCCTGAAGCCGGCCGCTGTCGCCAGGCGGATGATCGTCGATCGTTTCAGATAACCGCTCGATTTCTCCCGGCCGCTGTCCATATCCTCGGGCAGCCGGTGGTCGACCACACCCAATATGCCGCCCGGCTTCAGCGCCGCATAGAAGTCGCCGAACGCCTTCGCCGCAACGGCATCGCCGGCCATGATCAGGTTGTGGACATTGCGGAAGGTCAGCACCCGATCCACCGTGCCGGGCGGAATCGTCGATGGCTCGGTCGGGCTGAACGGCACGACCTGGACGCTGCCGAACCACGGCTTGTTCTTCTCGAGCATCGCCCTGGTCGCGGCCAGCGCTTTTTCCGAGGCGGAGGGCATCGCGATATAGCGGCCTTTTCCCTTGAGCGCAGGGGCCAGGATCTGTGTATACCATCCGCCGCCGGGATAGAATTCGACCACCGTCTGGCCGTTATGGACGTCGAAGAAGGCGAGCGTCTCGGCCGGATGGCGGTAGACGTCGCGCGCGCGCTGCGCTTCCGGCCTGCGACTATCCGCAATGGCCTTGGCGATGGCGGGATCGACCTTGGCCGCGTGGCTCACGGCGGCGGGCGCCACCATGACGAGGGCGGCGGCGATAAGCAGGTGGCGCAACGTGCATCTCCGGATATTGAGCTATGCCGGGATGATGACGAAGTGGAGGCGAGGTGCAATCGGATTACGCTTGGCCGACGATCTTTTTCGCCCTGCTGGCAATTCTCTCGCTGGCGGCGGATTGGTGGCGGCACAATCGCCGCGACGCTCGTCGCGCTGCCGCGCGCGCGGCTTGGGTTCCCTGGCCGCTGATCGCCGTGCTTGCGCTGATAGCGGTCGCCATATGTGCTGCTATGTGGCTGCGCGGAGGCTGATCGGGCTCTTGACCAGAAGGACCTGATTACAGGCAGGCCTCCAGCAGCGGCTGGTCGAAACCGAACTGGCGTGCTTTCTCGATCGAATAGGGACGGAGTCCCGAGGAGATATACTCGCCGATGATTTTCCCATCGGTATCCTCGGCATGATATTCGAACTTGAAGAGTTCCTGCGTGATGATCACCGGCCCTTCCATGCCGAGCACTTCGGTGATGCTGGTAACGCGACGCGAGCCGTCCCGCAGGCGCTTTACCTGCACGATCATGTCCACCGAGTCGGCGATCTGCTTGGAAATCGCTTCTTTGGGGACCTTGATGTCCGACATCATGACCATGTTCTCCATACGCGCCAGCGCTTCGCGCGGGCTGTTGGAGTGGAGCGTGCACATCGATCCGTCATGGCCGGTATTCATCGCCGCGAGCATGTCGAAACACTCCGATCCGCGAATCTCGCCCAGGATGATGCGATCCGGGCGCATGCGCAGCGCGTTGACGACGAGGTCGCGGATCGAGATCTGGCCCTGCCCCTCGAGATTGGCGGGGCGGGTTTCGAGCGGCAGCCAGTGCGGCTGCTGCAGTCGCAACTCGGCGGCATCCTCGATGGTGATCACGCGTTCGCCGGGGTCGATCATCTTCGACAGCGCGTTGAGCATTGTCGTCTTGCCCGAGCCGGTGCCACCGGAGATGACCACGTTGAAGCGGCTCGCGCCGGCGATCTTGAGCAGGGTAGCCATTTTCTCGCTCATCGACCCGCCGCGCGCCATGATGTCGAGGGTGATCGGCTTGGACGAAAATTTGCGGATCGAGATCGCCGTGCCGCGCAGCGACAGCGGCGGCACGATGACGTTGACGCGGCTGCCGTCCAGCAGCCGGGCATCGGCGAGCGGGGTGGTCTGGTCGACGCGCCGACCCACCTTCGAAACGATGCGCTGGGCGATCTGGAACAGATGTTCCTCGTCGCGGAAATTGATCTTGGCGAGCTCGAGCTTGCCCTTGCGCTCGACATAGGTCTGGTTGGGTCCGTTGACCATGATATCGGTGATCAGCGGATCGCCGAGCAGTTCCTCGAGCGGACCGAGCCCGAGCAGTTCGTCGACCAGCACTTTTTCCAGCGCGAACTGCTCGCGTCGGTTCAGGGTGATCCGCAATTCGGCGAGCACCTCGCCGATGATCGGCCGGAACTCCTCGGCCAGTTCGTCTTTGCTCAACGAGGCGGCGGCTTCGGGATCGACGCGTTCGAGCAGGCGCGGCAGCACCTGTTCCTTGATCTTGTGGATCGAGGCTTCGAAGCCTTCGACCCTGGAATTGCCGGCATCGCCCGACGCGGCTTCGCGGACCGCTAGGCGCGCCATCGCGTCGGCATGCTTGGGCAATTCGACCTGATCCTCGTCGACCGCGATCGGATCGTCGAAGCTGGGCATGCCCGCGAACGGGTCCGCACCGCTGGAGAGCGGCGAGAGCTCGATCGGCGGGAACTGGAGGCCGCCGGTCAACAGGCCGGGGGGCGCATCGCCCTGCATTGGCCGCGCCACGCCAAAGGCGGGCTTCGCACCATGCGTCATCGCTCCACGCTTGCCGAATGCACTCATCGCAAACTCATCCCCGCGGGCCAAACTCCGGCCCAACCATGATCCAGTAACGCTAAAGCCCTCAAAAACAGTTAACCGTCCTTTCGCGATATGGCGCAGGGCGCGCTGTCTAGCTTCCAAGTTTTCATCATATGATCCGGTTGCCCCGGCGTCGGCGGCACGGCTGTCGCCGCCGGTCATCTCATACAACGCCAGTCGAAGCAGGGCTGGTGCCCGCCTAGGCGAAATCCGCCGAGGTGATCGCTGCGGCGTTCGCGAAACCGAGCAGCTTGAAAGCCTCGAGCGGATCGGACGGTCCGGCATCGTAGAAGATATAGCTGTCGCCGCCGACCTGTAGCGCCGCCACCTTGCTGCCTCCGCCCTGCGCGTTGAACAGCAGTTGCGCCGTGCTGGCCGCTTCTCCGAGCGTGGCGTAAACGGCACCGTGCAGCACCTGCACCGGTATGCCGAAGCTGATGTGGATGTGATCGGTCCCAGCGGTGAAGTCGGTGACGACGTCGGTCGGGCCGCCCGAGGCGAACAGCGCCTCGCCGACCGCGAAGCTGAAGAGGTCGCCATCGCCGCCACCGGTCAATGTGTCGATGCCGGTGCCGCCGGCCAGGCTGTCCGCGCCGAGATCGCCGAGCAGCTGGTCGTTGCCGGTCCCGCCTGAGATGCTGTCGGAGCCCTGGCCGCCGCGAAGCGAGTCGTTGCCGTCGTTGCCGTCGATCGTGTCGTTGCCGAGGTTGCCGTTGGCGCTGTCATTGTCGGTCCCACCGACTATCCTGTCATTGCCCTGGCCACCCTGGATCCGGTCCGATCCCGCGCCGCCGTCGAGCATGTCATCTCCGGCATTGCCCTGCAGATAATCGCCGCCGCTGCCGCCATTGATGGAATCCGCCCCATCCCCGCTCACCGCGACCGCGGCGGCGCCATAGAGGTGATCGTTGCCGCTGCCGCCGATGATCGAGTCGGCGCCTGCGCCGCCCATCGCGAAGTCGCTGTTATCGTTGGCGGTGATGGTGTCGTTGCCGGGGCCGGTGATGGCCGTATCGATGCGGGTGCCGTAGGCGATTGCAATATTGTTGCGCATGCTGGCTGCGCTGCTGAACGCGCCGTCGTGGAGGTCGACGGTCGATCCGGCGTTGAAGCCCGACAGGTCGAGCGTGTTGTTCAAACCCTTGTCCCAAAGAGTGACGACCGGCTTTGGATCTAGGGTGAAGTCGAAGAACTTCCCGATCTCGCCGCCGATGTTGCTGTGGAAGCCGAAGATCTGGCCGCCGGAAAGCGGCGTGGTGACGGCAACGCCATACATTCTCTGGATAGCGACAATGTCGAGCGGCATCGGCGTCGTCGGCGTGTTGCCATAGCGAAGACCGTTGCCGGCAACTGACGTGCCCCAACTGAAATCACCGTACAACTCGCCGTCATTGTACGACATCACCGTCCATGCATCGAGGTCGAAGCTGGTATAGAGCGAAGCATCGACCAGCCCCTCGTCATAGGGACCGCTATGGCCCAGACCGAGGACATGACCCCATTCATGGATCAGCGTCGTGTAAGGATAGCCTCCATAGTCATTTAAAGTACTCCCGATCGGGCCGAAGCCCGAAACCGAGCTATCGATTTCGATGTCGCCCTTGAGGGCTACGCCAACACTGGTCGTGCCGGTGATGCCAAGGCGCTGCAGGCTCGTTTGCCCTCCCGACGCGTTGCCGTCGGTCCCGCGGGTCAACAGCACTCGGGCTGACCCGGGAGCTTCCGTGAAGGTAACATTCGCCACAGCCGACCAAAGCGCCGCCGTTGCCGAAAAGGCAGCGCGTTCGACGGCCGTCCAATTGGATGCCGTATCGAAGCTGTAGGTGATGGTTGCACCCGTGCCTGCAATCCCCGCGCCGAACTTTGCGGTGAAATTCTCCCCGGAATCATAGGTGGCGGGGTCATCTTCATTCCAGGTCCAGAAGCTCTGGCTCGCCAGCGTGCCGCTAGCGGTGATGCCCGAGAGGTATGTCACCTCTTGCTCTTGAGTGGAATTGATCGACGTCATGCTCACCCCTTTGGAGATCAGACTTTACCATCTCCACTTGGACTCAAGCTTAATTTGATCCGGTTCAGATGATTTCCGTCGCCCCAGGATAAACGTGCAACCAACTGGTTGCCTTAATAGGAGAATGTTGTTAAACCTGCAACAAGGAGGTTGCCGATATGGACAGGATCATCAGGACGATCGACATCGCCGCTCCGGTCGACAGGGTATGGCGTGCGCTTACGGATCATGAGGAATTTGGCCGATGGTTTCGGGTCGCGCTCGAAGGGCCCTTCGTGCCCGGCGAGCTTAGCAGCGGCACCATCACCCACCCCGGATATGAACATGTCCGCTGGACAGTGCGGACGGTGGCGATCGAACCACAGCATCGTTTTGCCTTTAGCTGGCATCCTTATGCGATCGATCCGGACATCGATTATTCGAACGAAGAGCCGACTTTGGTCGAATTCCGGCTCGAGCCGAACGGCGCGCGAACCCATCTGATGATCACCGAGTCGGGTTTCGACAGGATACCGGCTGACCGCCGGGACGAGGCCTTGCGCATGAACGGCAATGGCTGGACGGCCCAGGCCGAAAATATCCGCGCGCATGTCGAGGGCTGAGCCGCGGGCGATTGCGGATCCTGCCGCACTGTTCTCCGCCCTGGGAGACCAGACGCGGCTGTCGCTGCTGATGACGCTCAGCGATGGGCGCAGGCGCTCGATCACCATGCTGTCCGCCGATAGCCGGCTGACCCGTCAGGCGGTGACGAAGCACCTGCGCGTGCTGGAGCAGGTCGGGCTGGTCGAAAGCGTGCGCGACGGCCGCGAGAGCCGCTTCACCTGCCGGCCCCAAACGCTGGAGACTGCCCGTGCCTATCTGGACCGGGTGGCGGCGCAATGGGACGACGCGCTGGGGAGGCTGAAGGCGTTCGTCGAAGAGTGAGGGTCAAGGAAAAGGCCCGGCCGCTGGTGCGATCCGGGCCTTCTTCTTCAGTTGAGGGGCAGGGGATCAGGCTTCGCTGGCCTGCTCTGCCAGCACCGTCAGGCCCTTTTCGTTGACCTCGGCGAAGCCGCCTTCGACATGGATCCGCGCGGCTACCGTGTTCGGCCCGGAATAGATCGACAATTCGCCCGAGCGGACCACCGACATGAAGGGTGCATGGCCCGCCAGCACGCCGAAGTCGCCCTCGGTGCCGGGCACCACGACCATATAGACCTCCTCCGAGCGGAGGAGCTTTTCCGGGGTGACGAGTTCGAAATGCAGGTCTGCCATGATCAATCCTGGTTCGCCGCGAGGGCAAGATCGAACGCCTTGGTGGCTTTTTCGAACTTGTCCCGGCAGCCGCTATTGCAGAAGCCGACGACCGCGCCCTTGTAGAGGGTCAGCGAATCTGCCGCGATCGGATCACCCGACCAGGGGCAGCTTTCGTTGACCGCGTCCTCAAGGCGCAGGCCGATGCTCATCAAGCCGCTTCGGCAGCCAGCTTCTTGGCCTTCTCGACGACTTCGTCGATGCCGCCGACCATGTAGAAGGCGGCTTCCGGCAGATGGTCATATTCGCCTTCGACCACGGCCTTGAACGACTTCACGGTGTCTTCGATCGAGACGAACTTGCCGGAGATGCCGGTGAACACCTCGGCGACATGGAACGGCTGCGACAGGAAACGCTGGATCTTGCGGGCGCGCTGCACGGTGAGCTTATCCTCTTCGGAAAGCTCGTCCATGCCGAGGATCGCGATGATGTCCTGCAGCGACTTGTACTTCTGCAGCGTCTCCTGGACGGCGCGGGCGGTCTCGTAATGCTCCTGGCCGACGATGCGCGGCTCGAGCATGCGCGAGGTCGAGTCGAGCGGATCGACCGCCGGGTAGATGCCCAGCTCCGAGATGGCGCGGTTGAGGTTGGTGGTCGCGTCCAAGTGAGCGAAGGACGTGGCCGGCGCCGGATCGGTAAGATCGTCGGCAGGCACGTAGATCGCCTGCACCGAGGTGATCGAACCCTTGTTGGTCGAGGTGATCCGCTCCTGCAGCGCGCCCATGTCGGTCGACAGGGTCGGCTGATAGCCCACCGCCGAAGGAATACGGCCGAGCAGCGCCGACACTTCCGAACCCGCCTGGGTGAAGCGGAAGATGTTGTCGACGAAGAACAGCACGTCCTGGCCTTCGACATCGCGGAAATATTCGGCAATCGTCAGGCCCGACAGCGCGACGCGGGCACGGGCGCCGGGCGGCTCGTTCATCTGGCCGAATACCAGCGCCACCTTCGAACCCTCCGGGGTCGGGTTGCCGTCGGCATCCTTGGCGATGACGCCTGCGTCGAGGAACTCGTGATAGAGATCGTTGCCCTCGCGGGTACGCTCACCGACGCCGGCGAACACCGAGGTGCCGCCATGGCCCTTGGCGATATTGTTGATCAGTTCCTGGATCAGCACGGTCTTGCCGACACCGGCGCCGCCGAACAGGCCGATCTTGCCGCCCTTGGCGTAAGGCGCGAGCAGGTCGATGACCTTGATGCCGGTGACGAGGATGCTGGCATCGGTCGACTGGTCGACGAACAGCGGGGCCTCGGCGTGGATCGGGGCGGTCTGGGTCGCGTTCACCGGACCGCGCTCGTCGATCGGCTCGCCGATGACGTTGAGGATGCGGCCGAGCGTCTGCGGCCCGACCGGAACGCGGATCTGCGAGCCGGTGTCGGTGACTTCCTGGCCGCGGGTCAGGCCGTCGGTGGCGTCCATCGCGATGGTGCGGACGGTGCCTTCGCCGAGATGCTGGGCGACTTCGAGGACAAGGCGGTTGCCGTTGTTCTGGGTCTCGAGCGCGTTGAGGATCGCCGGCAGCTCACCGTCGAAGCTCACGTCGACGACAGCGCCGATGACCTGCGAAATGCGGCCTACATTGTTGGTGGTGGTAGCCATGGTTCGTTTCCTGCCTCGGGTTCTTTGGAGCGCTTCGCGCCAGTGCTTACGTGATGCTACAGCGCTTCAGCGCCAGCGATGATTTCGATGAGCTCGGTGGTGATCGCGGCCTGGCGGGTCCGGTTATACTGGATCGTCAGCTTGTTGATCATCTCCCCCGCATTCCGGGTTGCGTTGTCCATCGCGGTCATCCGGCTTCCCTGCTCGGATGCGGCATTCTCCAGCATCGCGCGGAACAGCTGGATCGCGACGTTGCGCGGCAGCAGCTCGGCGAGGATCTCCTCCTCGTCCGGTTCATATTCCACCGCTGCCGAAGCGCCGGCCGCCTGGGTTCCGCCGGGCGGCGCCAGCGGGACGGGGATGATCTGGATCTCGGTCGGATCCTGGACCAGTGCCGACTGGAACTTGGCGAAGAACAGGTGCGCCACGTCGAATTCACCCGCCGCATAGCGGTGGATCAGGTCTTCGGATACTTCATGGGCATCGGAGAAGGCGACGTTCTTGATGTGGGTCTGATCGACTTGGTGGACGATCTTGCCCGGAAACAGGCGCGAGATGACCGCGCGGCCCTTCTTGCCGATCAGGTAGAACTTCACCGTCTTGCCCTGTGCGATCAGGTTGTCGGCGGTCTTGCGCGCGGCGCGGACGATATTGGTGTTGAACGCGCCCGCCAGGCCGCGCTCCGACGTGGCGACGACGAGCAGGTGAACCTGATCGCTGCCGGTGCCGGCCAGGAGCCTTGGGCTCTGCGGCCCGACCGTCACCTTCGAGGCGAGGCTGGCCATCACCGCGTCGAGACGCTCGGCATAGGGACGGCCGGCTTCCGCCGCCATCTGCGCGCGGCGCAGCTTGGCCGCGGCGACCATCTTCATCGCCTTGGTGATTTTCTGGGTCGACTTCACCGAAGTGATGCGGACCTTGAGGCTCTTCAGACTGGGCATTTACTGTCCGTCTTTCCTTTATCGTCATCCCAGCGAAAGCCGGGATCTCGGTTTTCTTCGTAGCGGAAGGCAGTGAGATCCCAGCTTTCGCTGGGATGACGGTTACTTATGCGAAGGTCTTCACAAAGGCTTCGAGCGTCGACTTGAGCGCCGCGGTCGTGTCGGCCGACAGGTCCTTGGTGTCGCGGATCGAAGCCAGCAGGTCGGCATGCTTGGAGCGCATTTCCGACAGGAAGGCGGCTTCGAAGCGCGTCACGTCGCGGGTCGGGACAGTGTCGAGATAGCCGTTCACGCCGGCGAAGATCGATGCGACCTGCTCCTCGAAGGGCAGGGGCTGGAATTGCGGCTGCTTGAGCAGCTCGGTCAGTCGCGCGCCGCGGTTCAGCAAGCGCTGGGTCGAGGCGTCGAGATCCGAGCCGAACTGCGCGAAGGCAGCCATTTCGCGATACTGGGCGAGCTCGAGCTTGATCGAGCCGGCGACCTTCTTCATCGCCTTGGTCTGCGCAGCCGAGCCGACGCGGCTGACCGAGAGGCCGACGTTGATGGCTGGGCGGACGCCCTGGTAGAACAGGTCGGTCTCGAGGAAGATTTGGCCGTCGGTGATCGAGATCACGTTGGTCGGGATGTAGGCGGACACGTCGCCCGCCTGGGTCTCGATGATCGGCAGCGCCGTCAGCGATCCGTTGCCGTTCGCGTCGTTCAGCTTGGCGGCGCGCTCGAGCAGGCGGCTGTGCAGATAGAAGACGTCGCCCGGATAGGCTTCGCGGCCCGGCGGGCGGCGCAGCAGCAGCGACATCTGGCGATAGGCGACGGCCTGCTTCGACAGATCGTCATAGACGATCAGCGCGTGCATGCCGTTGTCCCGGAAATACTCGCCCATCGCGACGCCGGTATAGGGCGCGAGATACTGAAGCGGGGCGGGGTCCGACGCGGTCGCAGCGACCACGATCGAATATTCCATTGCGCCATTCTCTTCGAGCGTCTTGACGAGCTGTGCGACGGTCGAGCGCTTCTGGCCGATGGCGACATAGACGCAGTAGAGCTTCTTGCTCTCGTCCGTGCCGGCATTGGCGGTCTTCTGGTTGATGAAGGTGTCGATCGCGACGGCCGACTTGCCGGTCTGGCGATCGCCGATGATCAGCTCGCGCTGGCCGCGGCCGACGGGCACGAGCGCGTCGAGCGCCTTGAGGCCGGTCTGCACCGGCTCATGGACCGACTTCCTGGGGATGATTCCGGGCGCCTTGACCTCGACGCGGCTGCGCTGGTCGCTGACTATCGGGCCCTTGCCGTCGATCGGATTGCCGAGGCCGTCCACCACGCGCCCGAGCAGGCCCTTGCCGACCGGCACGTCGACGATGGTGCCGGTGCGCTTGACGACATCGCCTTCCTTGATCTGGGCGTCCGAGCCGAAGATCACGGCGCCGACATTGTCGGCTTCCAGGTTGAGGGCCATGCCCTTGATGCCGTTCGAGAACTCGATCATCTCGCCGGCCTGGACGTTGTCGAGGCCGTGGATGCGGGCGATGCCGTCGCCGACCGACAGCACCTGGCCGACCTCGGTGACCTGCGCTTCGGAGCCGAAGCTGGCGATCTGGTCGCGGATGACCTTGGAGATTTCAGCGGCGCGGATGTCCATGTTCAGCCTTTCATCGCAATCGCGAGGGTGTTCAGTTTGGAGCGGATGGAACCATCGACCTGGCGCGAGCCGACCTTCACGATCAGTCCGCCAAGGATCGAGGGATCCACGGTGAGGTCGACCGCGACATCGCGGGCGAGCTGGGTCTTGAGCTTGGCCTTCAGCGCCGCGACCTGATCGTCGGACAGCGGATGGGCCGAGGTGACTTCGGCAGTCGTCTCGCCGCGGTGCGCGGCGGCAAGCTGGCCATAGGCCCGGATCACTGCGCCCAGCTGGCCGAGCCGGCGGTTCTGGGCGAGCACGCCGAGGAACTTGGTGGTGAGCGAATCGAGCCCCATCGCCCCCGCCGCGGCGGCGATGGCCTGCGCGGCCTGGGCGCGCGAGACGACCGGGCTGGTCGTCAGCTGGCGCAGATCGTCCGACTCGGCGAGGGTGGCCTTCAGCCTCGCAAGGCTGGCCGAAACCGCGTCAATCGCCTTCTCGTCACGGGCGAGCCCGAACAGCGCGGTCGCATAACGTCCGCTGAGGCTAGCCTGAATACCGCCGGAATTCTCCACGCGCGTCTCGTCCCCCAAATGGATGTCGTCCCATGCGAAAAAGGGGGCGCTGTAAGGCGTCCCTGCATCGGTCGCGGGCCGGTTAGCAGGGGTGCCCCGAGGATGCAAGGCGGAGGGGCCAAAAGATAGCGTGTCGCGATAAAGCTTGGCTTCCATCGTCCGATTTCGGGCCGGAACGCGGCCTGGAATCAGAAAGCCGGACCTCGCGGCCCGGCTTTCCTCGGCGATCTGGAAGGATCGCTCCCGTGATGGGTTACGCGGCCTTCGCCGGCTCGGCGTCGATCACCTGTTGCGGTTCGACGCCGTCGATGGCGATGCGGCGCGGCTTCTTATGTTCGGGGATCTCGCGCACCAGCTCGACATTGAGCAGGCCGTTCTCGAATCCCGCCCCCGTCACCTTGATGGTGTCGGCGAGCTGGAAGCGGCGCTCGAATGCGCGTTTGGCGATGCCGCGGTGCAGATATTCGCGCTGCTCGCCTTCGGTCTCGCCCGCGCGGCCGATGATGATCAGCATGTTGTCCTGCACGGTGACGTCGATCTCTTCGCGAGTGAAGCCGGCCAGTGCCATCTGGATGCGATAGGCGCCGTCACCGGTTTTCTCGATATTATAGGGCGGATAGCTGTCGCTTTCGCCGCGGGTGAAATCGACGAGGCGGTTGAGGTTCTCGAACCCGATCGAAGACCGGAGAAGCGGAGCAAAGTCCAGATTACGCATGGATCTGTTTCCTTATATAAGCGATGTTGACCATGAGGGCCCGCGGGGTTGCCGCCGGGCCGTGTCCGCCGTCCCAACTGGCAACGGTTGACGCGATCGAGATAGTAACGACGCCACTGCCTTCAAGAGGTCGCCCAAGCCTTCGTTGACTGGCGCGGCGCGCCCGCCTAACCGGGGCCGATGGTTGCCTATCTCGAATTCGAAAAGCCGATCGCGGAGCTCGAAGCGCGCATCGCCGAACTGCGTTCGACCGCGCATGCGGGGTCGTTCGACATCGGCAGCGAGGTCTCGAAGCTCGAGGCCAAGTCCGAAAAGCTGCTGCGCGACATCTATGCGAGGCTGAGCCCCTGGCAGAAGACGCAGGTCGCGCGTCATCCGGACCGGCCGCACTTCAAGGACTATGTCGCCGGTTTCATCACCGATTTCATGCCGCTCGCCGGCGATCGCGCTTTTGCCGATGACCAGGCGATCATCGGCGGATTTGGCCGGCTTGGCGACCGCAGGGTGGTGGTGATCGGCCATGAGAAGGGCGACGACACCGCCTCGCGATTGCGCCATAACTTCGGCATGGCCAAGCCCGAGGGCTATCGCAAGGCGATCCGGCTGATGCAGCTCGCCGATCGCTTCGGCCTGCCGGTTGTCAGCCTCGTCGACACGTCGGGTGCCTTCCCCGGCGTCCAGGCCGAGGAGCGCGGCCAGGCCGAGGCCATCGCCCGTTCGACCGAGCAGTGCCTGGCGCTGGGTGTCCCGATGGTTGCGGCGATCGTCGGCGAAGGCGGCTCGGGCGGCGCGATCGCGGTGGCCGCCGCGAACAAGGTGCTGATGTTCGAGCATGCCGTCTATTCGGTGATTTCACCCGAGGGCTGCGCCTCGATCCTGTGGCGTACCGGCGACAAGGCCGCTGAGGCCGCCGAAGCGATGAAGGTGACCGCCGCCGATCTCCAGCGGCTCGGCGTGGTCGACCGGGTCGTCCCGGAGCCGATGGGCGGCGCGCATCGCGACCCTGGCGCGGCGATAGCTTCGCTCGGCGCGGCGATCGGCGAGGAGCTCGACAAGCTGGCCGGCAAGAAACCCGCGACGGTCCGCGCCGCACGGCGTGACAAGTTCCTCGCCATCGGGTGATCGCGGTGCCGTAACGGAACCGATCGGGTAATCTTCGCTTTAAGCCTTCATCGAGAGGATCCGCATGAAGAAGGTCGCGATTTTTGCCAGCCTGCTGCTCGCACTGCCACCGGCTCCGGCCCTTGCCCAGGCGCAGGCGATCTCGGCTAGCGACAAGCGCGCCGGCGCAGAGGCGCATCCCCAGTTGGTTCAGCAGTTCGGCGGCGCGATGAAGGGGGCCATGGCGGAATATGTCGCGCGCGTTGGCCGCAAGATCTCGGTCCAGTCGGGCCTGTCCAATTCCGAGCGTGACTTCACCGTCACGCTGCTCGATTCACCGATCAACAACGCTTTCGCGATACCCGGCGGCTATGTCTATGTGACCCGCGGCCTGCTCGCGTCGATGAACGACGAGGCCGAGCTCGCATCGGTGCTCGGGCACGAAGTCGGCCATGTCGCCGCGCGCCACGCCGCCAAGCGCCAGCGGACCGCGACGATCACCCAGGTGTTGGCGGGGATCGTCGGCGCCGTGGCAGGCAGTTCGGGGGTCGGCAATCTGGTGGGGCAGGGTGCCGGCGTCGGCGCGGACCTGATCACCAAGGGTTTTTCGCGCGCTCAGGAATATCAGGCCGACGATCTGGGCGTGCGCTATCTCGCCAGCGCGGGCTATGATCCGCTGGCCTCGTCGGACATGCTGGGGATCCTCGGCGCGCAGAGTGCGCTGGAAGCGCGGGTCAGCGGCAAGGAGAGTTCGTTGCCGACCTGGGCGAGCACGCACCCCAATTCGGCCGACCGGGTCAAGCGAGCCCGCGACAAGGCCGCGCAGACCGGTGCCGCCGGTCATGGTGCGCGCAACCGCGATGCGCTGCTCGATGCCATTGACGGCCTTCCCTATGGCGACGATCCGTCAAAGGGATTCGTCGAGGGCCGGGAGTTCAAGCTCCCAACCGAGCGGCTCGCCTTCACGGCGCCGAGCGGGTACGGCCTGGTCAACAGCGACGAGGCCGTGACCATCAGCGGATCAGGCGGCCAGGCGAGCTTCACCGGGGGGCGGGTGGGACTCGGCGGGCTGGATGATTATGTCGGCCAGGTCTTCTCGAAGCTGAGCGCCAACATCCGCTACGGCCAGATCCAGAGCGGACGCGCCCAAGGCGTGGACTTCCGCTATGCGTTCGGTGAGGCGAGCAGCAATGCCGGCCAGCTTGATGTCGGCGTGTTCGCCTATCGCCCGGACGGAGGCACCAAGGCCTTCAGCTTCGTTACCCTGACGCGTGCCGGACAGGGGATCGGGCCGTTCCAGCCTCTGGTCGAAAGCATGCGCCGCATGGCGCCGAATGAAGCCGCCGCCGCCAAGCCGCTGCGGGTGCGCGTACTGAGGGTAAAAGCCGGTGACACGGTGGACAGCTTCGCCCGCCAGATGGCATTTCCGGACAGTCCGGTTGACCGCTTCCTGGTGCTCAATGGTCTGAGCCAGGGCGCAAAGCTGCGAGTGGGGGACAGGGTGAAGGTGATTGTGCGGCAGTAGACGCCAAAAAGGGCGGCGGACCTTCATCCGCCACCCTTGGAAGCCAGCCTTCAGCCGTGTCGAAAGCTAGGCTCAGCTAGCCTTCATGTTGTTCGAGACGTTCGTGAACGTCTTCTGGAGCTGATTGCCGAGGCTGGTCATCGCAGTGATCGCGGCAACGGCGATAAGGGCGGCGATCAGACCATATTCGATCGCGGTTGCACCCTTGTTGTTCTTCAGCAGCTTGGCAACGAACTTCATAACTCTAACTCCCACTACCCGACCACGGGGTTTCTCGGCCCGGCTGACCTCACTCGCGTTGGGCCAACAATCATATCCTAGCCGACGAGTCCCTGCCGAAAGGTTAACGCGCGGAGATTCTGCCAAGCGGCCGCAGCCCGACGACGATGCCGCCCCAGTCCGCCCTGAAGAAATTGCCCGGTGTCGCGGCCGCGCGCCTCAGGGCGAGGAAGACCAGTGACAGGATCAATCGATATTCGACGGCGCTGGCGCCGCTATGATCTTGGCAAAGCCGGCGCGGTCCTGATCTGTTGGTGCCTCTCATATGTCCTTCCTCAAGCGAACGGGAACGGCCAATCGCTTTGATCTGAAGCGTTTTATTCCGTAGGCGTGCCGGATTAAAAATCTCTGAAGAGTTCGACGACCATGCAAACGCCCCAGCTCCTGATCGTCGTCGCGGCGGCATTGATCGATTCCGACGGGCGGATTCTGGTCCAGCAGCGTCCCCAGGGCAAGGCGATGGCCGGTCTGTGGGAGTTCCCCGGGGGCAAGGTCGAGGCTGGCGAGCTTCCCGAAGCCGCGCTGATCCGGGAACTGCATGAGGAACTGGGCATCGACGTCCAGCACGCATGCCTCGCCCCAGCCTGCTTCGCCAGCGAGGCGCTCGGCGACCGGCACATGATCCTGCTGCTCTACATCTGCCGGAAATGGCAGGGAATTCCGCGGGCGCTGGAGGCCCCGGCGATACAGTGGGTGAGACCGGTCGAGCTGCACCGCCTCGACATGCCGCCGGCGGATCGCCCGCTGATCGGATTGCTGGATGCGCTGGTCTAGATTCGCGTTTCGAACAGCCGGTCGATGCGGCTTCCTGGCAGGATCCACAAGATCGACACGAGGAAGGTGCAGGCAATGCTCAGCGCGCTGTTGACGAAGGCAAGGGCGATACCGGCGGCGTAGATGCCCAGCGACATGATGGCCTTGCGCTGCTGTATCCGGTGCTGTGCGGTCGTATCGGCCGCGGTCGCGTTACAGAGCGCTTCAGCCTCGAGCCAGGGATAGACCAGCGCCGGAAGCAGCAGCGTCACCAGATAGAGCGCCGTCGGGATCGGTTCATGGGGATGTTCGCCCCACCAGGCGGTTCCGAACGGAATCAGCGACAGGCAGAACAGCCACAGCATGTTGGCCCAGCGCAGCGCGTTGCTCGATACCTCGGCGCGGTCGAGCAACTGATGATGGTTGACCCAGTAGACGCCGACCTGGACGAAGCTGAGCGCATAGGCGAGCAGGACGGGCCAGAGCCGCACCAGGCCCTCGAGCGTCGGATGCTCCGGCGGCCGCAGCTCGAGCACCATGATCGTGATGATGATCGCGATGACGCCGTCCGAGAACGCCTCGATACGGCCGGTTTCGGAGACGGGTTCTGGCTGGCTCATCGTCCGATGATGGATCAGCGATGCTCCGGCTGTCCATAGGCCGGAATCGCACCGCATCCGACACATGAAGGAATGTCGGGCATCGATGGTCGAGTTGACGATGCGCCCATCGCCAGCATATCCGACGCCAATAGTCGCGAACGGTTCCGCAGCTTCGCGTGCGCGAAGCGCCGCGCCGCCTGAGCCGAGCCTCTACTTGGCGGCGGGCCGCTCGAAGGCTACGCTGATGTCGAGCGGTACCTCGTCAGGCACGAGCGGGACGCCATAGCTGACGCCGAAATCGCTTCGCTTGACCGCGGTCTTCGCCTCGAAGCCGATGGTCTGCTTGCCCATCATCGTGCCCGCACCGATGAAATGGGCGTCGAGGACGACGGGCTTGGTGACGCCCTTTATCGTCAGGTTGCCGCTGATCTTGGCCTTTTTGCCCGACACTTCGACCTTCGTCGATTCGAAGTGCGCGCTGGGATATTTTGCCGCATCGAAGAAGTCTGCGCCCTGGAGATGCTCGTTGAGCTTGGCCGAAGTCGTGGTGATGCCGCTGATCGGGATGTCGATCGACACTTTAGCAGCAGCCGGCGCCTTGGGATCGAGCGTCATCGTGCCCGTCACCTCGCCGAACAGCCCGCGGTACATGCTGAAGCCTAGATGATTGACGGTGAAGGCGACCTGGCTGTGCGCCGGATCCACCGTGTAGCTCCCTGCTGCGACGCGCGAAGTGTCCGGAGCGCCGGGAGGCGTGGTCGGCATCTGGGCGAACAGGGGCAGGGCAGTGCCGATGGACAGGCCTGCCAGCAGGACGGCGGTGCGTTTCATGCGACATTCTCCTAATATGGCTGGAGCGGCACACTAGGGTGTGCCGCTCCTCCCACAAGCCACAATAGCGAAACGCACCGTTTCGGCGGGATCCGCCGATCGGTTGCCCAGCCTCAGTTCTTGGCTTTGTCGACCAGCTGGTTCTTGCCGATCCAGGGCATCATCGCGCGCAGCTCGGCGCCGACCTTCTCGATCGGATGCTCGGCGGTGAGCTTGCGGCTCGCCTTGAGTTCGGGCTGGCCGGCGCGGTTGTCGAGCACGAAGCGCTTGACGAACTTGCCGGTCTGGATGTCGTCGAGCACCCGCTTCATCTCGGCCTTGGTGTCCGCGGTGATCATGCGCGGGCCGGTGTGGATGTCGCCATATTCGGCGGTGTTCGAGATCGAGTAGCGCATGTTGGCGATGCCGCCTTCATACATCAGGTCGACGATCAGCTTGACCTCGTGAAGGCACTCGAAATAGGCCATCTCGGGAGCATAGCCGGCTTCGGTCAGCGTCTCGAAACCCGCCATGATCAAGTGGCTGAGGCCGCCGCACAGCACCGCCTGCTCGCCGAACAGGTCGGTCTCGCACTCTTCCTTGAAGGTCGTCTCGATCACGCCCGAGCGGCCACCGCCGATCGCCGAGGCATAGGACAGGGCGATGTCATGCGCGTTGCCGCTGGCATCCTGGGCGATGGCGATCAGGCAGGGGACGCCGCCGCCGCGCTGATATTCGGAGCGCACGGTGTGGCCGGGGCCCTTCGGCGCGATCATGAACACGTCGATGTCGGCGCGCGGCTCGATCAGCCCGAAATGGACGTTGAGGCCGTGGGCGAAGGCGAGTGCCGCGCCGGGCTTGAGATTGGCCGCGAGATCGTCGGCATAGATTGCCGCCTGATGCTCGTCGGGGGCCAGCACCATGATGATGTCGGCCCATTTTGCGGCGTCGGCGTTCGACAGCACCTTGAACCCGGCGCCTTCGGCCTTCTTGGCGGTGGCCGAACCCGGACGCAGCGCGATCGCCACGTCGGCAACGCCCGAATCGCGCAGGTTCTGGGCATGGGCATGGCCCTGGCTGCCATAACCGAGGATGGCGACCTTCTTGGTCTTGATGAGGCCGATGTCGGCATCACGATCATAATAGACGCGCATAGCTTGCTTCCCTGTGGCGCGGCCGGACATTCGGTTGCGATGAAGGCCGTTTGGTTGAAATTCGTCGGGGCCCCGTAACGGGCAAGCGCCCGTCCGTCGACCCCCTGCTTTATAGCAAGGCCCTAAAGCGCCTCTTTGCCCCGGACGATCGCTGCCACCCCGGTGCGGGCGACCTCGACCAGGCCGACTTCACGCATCAGCTCGAGGAACTTGTCGATCTTCTCGGTGCCGCCGGTCACCTCGAAGATGAAGCTCGAGATGGTCGAGTCGACGACGCGGGCGCGGTACACCTCAGCGAGCCGAAGCGCTTCGATCCGATGATCGCCGGTGCCGACCACTTTCACCAGCGCCAGCTCGCGCTCGACATGCGGCCCAAGCACGGTGAGGTCGGTGACCTTGTGCACCGGCACCATGCGATCAAGCTGGGCGACGACCTGGTCGATTACCTGCGGCGTACCGGTGGTGACGATGGTGATCCGGCTGATCTTCTCGTCCTCGGTGACGTCGGCCACCGTCAGGCTGTCGATATTGTAGCCGCGCGCCGAGAACAGGCCGGCGATCCTGGCAAGGATCCCGGACTCGTTGTCGACGGTCACGGACAAGGTGTGCCGATCGGTGGCTTCCTGCTTGATATGCATCTGTCTTTTCTCTGGTCGAAGGACGGTCAGGGCGGCAGCGGGTTCAGACAAGCGCCTTGGCCTCGTCATCCATCTCGCCGACCACCTCGTCGGGTTCGAGGATCATGTCGGTATGCGCCGCGCCGCTGGGGATCATCGGGAAACAGTTGGCGAGCTTCGCCACACGGCAGTCGACCATAACCGGCCCGTCATGCGCGATCATCGCCGCGATCCCGTCGTCGAGATCCGCAGGGTCCTCTATCCGCAGGCCCTTCCAGCCATAAGCCTCCGCCAACTTCACGAAATCTGGCAAGGCATCGCTATAAGACGATGAATAACGGCCGGCGTAGGTCAAGTCCTGCCACTGGCGGACCATCCCCATATATTCGTTGTTGAGGATGAACACCTTCACCGGCAGGCGGAATTGCGTGGCGGTGCCGAGCTCCTGGATGTTCATCTGGATCGAGGCCTCGCCCGCAATGTCGATGACGAGTGCGTTGGGGTTGCCGAGCTGCGCGCCGATCGCGGCGGGCAGGCCATAGCCCATCGTGCCGAGGCCGCCCGAGGTGAGCCACTGATTGGGTCCATCGAAGTCGAAATGCTGGGCCGCCCACATCTGGTGCTGGCCAACCTCGGTGGTGATGATCGGCTTCTTGGCGTGCGTGGCCTCCCACAGCCGCCGGATGGCATGCTGCGGCATGATCTCCTTGATCGACGCCGGGAATTTGAGGCTGTTGCGCGCCCGCCACTCGCCGATCTGGCCGAACCACGGCGCCAGGTTTTGCGGCTGGTGCTGGCGCGCCTTCCATAGCTTGATCATGTCTTCCATCGCGCGGCCCACGTCGCCGACGATGCCGAGATCCACCCGCACCGTCTTGTTGATCGAAGAGCGATCAATATCGATGTGGATCTTCTTGGAATGCGGCGAGAAAGCGTCGAGTCTGCCCGTCACCCGATCGTCGAAGCGCGCGCCGAGGCAGACGATCAGATCGGCTCGGTTCATCGCCATATTGGCTTCATAGGTGCCGTGCATGCCGAGCATGCCCAGCCATTGCGGGCTGGAGGCCGGGAAGGCGCCGAGACCCATCAGCGTCGACGTCACCGGCGCGCCGGTGATCCGCGCGAGATCGCGCAGCACCTGGCTTGCGGCCGGGCCCGCGTTAATGATGCCGCCGCCGGTGTAGAGGATCGGACGCTCGGCAGCGGCCATCATCTCCACCGCCGCTTCGATAAGGGCGGTGTCCGCCTTCACCTGCGGGCGATAGCCTTTGTGTGGCAGCGCCTGGATCGAGGGCTTGCGATAGGGCGCCGTCGCGACCTGCACGTCCTTGGGCAGGTCGATGACCACCGGGCCGGGCCGGCCGGACGTCGCGATATGGAAAGCCTCATGAATGACGTCGCCAAGCTGTGCCGGGTCCTTCACCAGATAATTATGCTTGGTGCAGTGGCGGGTGATGCCGACCGTGTCGCACTCCTGGAACGCGTCTGTGCCGATCAGCGGCGTGCCGACCTGGCCGGTCACGATCACCAGCGGAATCGAGTCCATCAGCGCGTCGGCGATCCCCGTCACGGCATTGGTGGCTCCCGGGCCCGATGTCACCAGAACGACGCCAGGCTTGCCCGTCGAGCGTGCATAGCCCTCCGCGGCGTGAACGGCGCCGGCTTCGTGCCGCACCAGAATATGGCGGAGCCGCTTCTGCTTGAACAGAGCATCGTAAATGGGGAGGACGGCGCCGCCCGGATAGCCGAAGATGACCTCGACGCCGAGATCGCTCAGCGCCTGCATCAATATGTCGGCTCCCGTCATTTCGGCAGTCATGGTCATGTCCTTGTTGCGGGCGACGTGCCCTTTCATGAAGCGGCGTGCCCTATATGTAACAAACTACTCTGTCAACGCCATATAACGTAATTTTATTGCTATATCGGCAATATTATTGTCATCGAGTTGCGCGTCGTGCCGTTCCCAGATTTCGGGAAGCTGATGCCGGAACCAGGTATATTGCCGCTTCGCATATTGGCGGGTGGCAGCCTGCGCGCGCTCGATCATCATATCATGATCGGTACGGCCTTCACACCAGTCGATGATATCGCGCACCCCGATCGCGCGCATGGCAGGCAGGCTGGGATCGAGCCGTCGCGCGCGAAGGGCCTCGACCTCGTCGATCGCGCCCTGCTCGAGCATGGCCGCGAAGCGGTCGTTGCAGCGTTCGTACAGCCACGGGCGCGGCGGCAGGAGGATCGCTGGCGCAATCGAGACCTGATCTGATATTCCACCTTCAAGCTGCTGCTGCCAAACGGATAATGACCTTCCTGTCGAGCGGATGACCTCAAGCGCCCGACTGATCCGGGTGATGTCCTGCGGCTTCAGCCGGGCCGCCGCCTGAGGGTCTTCACGCCGCAGCATCACCGCGGCGCGTCCGACGGACATCGCGCGCACTTCTGCGCGGATTGCAGGATCGATGTCGGGGATTGGGGCGATGCCATAGAGCAGGGTGCGCAGGTAAAGCCCGGTACCGCCGACGATGATGGGCAGCAGGCCGGCGGCGTGCGCCGAGGCGATTTCTTTGCGCGCGTCTTCGGCCCACTCGGCCGCAGAGCATGCAAATGCGGCGTCGCGATAGCCGAACAGCCGGTGCGGCGCGCGCGCCATTTCGGCTTCGTCGGGGCGCGCCGAAAGGATGCGCAGATCGGCGTAGACCTGGCTGGCATCGGCGTTGATCACGACGCCGCCGGCGATCTCGGCCAACCGCGTCGCCAATGCGGACTTGCCGCTGGCGGTCGGTCCCGCAATAAGCGCGATCGGTTTTTTCGACGGGGAGACGGTCTTGTTCATCGCGACGCTGATAGCATCGGAGCGCCTGCAAGCGGCGGATATTTCCAAGGCGCTCGAACTTCTCGCCGATGCCGGTATCAAATCCAATAGGTACAATTGGATAGAGCAGGATATTGCCTGTGATTTGAACTTCGAAAATGATCCGATGGCGGCACGCGCGGCGCTTGAGGGGGCATTTCCTGGCGTCGATGTGATCGTCCAGCGTGCCGCGAACCGGCGTCGAAGGATGCTCGTCGCGGATATGGATTCGACCATGATCACGATCGAATGCATCGATGAACTCGCCGATTATGCCGGGATAAAGCCGCAGATCGCGGAGATCACGGAGCGGGCGATGCGGGGCGAACTGGATTTCGAGGGCGCTCTCGACGCGCGCGTCGGCCTGCTGAAGGGGCTCGACGCGTCGATGATAGACCGCTGCCACGCCGAACGCGTGGTCATCATGGGCGGGGCGCGCGAACTGGTGCGGACGATGCGGGCGAATGGAGCCGATTGCTATCTGGTTTCGGGCGGCTTCACCCTATTCGCCGATCGGGTCGCGGCGGACATCGGCTTTACCCGCGCGCTGTCGAACATCCTCGAGTTCAGCGGTGGAAAGCTGGCCGGAACGGTAGCCAGGCCCATCATCGGGGCGGCGGCCAAACGGGAGACGCTGCTGGCCGAGGCAGAGGCGCACGGCATCTCTCCGGAACAGTGCCTCGCCGTCGGTGATGGAGCCAATGACATCCCGATGATCGAGGCCGCCGGGCTGGGGGTCGCCTATCACGCCAAGCCGAAGACGGCGGCAGCGGCAGCGGCGCGGATCGATCATTGCGATCTTACTGCGCTGCTCTACGCCCAGGGCTATTCAAAAAAAGACTGGATAAACTGAGACTTATCTGGATATACTATCATAAGATCGTAGCTGGGGCTGGGGCGCTCGCTCAGTCGCGGGTCATGTCAGCCGCGATCGCGCCCAGCGCGAAGGCGACGGCCGCTTCCCGGCCATCGAAGCTGACCCTGATCCCGCTTTCGCCGATCTCGCTGACCCGCGCGCAGATTGATCCTGCATGGGGGTGGCGCAGTTCTACTTTGGAGCCGAGCACGGGCGGACGGTTCGTATCGAGCGTCGCGCCGGTGCCGGATATGTCCCGCAGTGCGACCGCCTGAGCCTGTCCTTCGGCCAATAACTCACAGACTTGCCTGCGCCGCCAGCGGCTCGCCATAGCCTCGGGCCGATCTATACGCCGCCACACCGTCATCCACGCCATCCGCAACTGTTCCGGCGAGCTTTATCGCCCGGAAACACCAAGATAGCGTTAAGGTCGACCGCCGATCAGGGCGCCACCGCGAAACAGGCCGAACCCGCCGACTTGATCGCGGCGCATGCCTGGTCGGCAGCCGAGCGCGAACCGAGCGGCCCCGCCTGCAGCCGTGTGAAATTGCCTGCAGCGACGTAGCTGGGACGGAGCGCCCTGATGGCAGGCGTCTTGGCCGACAGCGTCGACCAGGCGCCCTGTGCCCCGTCGGGGCTCGAGAAGGCTCCAAGCTGGACCTTCCATCCACCGCCGGCTGCCGCGACGATCGGTGCGGCGGGCCTGGCTGTGGGCTTGGCCGTCGCCGCGGTGATCTTCGCGGCGGGTGCAGCCGCGGGCGCTTTCGAGGGCGGGCTGGACGCTTGCGCGGCGGCCGTCGCGGCGGGGCTGGCGGCAGACGGCGGCGTCGACGGCGGGAGGCTGGCCTGGCCAACCGGTTGCGGCGTGCGCTCGGTCCGCAAGGTCAGCGGCGCACCCGGTTCAGAGGCATCGCTTGCGCGCAGGGCCGCAGTCCTCTCCATTTCGCGCGCCAGCGCGAGCCCGGCGAGACGCTGCTGCTCGGGTATGAGCTGATCCATCTGGGCCAGGCTCGTTGTGGCCGCGCCGATGCCGGATGCCTTGGCACGGGTCATCAAGGCATAAGCACGCGCCCAGTCCCTGGGCAGTGAATCCCCGTTGAAATAGGCCGTGCCGACGACATATTGCGCCCGCGCTTCGCCCTGGTCAGCGGCTTTCTTGAGCCAGATCATGGCTTCCTCGCGCTGGCCGCTCTGGAACAGCTGGAGGCCGAGCGTCGCCTGGGCTTGCTCATGTCCCGCCGCAGCGGCCTTGCGATACCAGCCGAGCGCCGCGGCAGCATCCGCCGGCACGCCGCGCCCGAGCTTGTAGGCCTGGCCGAGGTTGAACTGTGCATCGGGCTCGCCGGCCGCGGCCGGCCCGCGCCATTCGGCGACCGCCTTGGGATAGTCGCCGGCCAGCCACGCATCGACGCCGGCCTTGGTTTCCGCTGCAGCCGGCAAGGCGATGACGGTAGCAATCACGGCGCAACCGACGAACAAGCTTCTCATACTCTACCGCCCCCGAGACATCGGCATGAATTTGCCGGTTGATAGCGCGTTCGCTTTCCTACGGCGATAGCGAATTCCCGGCGGATATTAACAGATGTCGTTAACCAAAGCTTAGCGGGGGCCATGGCAAACCCGGCAGGATAGCGCGCGATCTGCGCGACATGGGGACCTTGCTGTGCGACAGAGTTGGGCAGGATTTGTGACCGCGGGGTGTGTCTGGCTGGGCCTTGCGGGCATGATGGCGGGCGCTGCGCCGGCCGCCGTAGCGGCCCGGCCGAGCCCCGCATCAGCAGAGCAGCGCGCGGCGTTGCTCGTCGCGTCGGCTCGCGATGCGCTCGCCCAGGGCAATGCCACGATGGCAGTGCGCGATGCCGAGGCGGCGGCATTGATGCTGCCGCGCGATGCGGCAACACGGGCTTTCCTGGGGCGCGCCTACCTCGGCGCCGGCCGTTTCGCTTCCGCCGAAACCGCACTTCGCGATGCATTGACGCTCGATCCGTCGCTGGGTCGCATCGCCGTCAACCGGGCTCTTGCGCAGATCGCGCTGGGCCGAAATGAAGCAGCGCTCGCATCCCTCGAAACCGCGAACGGCCTGGCTCCGGAAGCGGAGATCGGGCTCGCGCTGGCGCTGCTCGGCCATGCCGACGAAGCCCGCGAGCGGCTGCTGGCCGCGGCGCGGATGCCTGGTGCCGATGCCCGCACCCGCCAGAACCTCGCCTTCGCCTGCGCGATCGAGGGCCGCTGGAACGACGCGACGACCATCGCCGCACAGGATGTGCCTGCCGACAGGCTGGCGGAACGCCTTCGCCGCTGGGCCAGGGTGACGCAGTTGAAGGCCGATCCGGCCATGCAGGTTGGCGCTCTGCTCGGCGTCATGCCGGCCGAGGACAGCGGACAGCCGCTCGCTCTGGCGCTCTCGACGCCGCCGAACGCTCCGGACGTGCCGGCGACGGCAATGGCCGAACCGGCGAGCGCCATCCCGACGATACAGGCCGCGCCCGCGACTGCCGCCGAATCGACTCCATCGCCGCTTTCGCCAGCCGTGGCTCAGGCCGCCTCTCTACAACCGGTCACGCACTCTGTTGGTCCTCGGCCTGTTCAGGCGAAGCTCTCCACATCGGTCGCGCCACCGGCGCGCCTCGCGGCGGAAAAGGCACCCCGGGGAAGCTGGGCCGTGCAGCTCGGGGCGTTCACCTCGGCGGGCCGGATCGAGGCCGCCTGGACAGGCCTTGGCCGGCGAGCGCAGTTCCTCAAGACACATGTGCCGACCGGCTCCGGCTTCCGCCAGGGCAGGGCGATGCTGTATCGGCTCTCGGTCAGCGGCTTTGCCAGGCGGAGCGACGCGATCCGGCTCTGCATGAGCATCAAGGCCGTCGGCGGAGCATGTTTCGTGCGGGCTTCGGCCGGCGAGAGGCCCATCCGATGGGCGCAGCGCAACGGCACTGCCGGTAGCGCTTGACGCCGCCAGCCTCGCCTTGCTCAGCCTAGCGCGACACCGCCCTTGATCGTCTGCAACACCTTGCCCTGAACGGGCAGCCCATCGAACGGCGTGTTGCCCGCGCGCGAAGCCATCCGATCCGAATCGATCCGCCAGGGCCGGTCGGGATCGAACAGCACCAGGTCTGCCTCACCGCCGATCGCCAGCGTGCCGCCGGGAAGGCCGAGCAGCCGGGCGGGGGCGGTGGACAGCAGCGCGATCAGTCGCGGCAGATCGACGACGCCATCGCGAACCAGCGTCAATGACAGGGTCAGCAGCGTCTCCGCGCCCGACATGCCCGCCTCGGCATCCGCGAAGGGGAGCCGCTTGGCTTCCGGCCCCTGTGGATCATGGCTCGAGCAGATCAGGTCGATCGTGCCGTCGGCGATCGCCGCCAGTGCGGCGCGGCGGTCATCCTCGCTGCGCAGTGGCGGCGACAGGCGGGCAAAGGTGCGAAAGCCGCCGATGGCGATGTCCGACAGGAGCAGATGCGCGGGGCTGATCCCGCAGCTGACCGGCAGCCCGCGCTGCTTGGCGGCGCGGACCAGATCGAAGGCGCGGGCCGTGGACAGCTGGCGGAAATGCAGCCGTGCACCGGTCTGCTCGACAAGCATGATGTCGCGCGCCACCGCCATCGCCTCGGCGGCGGCGGGCGCGGCGGGCAGGCCCATCCGCGTGGCATATTCGCCCTCGGTCGCTACGGCGCCGGCTGTCAGGCCATCATCCTCGGCATGGCTGATCACCAGCAGGTCGAGCGCCCGGGCATAAGCCAGCAGCCGGAGCATCACGCCCGAATCGCGGATCCAGCTGCGCCCGGTGGCGACGGCGCATGCCCCGCCGGCCTTCATCAGCCCGATCTCGGCAAGCTCACGGCCGCCAAGCCCCTTGGTCGCCGCGGCGAGCGGATGGATCCACACATCGGGCTTGCCCGAGGCGGCGGCGCGCTGGACCAGCGCTTCATGGTCGAGCGGTGGCGATTGATCGGGCATCAGCACCGCCCGGGTGATGCCGCCGGCGGTGAAGGCGGGCATGTCGATCGCGAAGGTTCCGACATCGATCAAGCCCGGAGTGACATGCGCTCCGCGGGCATCGATCGTTTCGATATCGGTGGGGATGTCGAAGCTGCCGACCGCCGCGATATGGCGGTCGCGGATCAGCAAGCCGCCCGGGGCAACCGTTCCCGCGCCCGGATCGACCAGCGTGGCGTTGATGATGGCGAGCGGCGCGATCACGCCCAGCCCTCGACGCCGCGCCGGCCGCGGGTCAGCACGTCCAGGCAGGCCATCCGCACCGCAACGCCCATCTCCACCTGTTCGGTAATCGCCGAGCGGGCCGGATGATCCGCAACGCTGCTGGTGATCTCCACGCCCCGATTCATCGGCCCCGGATGCATCACCAGCGCATCGGGAGCGGCGCGCTCGAGGCGGCTCGGGGTGAGACCGTAGAGCGCGTGATATTCACGCGGCGAAGGCAGATAGGCGCCGTCCATCCGCTCGTTCTGGAGGCGCAGCATCATCACCACGTCGGCGCCCTCCAGTCCGGCATCGAAGTCCGTGAACGGGATCGCACCGAGCCGCTCGATCGCCGCCGGCATCAGGGTCGGCGGCGCGATGACACGCACCTCCGCTCCCAGGGCGGTCAGCGCCAGGATATTGGATCGGGCCACGCGGCTGTGCAGGACATCGCCGCAGATCGCCACGCACAGCCCGGCGATGCGGCCCTTGCGGCGGCGAATAGTCAGCGCGTCGAGCAGCGCCTGGGTCGGGTGTTCATGGCGGCCGTCGCCAGCGTTGAGGACCGGGCAATCGACCTTGTCCGCGATCAACTGCACCGCGCCGGATGACTGGTGACGGATAACGATCATGTCGGCGCGCATGGCGTTGAGCGTCACCGCCGTGTCGATCAGCGTCTCCCCCTTCTTCACGCTCGATTGCGCCGCGTTCATGTTGACGACGTCGGCGCCGAGCCGCTTGCCGGCGATCTCGAACGACAGCAATGTTCGCGTCGAATTCTCGAAGAAGGCGTTGATCAGGGTCAGGCCTGACAGCCGGTCATCATGCTTGGTCGTTGCGCGGTTGAGCGTGATCCACTGCTCGGCTTCGTCGAGCAGGAACATGATCTCGTGCGGCTGAAGCCCATAGATGCCGGTCAGGTGGCGGTGCGGGAAGGGCAAAGGCATTAAAGCCGCGCCATAGACGGGTGTGACGGGAAGCTCAAGCGGATCAGATCATCCCGTCGATCGCGCCCTGCAGGATATAGGCGGCGGCCAGCTTGTCGACCAGCTCGGCGCGGCGGGCGCGGCTCGCGTCGGCGTCGATCAGCGTGCGGGTCACCGCCTGGGTCGACCAGCGTTCGTCCCACAGCAGGATCGGAAGGCCGAAGCCCTCGATGTTGCGGGCGAAGGCGCGCACCGATTGGGTGCGCGGCGAATCGCTGCCGTCGAGATTGAGCGGCAGGCCGACCACGACGCCCCTGATCGACTGCGCGGTCAGCAGCGCCCGCAATTTGGCGGCGTCCACGCTGAACTTGGCGCGGGCGATGGTCTCCGCCGGGCTGGCGATGACCCATCCCGCATCGCATATCGCCACGCCGATCGTCTTCGTGCCGACGTCGAGCCCGGCCAGCCGGCCGCGATCGGGAAGGGCGGCCCGAAAATCCAGCGATGAGGCGAAGATCATTTGGTCAGCCAGGCCTTGGTGCGCGCTTCCGCATCGGCGCGGATATTGCCCCAAAACAGGGCATAGTCGAACACATGATAATTGTTGCCCGGCATGACATAGCGGTCGAAATCCTTGGGAGGCCCGCCGATAAGCAGCAGCCCGGATGGATCGCACCGTGCGGGGACGGCACCGGCGCGCAGGTCGGCGCCCTGGAAATCGGCGCGCGGCACCAGCGAACCAAGATTGGCCGAGGGCAGGGCCGCTGTCGCCGGTGCGCCGCTGAGCGGATTGACGCACAGCATATGCGTGCCGCGCCGCGGCCTGCCGGTCAGGCCGGCGGAGTGGTTGAAAATTTCGTGGATCAGCCGTGGATCCGCGGGTTCGGCGAAACTCTGCCAGGACAGGACGCAGCCGGTCTGGCGCGGGCCCTCGCAGGCGGACAGCCCGAGCGCCGGGACGTCGGCCTCGATGGAGATCGGCCAGCCGATCAGGTAGGCGGCGACGATCCGGCGCGCGATCGGCCTGCCGGCGACCCGTTCCTGCATCAGTCGCATGAGATGGAGGGTGCCCTGGCTGTGCCCGGCCAGGATGATCGGCCGAGCGGCCGGCAGCTGCGCCATGAAAGCGTCGAAAGCACGCAGCACGTCGCCATAGGCCAGATCGAGCGCCTTCTGGCTGTCGGCTGTGTCGGTCAGGAATGCCCCGAGCGTGGCCGAGCGATAGCGCGGTGCCCAGATCGCGCCGATCCGGTTGAAGGCGCTCGCCTCGCTCGATCCGAAGACGCGAAGCCATCTGCGCGAATCGGCATTGTCGAGCGGCGCGTTCCAGCTGGCCTTGGTGAAATAGGTCGTCGGAGGAACGTAGAACACAGCGACATCGGTCGGGCCGCCACCGGCCTCGCCGGCCGGCCGCCAGCGTGCGGGATCGTCGGGAAGGTCGGGGCGCGACAACCAGGATGACGCCTGGCCATAATGGGGCGCCGGCCCGGCCGCGGCGGCATCGAACCTGCCGCCCGGCACGAAGGCCAGGCGCATGAGCTGGTCCTGGAACAGGTTCCAGCCGATTCCGGCGGCCAAGGTAAGCACGATCAACCCCGCGATCACATAGAGGAAACGGCGAGCCAGCACGATGAACTCCGATTGTGCAGTGCAGCATGAACATGCGTGCAGGCAAGTGCGTAGCGGGCAATCGACCTTGCGTGCAATGGCCAGGAGTAGATGACGTCGACCTTGAAGCGGGCGGCGTCGGATGCTAGCCGCCCCGCCATGTCAGTCGATGCCGCTACCGTCCGCAAGATCGCGAGCCTCGCCCGGATTGCCGTTACCGATGGCGATGTCGACGCGATGGTGCCCGAGCTCAACAATATCCTTGGCTGGATCGAACAGCTGGGCGAGGTCGACACCGATGGTGTCGAACCGCTGGCAGCCGTGATTCCCAACCATCAGCGCCTGCGCAGCGATGTCGTCACCGACGGCAATATCCGCGACAAGGTGCTGGCCAACGCGCCGCAGGCCGAACACGGCTTCTTCGCCGTGCCCAAGGTGATAGAATAATGAGCGCGATTACCGATCTGGGCATCAGGGGCCTGCGCGACGGCTTCCGCGCCGGCGACTTCTCGGCGCGCGAAGTGGCCGATGCCTTCAACGACGCTGTCGCGGGCGGCAAGGCGCTCAACGCGTTCATCATCGAGACGCCCGATCATGCGATCGCGGCGGCCGAAGCCGCCGACAAGGCGCGCGCGGCGGGAGAATTGCTGCCGCTGTCGGGCGTGCCGCTCGGCATAAAGGACCTGTTCTGCACGGCCGGTTATCAGACCACGGCGGCGAGCAATATTCTCGGCGGTTTCACGCCGACCTATGAGTCGACGGTCACCACCAAGCTGTTCGCGGCCGGAGCGGGCATGCTCGGCAAGCTCAACATGGACCAGTTCGCGATGGGTTCGTCGAACGAGACCAGCGCGTTCGGAAATGTCGTCTCGCCATGGCGGCGCAACGACGGCGGCAATGCGCCAATGGCGCCGGGCGGCTCGTCGGGCGGTTCTTCTTCGGCCATCGCGGCACGGCTGGTGCCCGCTGCTACCGGCACCGACACTGGCGGCTCGATCCGCCAGCCGGCGGCGTTCACCGGTATCGTGGGGATCAAGCCCACCTATGGCCGCTGCTCGCGCTTCGGGATCATAGCCTTCGCGTCCTCGCTCGACCAGGCTGGTGCGATGGCGCAGGACGTTCGTGACAGCGCGATCCTGCTCGAGGCGATGTCGGGTTTCGATCCGAAGGACTCGACCTCGCTCGATGTCGCCGTTCCGAAGTGGGAAGAGTCTTTAACGAGTGATCTCAAGGGTAAGAAGGTCGGTATTCCCAGGGAATATCGGGTCGATAACATGCCTGCGGAGGTCGATGCGCTCTGGCAGAAGGGCATCGAGTGGCTGCGCGATGCCGGCGCCGAGATCGTCGAGGTGTCGCTACCGAATACCCGCTACGCCTTGCCGACCTATTATATCATCGCGCCTGCGGAGGCTTCATCGAACCTCGCCCGCTATGACGGTGTCCGCTACGGCCTGCGCGACCTGCCGGATGGCGCCAATCTCCAGGATATGTATGCCGCGACCCGTTCCAAGGGCTTCGGCCCCGAGGTCAAGCGTCGCATCCTGATCGGCACCTATGTGCTGTCGGCAGGCTTTTACGATGCCTATTATACCAAGGCGCAGAAGGTCCGGGCGCTGATCGCGCGGGACTTCGAGCAGGCGTTCGAGAAGGTCGACGTGCTGCTGACCCCGACCGCGCCATCGGCCGCATTCGCGCTCGGCGAGAAAAGCGCCGATCCGCTCGAAATGTACCTGAACGACGTCTTCACCGTGCCCGCGAGCCTTGCCGGCCTGCCTGCGATGTCGGTGCCTGCCGGCCTCGACGCCAAGGGCCTGCCGCTCGGCCTGCAGATCATCGGCCGCCCGCTCGACGAGCAGGGCGTGCTCAATGCCGGCCTCGCGATCGAGGCGCGCGCGGGTTTCACCGCCAAGCCGCAGAACTGGTGGGCAAAATGAGCAGCTATCGTATCCAGGGCGCAACCGGCGAATGGGAGGTCGTGATCGGCCTCGAAGTCCATGCGCAGATCGTTTCCAAGGCCAAGCTGTTCTCGGGCGCCTCGGCGACTTTCGGTGCCGAGCCCAACGCCAATGTCTCGCTGATCGACGCGGCGATGCCCGGCATGCTGCCGGTGCCGAACGAGGAATGCATCCGCCAGGCGGTCAAGACCGGCATGGCGCTGGGCGCCGAGATCAACCGCTGGTCGCGCTTCGACCGCAAGAATTATTTCTACGCCGATCTGCCGCAGGGCTACCAGATCTCGCAGCTCTACCATCCGCTGGTCGGCGAAGGCGCGATCACCATCGATGCCGACGAGAAATCTGGCATCACCGAACCAAAGCGGATCGGCATCGAACGCCTCCATGTCGAGCAGGATGCCGGCAAGCTGATGCACGACCAGCATCCGACCCGCTCCTATGTCGATCTCAACCGCTCGGGCGTGGCACTGATGGAAATCGTGTCGAAGCCGGACATGCGTTCTCCCGCGGAAGCAGGGGCTTACCTGCGTAAGCTCAGATCTATCCTCCGCTATGTCGGCAGCTGCGACGGCAATATGGAAGAAGGCTCGATGCGCGCCGACGTCAACGTCTCGGTGCGCAAGGTCGGCGACGATCTGGGTACCCGCACCGAGACCAAGAACGTCAATTCGATCCGCTTCGTTATGGCGGCGATCGAGGGCGAGGCCAATCGCCAGGTCGACGTGCTCGAAGCCGGCGGCCGGATCGTCCAGGAAACCCGCCTGTACGATCCCGATCGCAACGAGACGCGGTCGATGCGCTCCAAGGAGGACGCGCACGACTATCGCTATTTCCCCGATCCCGATCTGCTGCCGCTCGAACTGACCGAGGACTATGTCGCGGCCTGTGCCGCCGAGCTGCCCGAACTCCCCGATGCCAAGCGCGCGCGCTACGAGGGCGTGCTCGGCCTGCCGGCCTATAACGCCGCGGTGATCACCGCCGATGTCGAGACCGCGCGCTGGTTCGAGGCGCTGGTCGAGGCGACCGGGAAGCCTGCCGGCGATGTCGGCCGCGCGGCGTCGAACTGGCTGATTTCCGATCTTTTCGGGGCGCTCAACCGGCTCGGCAAGTCGATCGAGCAAAGCCCGGTCAGCCCGAGGCAGGGCGCCGAACTGCTCGGCCTGGTGGCCGACGGCACGCTGTCTGGCACGCTGGCCAAGCAGGTGTTCGAGATCATGCTGGAAACGGGCGAGGACCCTGGCAGGATCGTCGAGGAGCGCGGCCTCAAGCAGACCAGCGATACCGGCGCGATCGAGGCGGTGATCGCCGAGGTGATGGCCGCCAATGCCGACAAGGTCGCGGACTATCGCGGCGGCAAGGACAAGCTGTTCGGCTTCTTCGTCGGCCAGACGATGAAGGCGATGGCGGGCAAGGCCAATCCCGGCGTGGTCAACGACCTGCTGAAGAAGGCGCTGGGCTAACCCACCCCTCCGCTGTGATTCCGGCGGAGGCCGGAATCTCTGGAGAGCAGCGCGCGCGATCACAGCCAGACTCCGGCCTCTGCCGGAGTGACGGCCGTCGCGTATAACTGATCGCTTCCGCCTCCGGCTCGCTACACGCTATAAGCCGCCATGATCTACGGCGATCCCGGTACTATCATCCCGCTTAACATCGTCGCCGAGCCGGGTACGCATCAGCTATCGGTCCCGCCCGGCCTGACGGCCGCGCGCCGCGCCGCCACGCCGGGTTTTCGGGCCGCAAGCGCGAGCTGGCACTTTTTCACCCCGGCTCCCGTGCTGAGCAGCGGCGACGCTTTCGCCGCCTCCGTGCCGATCCGCGTGGAAGGGCTCGCCGGCATCGCGGCGGGGATGGTCGCGCTCGATCGTGCCAGCTTTCTCCAGTCCGGGCCGCTCGGTATCGATTTCGGCACGACTACCGATCCAGCGACGACGCAGACCCCGCATCGGCTGCGCTGTTCTTTCAGGGGAATCGTTCCCCCGCATGTCGATGGCGCGCTGCTCGTCGAGATGGTCGGGTGGGGCGCTGGCAGCATCATGCTCTCGACCCGCTATGGCAGCGATCAGCTCGAATGCGCGATCGGTCGCGGCGACCGGACCGAGGGCGGTTTCTTCAGCACGGTGATGCGCAAACCGGGCGTCGAGCAGCTTCTGGAAGTCGAGTGGCGCGACAGCCCGGGTGCCACGGGCGGAACGATCGCCTTCAGCATCGATGGCAAGCCGGCGGGCGGGCCGTTCCGGACGAAGATGAAGCTGCGCGTGACGCCGGAGATGGATTTCTCCGTCAACGCGGCACTCGGCAACACTCGGCAGGCCATCGACGGACTCCGCGTGCGCGAGTTGCGGATCGGTTTCGATCGGCCGGTGATCGACTATAGCTACCCACCGGTGGCGAGCGGACCGGTGGACGCCGCGGTGCTGCGCGACCTTGTGATCGACACGCGCGGCGTCGTGGCGCCGCAGCCGGCGAAAACCCTCGCCTGGCGAGCACCCGATGGCGCGGTGTCAACGCTCGATATCACCGTCGGGCCGCTCGATGTGGCGCCGGGGCAGGCCTATAAGGCGGTGTTGGTCGACTGGTCGAGCGGGCAGGGGGTGGCACACCCCCGTGCGCTGGTCATGACCCGGATCGTGGCGCAGAATTGCCGGTTCGAGGATGAATGGCTCGGCACCGCGCAGCTGGCGTGGATCGAGTGCCTGCCACAGGGGCCGGTCCCCAATATCAATGGCATCGACTATCGCTGCGATGCGATCCGTTGCGGCGATTATGTTCAGTTCCAGTTCGGCTATGACTGGGACACGGCAACGATGCCCGCCAATCCGTTCGGCGATCCGGCCGGCAAGCACAGCTATATGGTGCCGCACAAATGGCTGATCTACGATCCTCAGGACCGGCTGCTCGCGACCGTTGAGACGCCCGATGGCGGCCCGCTCAACGGCGCAGACAAGCCGTTCCTGTTCGCGGGCCAGCATGATCCGCGCGGCTGCGCGATTATCAGCAAGGAGGATGGCTGGTATCCGCATGGCACGGTGCGCTCGGCGGTGATCTGGCGCAGCCGCGATCCCGGCAGCCATGAACAGGCGGCTATACGACGCACCGTGCCGCTCTTCGACCTGAGCATCCCGTTCGGCTGCCACATCGACTATTCGGTCAATGGTTATGACCTGCGCATCTTCAGCGGCGCGCAGGGCAATGAAGGCCAGGCCAACGGCTTCGGCAATGTTCGGGTCATTCCATGGAAGCAGAGCGACTATCGGACGATGGTCGGCAGCGCCGGCCGGACCCGCGATCCTTTCGGGGCGCTGCTCTATTCGGCAAGTTCGATGGCGGCCAATGCGGCGCTTTGGCTGCAATATACGCCGTTCAACGTGCAGGGCCGCTCGCCGGTCACGGGGACCGGCGGGATGCGCGACGATCGGCAGATCATCCCTGAGCCGGTCGCCTGGTATATGAGCCTGCCAGACAGCGTCCGCCCGCACGACGGTCTGCCGTGGCGGACGATCTCGCTGGACTATCTGACCGGCTATGCCTCCGATCCGGTGCATGGCTTCGAAAAGGGGCGCAATGTGCCGCTGTTCAAGGGCAACGCCCGGCGGTCGATCGCTGCGCGCAACCATTATTATGGACCGGGGAATGCTGCGCTGCCGGAGACGCAGGGCTGGTATCAGCAAGGCGGCCGCGTCCCGAACTGGCTGCGCGGCACGGCGCCGCTCGAAGTCACCGTGCCTTACGCCGGAGACACACCCTCGACGCCCTATTTCGGTACGTTCCAGATCGACAAGCTCCACGGCCACCAGTTCCCGGGCTGGGGAAGCCTGATCTTCCGCACGCCCGAATTCGCCTTTCTCGGCCACCGCTTCTGGGATCAGAACCGGCTCTATTCGAACGACATCATCGGCGATCAGTGGCTCAGCCTATGGTCTAGCCGCGAAGGCGCCTGGGCTTTCCTACACGCGGCGCTCGCCTGGAAGACCGCAAGCGCGGGATCGCCCCGGCTCTATAGCCGAGCCGAAGTGCTCGAATTCACGCTGTTCGATTTCGAACTGTTTCACGACCGCTATTATGCCAGCAGCCCGGGTTTCCTGAACCCGCCGGCCAACCTGCTGCGTGACGGTCGACCCGACCTGCGCCTGGCGACCTATGCCGCGGCCCAATATTTCGGCGTTGTGAGCAGCAATGATTCCAGTCTGTTCCAGCATGAATTCAGCATCGGCTATTGGCTCAGCGCCCTGGCGGCGGCCGAAAAGATGGGGTTCAACGCGGCCGTGCGCAGGGGATCGGCCAAGGCCGGTGCCGTGCTCGACTGGCTCGTCGCCATGCACCGCAAAAGGATCGTCGGCCGCATCCTGGAAGGCGCGAACCTCCAGACGATGGACGGCTCCAACTATACCGTGGGCATATGGAGCGCGGAGCATATCGCCCATGCTGCGGGAGACGTCACGCGTTTGCCGCGAAGCTATGCGGGGCTGGTGGAGCTGTGGGGCAGGAGCCGGGGCTGGGATAGCTATGAAGGCAATGGTGGGACGATCAGCCGAGACGGGCAAGCGCTCGACCAGCTTATCGCGGGGCCCTCGTTGTTGCGCTACATGCTGGGCCAGACCGGGGACGATCTTGTTGCTGCGCAGACGCTGGCCAACGACTGGCGGGAGCAGAAAAAGGCCGGGGAACTTGCAAAGGGCGATGCGGCCGGAACCGGGTGGTTCGTCTATCTTCAGGCGACGAACAATCCCGCTAAAGCCGTTCAAGGCTGACATACGCCTCTTAGGCTTTCCCCAAACGCGGCACGCGAATCGCGCGGGTTGTACTCGATCCCGATGCTGTTATAGAGCCCGCCGACCGGCGGTCCTTATTTGCGGGCGTGGCGGAACTGGTAGACGCGCCAGATTTAGGTTCTGGTATCGCAAGATGTGGGGGTTCGAGTCCCTTCGCCCGCACCAGCTTCGCTCCCAGTGCGCGAGGCGGGACCCGAAAAAGCTTTCTCGAGATAGAGGTTGTGACGACCCATGCAGACTGTCGAAACGCTCAATGAGGGCCTGAAGCGCGCCTATTCCGTGACGATTCCGGCGAACGACGTCGCCAAGCGAGTCGAGGCGGAGATCAAGTCGATCGCGCCCCAGATCAAGATGCCTGGCTTCCGCCCCGGCAAGGTGCCGACCAACCTCGTCAAGAAGATGCACGGCCCGGCGATCGAGCAGGACGTTCTCAACAAGACCGTGCAGGATGGCATCCAGCAGCTGCTCGCCGAACAGAAGCTCCGTCCCGCGATGCAGCCCTCGGTCGAGCTCGACGAAGGTTATGAGCCCGGCAAGGACGTTGCGCTCAAGGTCGAGCTCGAAGTGCTGCCCGACGTTCCGGCGCCTTCGATCGAAGGCCTGAAGCTCGAGCGGCTCACTGTTCCGGCTGCGGAAGATGTGATCGACGAGCAGCTGAAGCGCATCGCCGGCCAGCAAAAACAATATGACGACGCGATGGAAGGCCATCCGGCGGTCGAAGGCGACCTGGTCGTCATGGATTTCGCCGGCTCGGTCGATGGTGTTCCGTTCGAGGGCGGCACCGGCGAGGGCATGTCGGTCGAGCTCGGCTCGGGCCGGCTGATCCCGGGCTTCGAAGAGCAGCTCGAAGGCGTCAAGAAGGGCGAGGCGCGCAGCCTCAACGTCACCTTCCCGAAGGATTATGGCGAGGCGTCGCTGGCCGGCAAGGACGCCGTGTTCGAAGTCACCGTCACCGACGTTCGCGTGCCGCGCGAAGCGACGGTCGACGACGAGTTCGCCAAGTCGCTGGGCCTGCAGGGGCTCGACCAGCTGCGTGAACTTCTCAAGGGCCAGATCGAACAGGAGCTCAACGGCCTCACCCGCACCCATATGAAGCGCAAGCTGCTCGACCAGCTCGCTGCCAGCCATGATTTCCCGGTCCCGCCTTCGATGGTCGAGGCCGAGTTCCAGCAGATCTGGGCACAGCTCGAGCATGAGGCGGGCCATGAGGAGGATCCCGAGGCCGCCCGCGCCGAGATGGAGAATGATCGCGCCGATTATCAGGCGATCGCCGAGCGCCGCGTGCGCCTGGGCCTGCTCCTCTCCGAGATCGGCCAGCAGAATGGCGTCGAGGTCGGCCAGCAGGAAATGCAGCGTCTGATCATGCAGGCTGCGCAGCAATATGGCCCCAAGGATCGCGAGCGGTTCATCCAATATGTCCAGCAGGACCCGATGGCTGCCGCCCAGCTTCGCGCGCCGCTGTACGAGGACAAGGTCGTCGACTTCCTGTTCGGCAAGGCCGAGATCAGCGACCGCGAAGTGACCCGCGAGGAGCTGGAAGCCGCGATCGAAGCCGATGACGACACGATCGGCAAGGGGCATGTCCATGGTCCTGACTGTGGCCATGACCACCACGATCACGACCATGATCATGCGCCGGCCAAGCCTGCCAAGAAGCCGGCGGCCAAGAAGGCTTCCAAGCCTGCGGCTGAAGAGGCGGTAGCCGAGAAGCCCGTCGAGGCACCCGCGCCCAAGAAAGCGCCGACGAAGAAGGCTGCGGCCGCTGCGGCCCAAGGCGAGGCTGCGCCGGCACCTGCCAAGAAGGCGCCTGCCAAGAAAAAGGCGACCGCCGCCGAGTAACCTGCCGGTTTGCATCGGGATATAGAGGGCCGGGCAGTAATGCCTGGCCCTTTTGTTTTCCGCTCGAGCCAGCTCCCCTGCGTGCCATCCGGCTTCCGCGCAAATTACGGCTGGGCGTAGTGCGGCGCGATCAGGTCGCGGGCGAGCCCCGAGCCGTCACGCCGAGGGCGAACAGCGCGAAGCCCGTGCCGATTGTCCAGACGAAGATCCGATCCATGAACCAGGCGTGGATGATCGTGTGCTGCCATAGCAGCATCAGCATGCCGACGATTACGCCGTTCGAGACCAGCAGGTGCAGGGCCCGCGCGCGCAGCACCGAATCCTGTGTCCGCAGCAAGGTTCGCGCACCCCAGGCGCCGATCACCACGGCTATCAGCAGGATCGCCCCGGCCATCAGATGCATGCCCGCCGCGAGCGAATTGAGACCTTTGGCCAGGGACTTCGCCATGTGCATTGGCCCGAGATCGGGCTGATCGCCTCCCATGCCCATCCGCACGCCGAGTTGCGCCGCACTTTCGCGGAAAGACTCGATCCCGAACACCCAGAGGGCGAGCAGGATCTTCAGCGCAAGGCAGGCTATGATCGCGGTGCAGAAGGCTGCGGCGGCTTCGACGATCTGGTCGAGCACTTTCCGCGGATCACCGTCGCGCAGCGCAAAGGGCAGGCCGCCTACCACAATGGCGAGGCCGAGCGGGATTCCGCCGGTGAGGAACTCAAAGATCGCGACGAGGCTTCCGAACACAGCTGCGCTGATGGTCGCGCTCCACCGGCCGAGCCCGCCACGCGCCGCCGCCATCGCCAGGAACAGCAGATAGCCCAGGATGATCGCGTCCGATGGCGCGTGTGACAATGACTGGCCATAGGATTCGAGCCCGAACCACCGCGAGAAAGCAAGGAACAGGATCAGCCAGAACAGGCTTTCGGTCGGCCGGCGCCTGCCGGCGAGTGCGAGCGTGGTGATCATGATCCCTGCCAGCACCAGCAGGGTTTCGATGCTGTGATAGAGGTTGCGGATCGCCTCGACCGGCATGAGCGGCAGCAGATAGCGCGCGAGCATAGTGTGGCCGTGGATATATTGGTGATACCAGAGGCCGGTCCGGCCCGCCTCCTTGTCGCCTGCGGCAAAGGCGCGCAGCGCCCCGCACATCGTCTCGGTGCCGCGTTGCACCGGCTTGATCGGGCTGGCCATGAGCTGCGCAGCCGCTGCCTGCTGGTCGAGCGCCATATAGAGAATCAGGCAGTCGTTATACTGGTGCCGGCCGATGTCCGTGTTGCCGGGCAGCCAGTCGACATCCTGCAGGACCCCGGACGCATAGGCGGCCCGCACATTTGCCTCCGCTGCCGGAAGATCGCGGCCGAGGCCATGAAGGTTGGCGAGACAGAAGAGCGCGAACAGAAGCGCCGCGATCGGCAGCGCGATGATCGCGCCGAGCCCGCCGCGGCAGGCTAGCGAGCGGATGTCGGCCGTCTTGAGCATCGATGCATATCCCCCATCGGACCATCTTGCCGATCGACGGAGCGCGCGCCAGACAATTTCGAAGCAGCGCTGGCTGATGGCCATGCGCGCGATGGGCCCTTGAAACCCCCGCGGCAAAGGCCGATGTTGGCATCTCAAGGCAAAGCACGAAGGACCGAGACCTCCCATGCACAATCCGTTTGAAACCGGCCAATTCCTCAATCCGGAGACGGGCGCTCTCGTGCCTATGGTGATCGAGCAGTCGAACCGCGGCGAGCGCAGCTTCGACATCTATTCGCGCCTGCTTCGCGAGCGAATCATCTTCGTGACCGGCCAGGTCGAGGACCACATGGCCTCGCTGATTACTGCCCAGCTGCTGTTCCTCGAATCGGAAAATCCGAAGAAGGACGTGTTCATGTACATCAACTCGCCGGGCGGCGTCGTGACGGCGGGTCTCGCGATCCACGATACGATGCAATATATCCGCCCCCGGGTTGGCACCGTGTGCATCGGCCAGGCAGCCTCGATGGGCAGCTTCCTGCTGGCTGCCGGCGAACCCGGCATGCGCGTGGCGCTGACCAACAGCCGGATCATGATCCACCAGCCATCGGGCGGTGCCCAGGGCATGGCCGCCGATATCGAGATCCAGGCCCGCGAGATCCTGCGGATGCGGCACCGGCTCAACTCGCTCTACGCGAAATACACCAAGCAGCCGATCGAGGCGATCGAGCATGCGATGGATCGCGACAAGTTCCTCGAGGCCGACGAAGCCAAGGCGTTCGGGCTGATCGACGAGGTGTTCGACAAGCGGCCAAGCCCCGCTGACGAGGCGATGGCAGCCTGATCGGTCAGCCGCCCGTTATGGCCGCGGGCGGCTTGTTCGCCGCAGAGCCCTCCCCATATTCCGGGGGACCCCGATATCGCTCATGGCTTCTTAAGAAGGTTGTGGGATCGGGGGGGACATGTTTAGGATATGGGCGATCCCCAGTGGAGTCAGGATCTAGTTTATGACCAAGTTGACCGGCGGCGACTCGAAGAGCACCCTGTACTGCTCGTTTTGCGGCAAGTCGCAGCACGAGGTCCGCAAACTGATCGCTGGCCCGACGGTGTTCATCTGCGACGAGTGCGTCGAACTCTGCAACGATATCATCCGGGAAGAGACCAAGGGTGCGCTCGTCAGCAAGAAGGACGGCGGCGTTCCGACGCCGCATGAGATCTGCGAGCATCTCGACCAATATGTGATTGGCCAGTCCAAGGCCAAGCGCGTGCTCTCCGTGGCGGTCCACAACCATTACAAGCGGCTCAACCATGGCGCCAAGGGTGCCGATGTCGAGCTGGCGAAGTCGAACATCCTGCTGGTCGGGCCGACCGGCTCGGGCAAGACGCTGCTCGCCCAGACGATGGCGCGGCTGCTCGACGTGCCCTTCACGATGGCCGACGCGACGACGCTCACCGAAGCCGGCTACGTCGGCGAGGATGTCGAGAACATCATCCTGAAGCTGCTCCAGGCCTCCGACTATAATGTCGAGCGGGCGCAGCGCGGCATCGTCTATATCGACGAGATCGACAAGATCAGCCGCAAGGCCGACAATCCCTCGATCACCCGCGACGTATCGGGCGAGGGCGTCCAGCAGGCGCTGCTCAAGCTGATGGAGGGCACCACCGCCTCGGTGCCGCCACAGGGCGGCCGCAAGCATCCGCAGCAGGAGTTCCTGCAGGTCGACACGACCAATATCCTGTTCATTTGCGGCGGGGCGTTCGCCGGGCTCGAGAAGATCATCGGTGATCGCCTGCAGGGCAAGTCGATCGGCTTCGGCGCCTATGTCGCGGCGCCCGACGAGCGCCGCACCGGCGAGACGCTTCAGCAGTGCGAGCCCGAGGATCTGCTGAAGTTCGGCCTGATCCCCGAATTCGTCGGCCGTCTCCCGGTGATCGCGACCCTGATGGACCTGGACGAGCCCGCCTTGGTCGAGATCCTCTCGACGCCGAAGAACGCGCTGGTCAAACAATATCAGAAGCTGTTCGAGATGGAGGGCGTGAAGCTTGGTTTCACCGACGACGCGCTGATCGCGGTCGCCCGCAAGGCGATCACCCGCAAGACCGGTGCGCGCGGCCTGCGCTCGATCCTCGAGGGGCTGCTGCTCGACACCATGTTCGACCTGCCGTCGATGGACGGCGTGGACGAGATCATCGTCGACAAGGACGTGGTCGAAGGCCGCAAGGACCCGGTTCGTGTCTTCGCGAAGAAGAGCAAGGAAAAGGCTGGCGGCGACGCCGCCTGATCCCGCGCGCCAGATAAGCTGAAAGGGCCGTCCGGGCACCGGGCGGCCCTTTCCAGTTTCGGCGTAATGGATATTCTTTCGATCAGTCGCCGAGCATGGGGTGCGAGAGAGCCGAACCTTTCATGAAGTCAGCGATAGGGCGCGCCAGCTCAGCGCTCGGGCAGGCCCAGCACCTTCGCCGCCGCGTCAAACCGCGCGCGCTGTGCGGCATCGTCCTTGAAGGCGGCCTTCGCTCCGGCCAGCGCCGATTGGGCACCGGCCGGATCCTTGAGCTGCATCCGCGATCGCATCAACATGATCCAGCGGTCGGCGTCGCGCGGGTTGGCCTCCAGTCGGGCGGCGAGCCGGGCAACCATGCCGCGCGCCATCTCGTCCTGCTGCGACGGCGTCATCGCAGTCGCCGCCTTCAGGTCGGTGGCGGTCGGGCCAGGGATGCCGCCGGTGACGACGCTGTCCTCGGCAGGGGCAGGGGCGGCGGGTGCCGGGACGCGGCCGGAGATGTCGATCTTGTGCTTGGTGGATATGCTGGAGATCAACTCGCGCACCGGCTGGGCCCATGGCGCATCGGGCGGGCTGTCGCGCAATATGCCGATCAGGTCGTCGACGGCGCCCTTGTGATCGCCGCCCTCGTTCTTCTTCACCGCCATGAAATAGCGGGCGCGGAAATCGCCGGGGTCGATCGCGAGGGCCTTGCGGAATGAAGCTTCTGCTTCGGGGGTGATTCCGCCCGGGCCGGAGAGCAGCTGAACCTCGCCGAGCGCCGACCATGTCTGGGCTTTGTCGGGATCGAGGGCGGCCGCTTTCGCATAGGCCTGCACGCTGTCGGCGTAGCGGCCGACATTGTAATAAGCGAGGCCGAGCAGGTTCCAGCCCTTGGGATCGCCGGGATTGTCGCGCAGCTTCTTCTCGAGCCCGCCGATCATCGAGGCGATGTCGCCGACCGGCTGCGTCGCCGCGGGCGGCGCGGATGCGCCGGTGTCACCGCGCGAGCGGAGGACCGCGATGGCTATGGCGGCGATGGCGATCAGCGCTGCCAGCACGAGCGCGATGCGCGCAAATGGCAGTGAAAACCCCTTGTCTACGGCACCGTCCTTCGTCACATTTCTCTCCGGAATTGAGCGTAATAGGCTTTGATCTCCAAATGTAACGAAAGTCTAGCGGAACGCGTCGAAGCTGGTAGAGTGGGTTCGGGGTAGACGGCGAAATCTCATTGGTCTTAGGGGCCGGCGAGGCGTTTTCGCCGTTACAAACAGGCCGCGGGCGTGGCGGTGATGATGACGGGGCAGGGGGAACCAGTGGCGGATACCTACCGGATTGCCATCGTTGGCTCGGGGCCGGCGGGGCTTAGCGCGGCAGCCCATGCCGCGCAGCTCGGCATCCCGCACATCCTTCTCGAGAAGACCGACCATCTTTCCGATACCATCTACAAATATCAAAAGGGCAAGCACGTCATGGCGACGCCGAGCCAGCTCGTGCTGCGCTCGGACGTGGATTTCGATGCCGGCAAGCGCGAGAAGATCCTCGGCCTCTGGGATGAGCAGATCGCCGCCGCCAAGGTGAATGTCCGCCTCAAGAGCGAGGTGAAGACGATCACCGGCGCCAAGGGTGATTTCACGATCACCCTGACCGACAAGACCGAGATCAAGGCCGAGAACATCATTCTGGCGATCGGCACCCAGGGCAACCCCAACCTTTTGCGGGTGCCCGGCGCGGACCAGAACTATCTTCAGCTCCAATATCAGCTCGACGACCCCGGCGAATATGTCGACGAGCATATCATGGTGGTCGGCGCGGGCGATGCCGGCATCGAAAATGCGCTCGGCCTCGCGCAGGACGTGGCGCAGGGCAATATCGTCACGATCATCAACCGCACGGCGGATTTCAGCCGGGCGAAGAGCGCCAACGTCAAGCTGCTGATGCAGGCGCGTGACGAAGGCCGGATGAACATCGTCACCGATACGTCGCCCAACCGCATCGAGCCGGGCCACATCATTCTCGACACCCGCGACGGTGAGGCGCGCATCCGCTGCGACCGGGTCATCGCTCGCATGGGCTCCGCGGCGCCGCGCAAGTTCATCGAGGAATGCGGGATCGAGTTCACCAGCGCCGACCGCGAGGCCTTCCCAAAGCTGTCGCCCCAGTTCGAGACGACCAACCCCGGCATCTTCGTGATCGGTGCGCTGGCCGGCTATCCGCTGATCAAGCACTGCATGAACCAGGGCTATGACATCGTCGAGTTCATCAACGGCAATCTCGACCTGAAGCCGGCCGACGAGCCGATCCTGGAAGGCAAGTTCGTCAATCTCCCGAAGAAGAAGTCGGTCGACGAGTGGCTCGAGCTGATCCGCACCAACGTCACCATCCTAAACGATCTGTCGCCGCTGCAGATGCGCGAGTTCATGCTCGACTCCGATGTGCGGGCCTATGGCAAGAACCAGACGATCTTCGAAAAGAACGCGCCGGGATCGTCGCTGTTCTGCATCGTCGAGGGCTCGGTCGATATCCCGTTGCCCGATGGCCGTTCGACCGGCATCGTAATTCCCGAAGGCTCGATCTTTGGCGAGGTCGGCCTGGTGTCGGGCCGCCGCCGCGGTTCGACGATCCGCTCGATCGCCGACACGATCGTGGTCGAGATTCCGCGCAACGCGATCCTCAAGCTGATGGCTTCGGTGCCCGGTGTGAAACGCGCCGTGACCCGCATCTCGACTGAGCGCCAGCTGCTCCAGATGTGGCAGTCCGGCCTGCAGTCCGCCGATCTCGCCGAGGTCCTGGAAACCGCCGAGATCAAGGCGGTGCGCGCCGGCGAGGTGATCTTCCGCGAGGGCGAGGAAGGCAATGACGTCTTCGTGATCCGCTCGGGCTCGGTCGTTGTCGAGAAGTCGATCGGCGGCAAGCCGGTGTTCCTCTCCTATATCCCTGCCGGCAATTATGTCGGCGAGCTGGAGCTGTTCGACAATGGCGTCCGCAAGCAGACCGTGCGCGCCGCGGTCAAGTCCGAGGTGATCAAGCTCGATGGCGCGGCCTTCCTCCGCCTGCTTGAGGCCAAGCCCCAATTTTTCGCAAAGGCCAAGGTTTCGATCGGCGAGCGCGAGGATCTCGCCTCGTTCATCGAGGCCAAGAAGGACAGCTTCGCGACTGTGGTCGACATGTATTCGTCGGTCGCCAACTTCCTGGTCGACAACGGCGTCGGCGAAGCCACCGACGTGCTGCTGATCGACGAGAATCTCTGCGTCGGCTGTGACAATTGCGAGAAGGCCTGCGCGGACAGTCATGACGGCATATCGCGGCTGGACCGGGAGGCGGGTCGTACCTTCGCGAACCTCCACGTGCCGACCAGCTGCCGCCATTGCGAGCATCCGCATTGCATGGCCGATTGTCCGCCGACCGCGATCCACCGCGGCCAGGATGGCGAGGTCTATATCGACAACACCTGCATCGGCTGCGGTAACTGCCAGCGCAACTGCCCCTATGGCGTGATCCGCATGGAGAAGGAGCCGCCGAAGAAGCCGAGCCTTTGGAAGTGGTTCCTGTTCGGGCAGGGGCCGGGGCCAGGCGAACCCAGTCATGACTGGGCCTATGCCAATGCCGAGCCGGGTGTCGAAAAGGCCAAGCGCGCGGTGAAATGCGATATGTGCTCGGGTATCGAGGGCGGTCCGAGCTGCGTGCGCGCCTGTCCGACCGGCGCGGCCATCCGCGTTGCTCCTGAGGAATTTCTGACGGTCGCCCGGCTGCAGCGGGACGACGCCTGATGGCCACCAAATCGCTTCGACAGGCGACCACCGGTCGCGAACGCGCCTCCGAGCATGAAGGGTTCCTGCGCTATCAGAGCTATAAGTGGCTCAAGATCGCGCTGACGCTGTGCGGTGTCGCAGTGCTGATATACGCCTTCAACGACGTGCAGCCCAAGCCCAATGGTGGGACGATCTACGGCTATACCACTGGAACCATAGGCATCTTGCTGATCCTGTGGCTGACGATGCTCGGCGTAAGGAAGCGGGCGATCACGCCGGGACGCTGGTCGCTGAAGAGCTGGACATCCGCCCATGTCTATCTCGGCCTGTCGCTGATCGTGGTCGCGACGTTGCACACCGGGTTCGACTTCGGATGGAATATCCACACCCTCGCCTATGTCCTTATGATGCTGGTGATTGGTTCCGGCGTATTCGGCATCGCGGCCTATGCGTCGCTGCCGCAGGCACTATCCGCCAATCGTGGCGAGACGACCCAGATCCAGATGCTCGACAATCTGCGAACGCTCGACCGGCAGCTCAACGAGTCGGCGCAGCCGCTCGATGCAGACGGCGCGGCGATCGTCCAGATGGCGCTCGCCGACGATCCTTTCGGCGGCGGCCTCGTGGCACGGCTGACCGGCCGCTACAGCAAGTGCGGCACCCGTGCGGCGCTGGCGGCTGTCCGCGCGCATCCGTCGCGCGGAGAGGCCGAGGCCGATCCGCTCGATCACGTCGAGGTGCTGCTCGAACGCCGGCGCTCCTCGCTATCCCGCATCCGCAAGCACTTGCGGCTGAAGGCGCTGCTCGAGGTCTGGCTCTACATCCATATACCGCTGACCTTCGCGCTGATCGCCGCACTGTTCGTGCATGTCGTCGCCGTCTTCTATTACTGGTGAGAACGCGCAGATGAGCTTCATTGTTCGCACGGTAGCGCGCACCGCCGATGGGCGGGACATCGTTCGCCCCAAGAGCTTCGACAAGGCCGAGCTGAGCGTCGGCCGCAGCCCTTCGAGCGATATCCACCTGCCTGACCTGGCAGTGACCCTGAACCATGCGGCAATCCGCATCGTTGCAGGCGGCTATGTCGAGGTCGTCGCGACGGCAGGGCTGCCGCTGGTGGTCAACGGCAAGTCGACCGAGCACCAGCGCTTTTCCGCGGCGCAGGGCGCCGATGTCCGCATCGGCAGCCACTCGCTCGAGATCGAGCCGGGCGAGGGCGAGGAAAAAGGGTCGGTCATCGTCACCGTCTCTCGCGTCGGTGCGATCTCCAACGCGTCCGAGGACAAGGAGGAGGCGCATGTCTTCTCGCTCGCTACGGTGCTACCGGGCAAGCGTCCGCTGGCCTGGGCGCTGGCGATCCTGGTGCTCGGCATCTTCCTCGTCTGGCCGCTGGTATCGATCCACACCCAGCCGATCGACCAGACCCGCAAGGTCGCCTTCCACGCCGACGAACTGTGGACGTCGGGCAAGCTGTCGCAGGTCCACAAGACCCTCGAGAATAATTGCCAAGCCTGTCATGTGAAGGCCGGGGAAGCCGTGCGCGACACCGCCTGCGCGGCCTGCCACACCAAGGTTCATGATCACGCCGATCCGAAGAAACTGGCGGACGCCCGGGGTTCGCTGGGCATCGTCGGAGCCACCAAGCAGCTGGTCGGCGGCGTATTCGGCATCCAGCCCGGCCGCTGCGTCGAGTGCCACACCGAGCATCAGGGTACGACCGCGATGCCGGTGACGGACGAGCGTTTCTGCACCAATTGCCATGGCGACATGAGCAAGCGGATCGATACGCCGCTCAAGAATGCCGCCGATTTCGGCGACAATCACCCGCAGTTCGAGCCGACGATCCGCTTCGCCGGCGCGGACGGCGTGCCGATGTTCCGCCGTGTCTCGCTCGATGCGAACCCCAAGGAGGACAGCGGCCTCAAATTCCCGCACGATCTACACCTGTCGACTACCAACGGCGTCGCGCAGATGGCGAAGACGCTCGGCAAGGGTGAAGGCTACGGCGCGCCGCTCGAATGTGCGAATTGCCACACCCGCGATGCCACCGGCACCACCTTTGCCGCCGTGAAGATGGAGAATTCGTGCGGTGCCTGCCATTCGCTCGCCTTCGATCAAGTCGGCGGCACGATCCGTACCCTGCGCCACGGCGAACCCGCCCAGGTGATAGCCGATATCCGCGCCTTCTACCGAGCCGGAGCGCCCCGCAACGGCGCATTCCAGGGCATGGAACGACGGCGGCCGGGCGACTTCGCTTCCTCCGGACAACGAACCGCCTTTGCGCAGACCAGCGCGATGCACATCGGCAATGCCGAGCAGGCGATCCGCGCGGTCTTCTCGAAGGGAGGCGCCTGCTTCGACTGCCATATGGTCCGCGCCACCGGCAATCCGACCACGCCCTTCGCGGTGACGCCGGTGTCGCTGACCCGCCGCTATATGACCAAGGGCTGGTTCGACCACGCAGCGCATGACACGGAGAATTGCACCAGCTGCCACGCGGTGAAGACATCGCGCTGGGCTGCCGACGTGAACCTGCCGAAGATCGCCACGTGCCAGGAATGTCACGGCGGTCAGGACGCCCACAAGGCGGTGCCGTCATCCTGCGCGATGTGTCACGATTATCACCGCACCGGATTCGCGCCGCTGATGGTTCGCGACAACCGCGCCCGCGGCAAGGCGGTCGAGCATATCGACGAAAAGGCGATGGAAAGGGCAGGCGGCGGGATTTGACCTTTGATTACCGCTATTTCTCGCCCACTGTGGAGAAGATCACAGCGATAGTGCAGGGGCCATGATCAGATGTTGGGCGTTGGAGTTGGGCCGGGTATCGAAACCGGCGGCGTAATGGGAACTTCGCTATGCTGATCGCGCAATTGACCGACCTGCATATCGGCTTCGATCTCGATAACGTCGATGAGCTCAACTTTCGGCGCGTCGCTTCGGCTATCGATTATGTGAAGGGGCTGGCGGTTCCACCGGATCGCATGTTCCTGACCGGCGACCTCACCGACCATGGTGACCTCGCCAGTTACCGGCGTCTCAAAGGCCTGATCGACAGCTGCGATTTCCCGGTTCACCTATGCGTGGGCAATCATGACGACCGTGGACTGCTGAAACAGGTCTTCCCCGACCTGCCGGCAGAGGACGGCTTCGTTCAATATGTGATCGACGAGCCCGAAGTGCGGATCATCGTGCTCGACACCCTCGATCCCGGCCACCATGGCGGTGCCTTCTGCCGCCGCCGCGCCGCTTGGTTGCGGGCGCGACTGGCCGAAGCTCCCGACAAGCCGGTGCTGATCGTCCTGCACCATCCACCGATCGAGACCGGTATTCCCTGGATGACCGCGCATCCTACCGAGCCATGGGTTGTAACGCTGGACAAGGCGATCGGCGACCGGCCGAATGTTCTGATGATCGCGGGTCATATCCATCGCTCGATCACGACGCAGTGGCGCGGCCGCATGCTCGCGGTCGCTCCATCGACCGCCCCACAGGTCGCGCTCGAAATGGCGCCGCTCGATCCGGAGACCCCCGACGAGCGCCCGATGATCGTTGCCGAAGCGCCGGGCGTCGCGCTTCATCTGTGGACCGGAGAATCCTTCGTCACCCATCACGCCCAGGTCGGCGCGCCCGACGTGCTCGCGCGCTACGATCGCAATCTCCAGCCGCTGGTCCAGGCGCTCGCCGAGGAGCATGAATCCGTCGAGCGGGGCGCTGCGGCCGCCTGAGGCTCTGGCCTCAAGGGCCGCGGCAAGGCCTTTGCATCGATACCGCGCATCCGGATCTCAGCGTTTCCTGACAAACTCCGCGCGCAGCACCAGCCCCTTGATACCCTCATAGCGGCAGTCGATCTCCTGATCGTCGCCGGTCAGCCGGATCGACTTGATCAGCGTTCCGCGCTTCAGGGTCTGGTTGGCCCCCTTGACCTTCAAATCCTTGATGAGCGTCACGGCATCCCCGTCGACCAGCAGGTTGCCGACCGAATCACGCACCTCTACGCCGCCGGCCGCCGGCACCGCCACATCACCTGCGCTGATCCACTCGCCTGTCGCTTCGTCGTAGACATAATCATCGTTGCTCATGGCATCCTTCCTTTCGGTTCAGCCCTGCCGCGCCAGGATTCCGCCGCGCCGTGCCCTGGTCCAGGTCGAGCGACCGGTCAGGAAGGCTATCCAGCCCCAGGCGGCGCCAAGATGGCGCAGCAGCTGGAAACTGAAAGGTTCGGCCAGCGATGTCGCGAGCACCCGGCCCCAGCCTTCCGGAAGCATCCCGCCCGACCAGCGCCGGTAGAGCATGATCGACCAGCAGTGGAAGGCGAAGTCTATCGCCGCCTTGGCCAGCATAGCCAGCAGGATCGGGCCGACGACCAAGCTGCGGCCGCTGATGACGAACCCCGCTAGCAGCGCAAAGGCGACGAGGCCGAAGAGCGGCTGCACCGTGTCGAATGCCTTGACCGGCAGCATCATCGTGCCGAGCCGCCCGAAGCGCGGATTGCCGACCATGTCGCGGTTCCAATATTGCGTCTGCAGGAAGCCGCCGAACCAACGCCGGCGCTGGCGCAGGAACGGGACCAGGTGGCCGGGCGCATCGGTATAGGCGCGCGCCTCGCCGAGCACGCGGACCTTCCAGCCCAGGCGATGATCGATCGACCAGCGATGCAGCCGGTGGATCAGTTCATAATCCTCGACCAGGCATTCAGGATCGAATCCGCCCACCGCAATCACGCCGTCCCGCCGGAACCCCGCGAACGCGCCCGAGATCAGCAGCAGCCCATCGACCCGCATCCAGGCAAAGCGCGAGATGAAATTGCGGACATATTCATAGGTCTGGAACCACTGGAATAACCGCCCCGCAATCGTCCGGTCGCAGATCGGCCGGAGTAGCCCGGTGGCGGCCACCAGCGCCGGCTCGCGGTGGAAGGCGCTGCGCATTGCCGCGATCGCGTCCTCGGCCAGCAACGTGTCGGCATCGACGGTCAGCACCACGTCGCAGTCGGTGCACTCCAGCGCGGCATTCAGCGCGCGCGCCTTGCCGCCATGGGGCAGGCGGAGCCAGCGGAGCGATGCCACGACCGGCGAGGACGCCATGCCGCCCAGCGGCGGCATCTCCATGCCAAAGGCGCTGCCCATCGTCAGTGCTGTGCCGTCGGTAGAACCGTCGTCGGCGATCAGGATGATGTCGGGCGGGTCCTTTTGGGCGAGCAACGCCTCCACCGTCGCCTTCAGGACAGCGGCTTCGTTATGCGCCGCCACCAGCACCGCCAGCGTGGGCGGATCACAGCGGGCAGGCTCGATCACCGCCAAATGACGGAGCGGCAGCGATTTTGCGCCGACGAAGACCAGCAATACGGTGTCGTAAGCGAGATAGGCCAGCCCGACCGACCAGGCCAGGATGCCGGCCTGCGCCCATGCCTGGGCCGTAAGGACCGCCAGCATCAGCAGAGCACCGCCGTGGAGCAGGACTGTTGCCAGGGTGAGCGGCGGCCGGTTCAATCGCGGCGATGTCATATTGAAGCGCGCTTCGAGCGAGGAGGTCGGACTCATGCGAAGTAGGATCCCAAAGGGGCATTCCATAGGAGAACCGGCTGGAAAGCCGAGCCCCGGGCTCTATGATCGGAAAATTGACGCACCGCAACGATCCGCCTCCGGAGAGCCTAGCCTTGACCGATGAACCTTCGCTGACGCCGCACTACACCAGGCCCGCCATCATAGCCCATTGGCTGATCGCATTGCTCATGATCGGCAACATCGTCCTCGGGCTCGTCGCGGAGAAGCTGCCCGACGATCGGATTCGCCTGGCGATTGATACCCACAAATCCATCGGGATCATCGTCCTCGGCCTGGTGGCGATGCGGACCCTGTGGCGGTTGGGTCACAAGCCCCCGCTGTTCTCACAGAGCATGGCACCGTGGGAGCGAGGCCTAGCGCATGCGACGCATCTTGGTCTCTATGTCCTGATGTTGTGGATGCCGCTCACCGGATGGGCCCATGACAGCGCTTGGAAGGCTGCACCGGAAATCCCGATGAAGCTGTTTGGGGTGTTCGAATGGCCGCGGATCGGCTTCATCATGGCGCTGCCGGCGGAGCGCAAGGAATATCTGCACGATGTGCTGGGAACGATGCACGAAGTGGGCGGCTATATGCTGATCGCGCTTGTGATTCTTCACCTGGCGGGAGCGCTCAAGCACCAGTTCATCGATGGCGAGCCCGAATTCCGGAGAATGTGGCCGCGCTGATGCTTACATTGGGCGGAGCCATGCGTTAGGCGAACGCCAAAAGAATGGGATAAGGTCAAGGGATGTCGATACTCGACGACAAAGAAGACGGCGCGCCGGATGGCGCCACCGCCGGGAAGCTGCCTGTGCCGCAGGAGGTGCAGGATGCGATCCGCACCCTTATCCGCTGGTCGGGCGACGATCCCGATCGCGAGGGACTGCGCGATACCCCGGCGCGCGTGGGGCGTGCCTGGAAGGAATATTGCGTAGGATATGAAGAGGATCCGTCGCTGTTCCTGAGCCGGACCTTCGAAGAGGTCGGCGGCTATGACGAGATCGTCCTGCTGAAAGACATTCCGTTCCAGTCGCATTGCGAGCATCATATGGCGCCCATTATCGGTCACGCCCATATCGCCTATCTGCCGCGCAACCGCGTCGTCGGCATTTCGAAGCTTGCCCGCGTGCTTCATGGCTTCGCTCGTCGGCTGCAGATCCAGGAGCGGCTGACCGCCGAGGTGGCGGACTGCATCTGGACGCATCTTGAACCGGCCGGGGTCGCGGTGGTGATCCAGGCCAGCCATAGCTGCATGACCGCGCGTGGGGTTCGAACCCCCGGCGTCGGCATGACCACCAGCCGCATGATGGGGGTGTTCCGCGAGGACGATCGGAGCCGCAAGGAAGTGCTGTCGTTGATGGGGCTTGGCTGAACATTGGAGAAATAAGTCATGACGCGGACCATGAAGCTGGTGATCGTCACGGCGGTGTTGTCCGGTGCGGCTATTGCCGCACCGCCCAAGCCGGCCGCCAAGCCTGCCGGAAACGCCGCCGCGCCGCTGGCGCTGTCCACGGGGGTGCGGCGCGTCCCTCTGTCGCCGGAAGGCAATGCCATCGCCGCCCGGATCATGGGCGAGAAGGACCCGCGCGTGGCACAGATCCAGATGGACCTCGCCGCGATCCGTCAGGAGAAGGCGCAGTTTCTCAGCGGCGCTACCGTCGACGTCGACAAGCTCGAGCCGCTGATGCGTCGTGAGGAAGCCCTTCAGACCGAGCTGCGGGCCAAGCAGAATGATCGCCTGCTCGAACTGCTGAGGGCATTGTCCGATGCCGATCGCGTGGCGCTGCTGCAAAATCTCGCCAATCCAGCCCGCCTGCAGAGCTCGAAGCCGGCCGAAACGGGGCGTTGACCGCCGCATCGATCGTCTGGTTTCGCCAGGATCTGCGGCTTGCCGACCAGGCTGCCGTTGCCGCGGCGTCGGCCGAGGGTGGCTGGACCGGTGTCTATGTTCTCGACGATGCACTGCCGGGCCACTGGGCGATGGGCGGAGCGCAGCGCTGGTGGCTGCATCACAGCCTGAAGGCGCTGGAGCGTGATATCGCTGCGAAAGGCGGTCGCCTCGTCCTTCGGCGCGGGGGCAGCATCGCCGAGTTGCGTGCGATGGCTAAGGCGATCGGCGCCACGCGCATTCATGCGCTGCGGCATTATGAACCCTGGTGGCAGGCTGCCGAGCAGCAGCTCGCGGCGCTGGCGGACCTGCGGCTCTACGATGGCGGGCGGCTTGTTCCGCCCGGCGCGGTGCTCACCGCCACGCATGGCCGCTACCGCATCTTCACGCCTTACTGGCGCGCGCTGAAGGAGCAGATGCCGCCCCGCCGGCCGGTCGAGGCGCCGGACATGATCTCGACGGCGGGGGGCAGGGTGGCAGGCGATCGGCTCGATGACTGGGGCCTGTTGGCGACCGAGCCCGACTGGGCGGCCGGCTTCCGGCGCTGGACGCCGGGCGAGGACGGCGCGCGTGGCGCCTTGGACGCCTTCCTTCCTCTCATCGAAGACTATGACGAAGACAGGAATCGTCCGTCGGTGGAGGGTAGCTCCCGACTCTCTCCCCATCTTCATTTCGGCGAAATTTCGCCCGCGACGCTCTGGTACAGCGCCTCGCGGCAGGCACGGTCGAATGCCGAGCCCTGGTTGCGGCAGCTCGGATGGCGCGACTTCTGCGCCAATGTGATCGATATTCTGCCGGATTATGGCGCCGCCAGTGGCCGCGCTGCCTATGACGACTTTCCGTGGAGAACGGGCGTGGCGGCCGATCGCGATTACCGCGCCTGGACGAGAGGGCTGACTGGCTATCCGATCGTCGACGCAGGCATGCGAGAACTGTGGGCGACCGGTTTCATGCACAACCGGGTGCGGATGATCACGGCGTCCTTCCTCATCAAGCATCTGCTGCTCGACTGGCGGCGCGGCGAGCGCTGGTTCTGGGACACGCTGCTCGACGCCGATTATGGCAGCAACGCGGTCAACTGGCAGTGGGTGGCGGGCACGGGGATCGACTCCAATCCGTTCGGGC
>NZ_JBFUKC010000005.1:0-195690 GCF_056401045.1 Rhizorhabdus sp. P4_G6 | reverse complement strand
ACGCGATACTCGACTTCATCGAAACAACGGGTGCTCAACCGATCATCCCGCAGCGCGTCTGCATGCCCCGCAAACGAGCCTTCGATCCGGTCAAGTACAAGCTGCGCAATCGCATCGAACGGACCATCGGTAAACTCAAGCAGCTACGCCGTATCGCCACACGGTACGATCGCATCCCGCAAAACTATCTCGCTAGCCTATGCCTCGCTGCCCTCAGCTTCTGGTGCTGAATGTCGATTCAGCCTAGAGCCGTACCGCGAGCCGGTGCGCCTCGAACAGCGCGTGGGAGAGGCGCCGCGGTGCCATGCAATCGCCGATTCGGTGGATCTCGATGTGGCGCGCGAAGGCGGCCGGGGATGGGCCCGCCGGTTCCCGCCCGGTCTGCACCACGATGAGATCGGCCTCGATCACCGTTTCGCTGCCATTGGCCAAGCACATCAGGTGCGCCTTGCCGTCCCCGGCGTGGAGCAGTTCCGACAATGGCCGAAAGCGCGCGTCGCCCGCGCCCAGCCGCACCAGCAACGGCGCCAAGCTTTCCGATGGGATCGCGCTGGCGATCGTTGCCGACGGCGTCGAGATGCTAATCCGCCACCCCGCGTCGACCAGCGCGTTGGCGACGCCATAGGTCCACCAGAAGCCGGTGCCATCGTCATGCACCAGCGCATGCCCGGTGCCATGAGGCGCAGGGGCGCCGTCGCGCAAAATGTCGATCCAGGCGCTGACGCCGGCACCATGGCGCTCCGAGTCGAGCGGCCGGGGCAGCGCGCCGGTAGCCAGCACGAGCGCATCGGCCGTGCCGGCAAGATCGGCGGGGCCATTGATCCGGCGACCGAACGCGACGGTGACGGGCAGGCGCCTGAGCTCACTCTGCAAATGATCGATCAGCCGCAACAGCCCGGTCCGTCCAGGCACCGACGCCGCATAGAGAAACTGTCCTCCTAGCCCGTCGCCGGCTTCGTAGAGCGAGACATGATGTCCGCGTAGCGCTGCGATCCGGGCGGTCTCCATGCCGGCGGGCCCGCCGCCGACGATCGCGATACGGCGAGGACGCGCCGCAGGAATGACAGGGGCGAAAGCGGGATCGCTCTCGCGCCCCGCGAGCGGGTTCACGGCGCAGTGCAAGTGGGGCGCGAAAGCGCGGCAATCCTGGTTCAGGCCGATACACGGGCGGATGCGCCCAGCCTCGTTTCGCTCGGCCTTCGCCACCCAATCGCCATCCGCGACGAAGGCCCGGGCGAAGCCGATCGCATCAGCCTGTTCCGCCGCCAGCGCTGCTTCGGCAAGAGCCGGAGACGTGAAACGCTGACCGACGATCGTCACCAGTCCCGATGCGGCGCGCAGCGTGCCGGCCGCTCGCGCCGCGGTCGCCTCCGGCTGGGTCGCGTCCTTCACATAGGCGCCGCGCGTGCCCAAAGTGACACTCAGATAATCGACCGGATGGCCGCGCGCGACGGCTTCGGCGATGCGCCGCGTATCGGGCAGTTCAAGGCCCTCTGCCTGTTCCTCATCGGCACTCAGCCGCAGCCCGAGCAGGAAGGCATCGCCGCAGGCGCTGCGGATGGCGTCGATCAGCTCGAACAGGAACCGCATCCGCCGCTCGGGATCGCCGCCCCAGCGATCCTCGCGATGGTTGGTGGCGGGCGACAGAAACTGGCCGACGAGATAGCCATGTGCGCCGTGAATCTCGACGCCGTCATGGCCGGTCGCCTTGAGGTTGCTTGCCGAGCGGGTAAAGTCGACGATGACGCGGCGGATATCGGCTTCGTCCATTTCGTGCGGCGAGAACAGGTCGCGTGGCGAACGGATCGGGCTTGGCGCGATCAGGGGATGATCGCTCTCCATGCCGATCGACTCGCGCCCCAGATGAACGATCTGCCCGACGATCGCGGCGCCCTGCGCGCGCACCGCAGTGGCACGGCGTGCGAGCATCGGCAGCACATCGTCATTATAAGTTTCGATCAGCTTGCGTCCGCGGCGTGCGCTATCGGGTGAAATGACGGCGGCTCCGGTGATCAGCAGGCCCGCGCCGGACCGTGCCCGGCTCTCGTAATAAGCGATATCATCGTCGGTGGGCGCTCCCGCTGCGACCATGCTGGTGCCGTGCGGTAGCATGACGATGCGGTTGCGGAGCGTGACCGGCCCGACCGTGAGCGGTGAGAATAGCCGCGGAAACGGCGTCATTGCGCGACGCAGCCGCCGTCGATTACCAGTTCGGCACCCGTCATATAGCGGGATTCGTCGCTCGCGAGGAAGAGGATCGCGTCGGCGATTTCGTCGGCCTGGCCGGCGCGGCCGAGCGGGATTTCGGCGAGCCGGCGCGCGGATTTCCCGGGATCAGCGAAGAAGGCCGCCGCCAGCGGGGTCTCGATCAGCCCCGGGTGCAGCGAATTGGCGCGTATCCCGTTGCCGAGCGCGGCGCATTCCAGCGCGGTCGCCTTGGTGAACATGCGGACGCCGCCCTTGGCGGCACAATAAGACCCCGCGTTCACCCCGCCGATGATCCCGCGGATCGACGATATGTTGACGATCGCGCCATGCCCCGATGCCGCAAGCAACGGCAGCATCGCGCGTGTGCCGAGAAAGACGCTGTCGAGGTTGATCGCCATCGCCTCTCGCCACTGTGCGAGGCTGGTATCGGCGATCGATCGCATGACCGCATTGCCGACATTGTTGACCAGCACGTCGAGCCGAGCGACCTCAGCACCGATGCGATCCGCCAGCATCGCCCATGCCGCCTCATCGGTGGCGTCGAACCGCACGGCGCGATGCGGGTCTGCGGGTGCCAATGCTGCGAGCGCATCGCCAAGGCGATCGATGTCGCGGTCGGCGAGATAGACATGTGCTCCCTCGGCCGCGAAGCGCCGCACCGCCGAAAGTCCGATCCCCGAGGCCGCGCCCGTTACCAGGACAATGCGATCGGCGAACCGGTTCATCTGCGGTCGAGCCCGGCGTCGCGGCGGCTCATCGCGACGATATCCTCGAAATTCGGATTGGCGCGCGCCAATATGTCATCCGCCCGCTGCCGGATCGCCGGATCGAAGCTCGTCGTGGTGAAGGCGTAGAAGCGATTCTCGATGATCGCTGCGAAGGCGATGTCGGCGGCTTCCTCGGGCGTGGTGGCGTTGCGATAGAGTTCATCGCGTATCGCCTCGAGATCGGCGGATTCCTGCAGTGGGCCGTCGCCATCGGCGAACGCGTCGGGGCGGTGGCGTTCGGCGTCGTAGATGCCCGTGGCCACCAGTCCAGGGCAAAGCATCGTCACCCCGATTGGGGCGCCCACCTCCTTGAGCCCGGCATAGAGCGCCTCGGTAGCGCGCACGACGGCATGCTTGGACGCCCCGTAGCAGGCGGAGCCCGAACCACTGACGACGCCCGCGACCGAAGCGGTGTTGAGGATATGGCCGGGGCGGCCCGCAGCGATCATCCGCGGCACGAAGGCCCGCATCCCGTGCACAACGCCGTAGAGGTTGACCCCGAGCGACCATTGCCAGTCGCCCAGACTATATTCCCAAACCTTGCGGTGACGTCCGCCGGGAACGATGCCGGCATTGTTGCAGAGCAAATCGACCGAGCCGAAGCGGTCCCAGGCCAGATCGGCGAGGCTGGCAACGCTCGCTGCATCGGATACGTCGGTTCTTACGGCCAGCGCCCGTCCGTCGCCCAGATCCGCCTCTACCTTGGCCGCATCCTCGAAGCGGATATCGGCGAGCACGACGTTCATACCTTCGGCCGCCGCCCGGCGGGCGAGCGCGGCACCGATGCCGCTCCCGGCACCGGTGATGACGGCCGTCTTGCCAGAAAAATCGGAGATCATTTCTATCCTTTCGCGGGGGCTGTCGTTGTCGGGATCGGGCGAGAGCCGGGAACTTCCGGGGCTTTCCCCTGCGCCATGGCCGCGCGATAGAGCCGAGCCGCGTAGACGAACAGCATCGCCCCGACGACCGAAGATATCAGCGACAGCGACAGCGCATAACGAAGCCCATTATCGCCCGCCCCGAACTGCCGAACCAGCAGATCACTCAGCATGCCGGTGCACCATGGACCCAACCCGAGCCCGAACAGATTGAAGATCAGCAGCAGCACCGCGTTGCTGAAAGCGCGCATGTGGGCGGGGACGAGCGACTGGGTAACCGCGAGTACCGGGCCGTAATAAGCGATCATCAGCAGCGAAGAGATTGCGGCCATCGCGATCGACAAGCCTGTCGAAGCGACCAGATATTGCGCCAACGCCACCGGCACGGTCGTGCCCACGGCCAGCGCCATTATCCAGACGCGCCACCGCTGGTCGCGAACCGCCAGCCGGTCGGCGAGAAAGCCTCCTAGAAACATGCCCACCGCGCCACCGGCTCCGCTCAGCATCGCCATCAGCAGCGACACGTTCTGAAGCGACAGGCCATGATTACGCGTGAAGAACGGTGCGTTCCAGGTCATCATCGCATATTGCGAGAAGCCGTGCAGCATGGTGGCGAGTACGACGTAGCGGAACGCCTTTTCCTGCCAGAGGAAGGTCAGCGCGGCCCGTACCGGCACGGTTTCGGTGCGCGTTCCAGCCGCCTCGAAGCGTCCGCGCGGCGGCTCCTTGATCAAGGCCAGTGCGAGGGGAGCAAGCAGGAGCCCTGCCATTCCAATGATTGCGAACGACAACCGCCAACCGACCGTGGCCGCTAGCCAACCGGTCACGCTATATCCCAGCATCATTCCCGCCGGCAGCGCCAGTCCCCAGGCTGACATGGCAGTGGCGCGGCGCGCGGGTGGATAATAGTCGGCGAGGAGCGATACGCTGGCTGGAACGCTACCCGACTCGCCGATCGCGACGCCGATGCGGAAGAAGACGAGTGTGCCGAAGCCGATTGCCAGGCCGCTCAGCCCCGTCATCGCACTCCAGATGGCGAGAGAGGCTGCGACCAGAAACCGCCGGCTCATGCGATCGGCGAGCCGGGCAACCGGCAGCGACAAAGTCGCGTAGAACAGAGCGAAGGACAGGCCGGTCAGGGCCCCCATCTGCGCGTCCGACAGGCCAAGTTCCGTCTTGATCGGGATCTGCAAGATCGAAAGGATGGTGCGGTCGATATAATTGAAGGTCGACACCAGGAAGAGTGCGAACAAGGCGTTCTTGCGCACGGACGTGTCATCCGAAGCGGCGTGCTGGCCTGGCGCTTGAGACGGGATGTTCATCGGATCGCCCTTCAGTTCCAGCCGGCGGTGCGCGCGGCGGTGATCCCGAACGTCATGGCCAGCGCTAACCCCCCGGCATAGCCGGTGCCGAAGGCGCCGCCCGCGTCGCTGCCGGCCGCCAGCAGCCCCGGGACGGGCCTTCCGGTTCGATCGAGCACCCGCGCCCGCGTATCGATCGTCAGCCCGCCGAAGGTGAAGGTGATCGCGGGATGCACGACCAGCGCATAAAAAGGAGCGCGGTCAAGCGGCTCGCACGCATCCATGCGCGGGGGATCGAGCGTTTCCCATCCCTGGCGGGCAGCCTCGTTGAAGGCAGCGACAGAGCGCTCGACCTGGCCGCCGTCAAAGCCCTGCTCCGTTGCAAAGGCGGCAATCTCCGCGAGGGTCGAGGCGACGATCCCCTTGCCGCCCAGTTCGAGCGCCGCCTGCATCTTGTCGACTGGCACCCCCGTCGCGACGATCGGCTGGGTCGCATATTGCTCGTGCACGCGCGCGTCCCATATGCACAGGGCCCGGGCGTTGCGCTGAATCAGCGTTGCATAGCTGTTGGCATGGTCGCCGAAGGTCTCGTCGCAAAAGCGCAGACCCTGCTCGTTGAGCAACAGCGCCTGCTCGCTGTGATATTGCGACAGCATGACATAGAGGCGTTCCTCTCCCCATTCCGTCGATTCACTGACCAGGTGGCCGTAAAAGCCGGGGTTGGTAGCGGCAATCTCGCCGCCCGCGGCCTCGCCAAGTCGTAGCCCCTGTCCATCGCTAAACGGGTTCGACCGCAGCCGCATGTCACGCGCGTGTGGATGGATATAGCGCGCGCGCAGCTCGGGCGATGCCTGGAAGCCGCCAGTGGCCAGGATCGTCGAGCGCGCCCGCACTGTCACATCACCATCGGCGTGACGCGTGCGGGCGCCGATCACCGCGCCCGCATCGTCCTTGATGAGCGTATCGCTGGTCGTGCCCAGGATTACATGACCCCCCGCCGCTTCGACCAGCGACGCGCAACCGCGCACATGTTCGACGATGTCGATCTGGTAGCCATAGCCGTGGAGGACGCCCATGCGCGGCGAAATGGCCACCTCGCGACGCCTGAGCCAGGCGATCGCATCGGGATAGGTATCGAACAGGACGTCGCCGAGCACCGGGTCGCCACCGGCATAGAGCGCCATCTTCCCGCGCGATGATGCGGTCCACAACACCCCGCCGGAAAGCACCGCCGATCCGCCGATCGCCGGCGCTCGTTCGACAACGATGGCTTTCGCGCCCCGCTCGGCGGCCCAGCCCGCCGCCGACAGGCCCGCCATGCCGGCACCGATGACAAGCAGATCGCAATCGATGGTGTCTTCGTCCATTCCGTCCGTTCCTGGCCTGGCCTGGAGTCGTGCCCCTCCCCTCGAAAGAGGAGGGGGTATCGGCAGCTAGAACTTCATCTCCCCCTGGAGAACGACGGCGCGGGGTTCACCCGCGACGGTGAAGACCTCGCCAATGCCGCCGGGCTTATCGACGCCCAGCGTCGCATAGCGCCGGTTGGTCAGGTTACGGCCGATCAGCGAGATGGCCCAACGGTCGTCCACGGTTGTGATCCGCGCGCCGGCGTTGACGGTCGTGAAGCCCTTCTGGAACGACACCGGGTTGAGGTTGAGCCCGCTATAATAGCCCGACGTGTGACGAATATCGGCATTCACGGTCATCCTGAACTCCGACGTGAGATCGAATTCCTGCACGATTCCCGCCGTGAACACCCAATCTGGCGAGCGATAGACGGATTTTCCGGACAGATCCTGATGAGCGGGGACCGCTGTGGTGGTTGGGGTCGCCGCCACGGCCGGAATACATCCGGTCGCGACCGTCTGTCCGGCATAGCATTGGGCGATCGGGAAGCGTTCGAATTGAGCGTCGTTATAGGATGCCGATGTGCGTAAAGTCGTCCCCCTGGCCGGGCGATAGCTTGCTTCGAATTCGACGCCCTGGGTCAACGTGCTCGCGGCATTCTGGGTGACGAACACCGGCGAACCGTTCGGCAGCACCAGCAGCGACGTCAGCGGCAGGCCCTTATATTTGTACCGGAAGCCGGTGAGGGTGGCGGTGAGTCGGTTGTTGAGGAGCGACGCCTTGGTGCCGATCTCGAAACCGCGCACCTTTTCCGCGCTGAAACTCAACGTATCCTTGGTGGCGGTCGCAGCGAGGATGCCCGGATTGGAGAACCCGCCGGCTAGGTAGCCGGTCTTGTAGGCGCCATAGATCATCACGTCGTGGGCGGGATGCCAGGTCACGGTTGCTTCGGGCGAGAAATTGTCCTCGCTCTTGCGACCCCGGATGACGGTGCCGATAGGGAGCTGCCCCACAGCGTTCGAGTTCACGAAAGTCGTGAAGCTCCTCAGACTGTTCCTTTGCTTGGTGTAACGTCCACCACCCGCAAGCTCGAGCGCATCCGAGAATTTGAAGATGAGCTGGCCGAACGCCGAGTAGGCGCTGCTCTTGTTATGCTGCTCGTTGTCATAGGTGTGGAATTTGCCGCTCGTTGCGTCCGGCAGCATCGCCCCATTGGCGCCGCCGACAAACAAGGTGCGCCGGTTGCGTTCATAATGGCCGCCCGCCGCGAAATTGAACATGCCGTCGAACGAGGAGACGACGCGGACCTCTTCGTAGAAGCTCTTGTTCTTCTCGTTGCTGTAGGACCAGAACTGCGAATAGGCTGTGCCGTCGGCATTGCCCTGGCTCACATAATCATAGTCATAATAGCCGGTAACCGATGTCAGCTTGATCTTCCCGACCTCGTAATTGAGGGAGAGTGTCGGCATCGCGGTATCGTTGCTCGAAAAAGGCTGCCCGTTGTCGTGGCTCTTCACCTGCGGCCACAGATTGATGATGGTGGGCGACAGCCACCCCTGCGAGGATCGATTGTCGAGTTTGCAGTCGCCGGTCGGATCGAGCAGGCCGGTGCTCGTGCCGGGACGTGCCCGGGACGCGGGGCAGCCCATGACCTCGTCGAAGCTCTGCAGACTCTGGCCTTCGTAATGGCTGTAGAGCATCTTGAAGGTGGCATCGAAATCGCCGGCTTCATATTTGAGCGTCAACCTGCCGGCCAGCTTCTTCTCGGCGCCAAGCTTGTGCTGCGCAGCGGGCACGAACACGCTGCCGGTGGCGCCGCTGCGCAGCAGGTCGACCACACCGTTGTTCTGGTTGCGGATATAGCCCTGGCTTTGGCTCGCGAACAGGGCGACCCGCGCGCCCAGATTTTCGGTGAGCGGCCCGGCGATCGCACCATCCAGCGAGGCCGTGTCGGCGGTGAACTCATAACCGCCGCGCAGATAACCGGACAATTCCGACGTCGGATCGGCGGATTTGACCGAAACCACGCCGCCAGGCGAATTCTTGCCGAAGAACAGCGCTTGCGGCCCCTTGAGGACATCGACCGTCTCAATGTCGAACAATGCGTCGTTGAGGATGCGGCCGCGGCTGATCGCCATACCGTCGAAATCCAGGAGAACTGACTGCTCGACCCCGGCATCGAGGCTCGCCGAACTGACGCCGCGCATGGTGATCGACGTGCCCGATCCTGTGAAGCCGCGGTCCAGCGAAATCTGCGGCGCCAGAATCTTGATGTTGGCGATGGACGTCATGTTATACTGGCGGATGTCCTGCGCGCCGATGACGTTTGCGGCAACCGGGACATCGATCAGCCGCTCGGTGCGGCGACGCGCTGTCACCACGATATCGGTAGCGGATTGCGTGCCGGATGATTCCGCGGCATCGGTAGGTGCCTCGGCTTGCTGATCAGCCTCGGCGCTCCAGGCCGCAGCCGGATAAGCCAGGCAGATAATCGCACTGCTCGCCAGCAGCAGTCGCGTCAGCGGAATGTCATGTGATAGGCGCTTCATTTCCCTCTCCCCTGGATGGACGCTGAGCCGGCTTTGATTTTGAGCTCAGGGTCGGTGATGGTCCTAAGCTTGCTTACGAGGCGCCCGCGCGCCGGGCTTGCGCCCACGCCGCCTTGGCCAATGGCTCGATACGGGTGACGATGTCGGATGCGTTCGCGGCCGTTTGGACACCGTCCCGAGCGCGGCCGGCGATGCCCTGCAGGATCGCGGCCACCCGGAACAAATTGAATGCGCGATAGAAAGGCAACATCGGATCGACATCGAAGCCGGTTCGGTCGCGATAGCGCATCGCATAATCCTCAGCCGTTGGGATGCCGAGGGCACCGAGATCCTTGCCCAGCAATGTGCCGCGCACATCCACCCCCTCAGGGCGGAACCATTCCATCATATGATATGTCAGGTCGCCGAGCGGGTGGCCGATCGTCGACAGTTCCCAATCGAGGGCGGCCACGACGCGTGGCTCGGTCGGATGGATTAGCAGATTATGGAACGAGTAGTCGCCGTGGACGAGGCTTGATAATCCCTTTTCCTCGGGAATCGCGCCGGGTAGCCATTCGATCAGCCGGTCCATCTCCGGCAAGTCGTGCGTTCGCGAAGCCGCATATTGTCGCGACCAGCGCGATACCTGGCGCGCGAAATAATCGCCGGGGCGGCCATAGTCGCCAAGCCCGAGCCGCTCATAATCGACGAGATGGAGCCGGGCGAGCGTCTCATTGGCCGAATCATAGACGGCCGCCCGCTGCTCGCGCGTGAGATCGGGCATCATCGCGTTCCAGAAGATGCGCCCCTCCACGTGGCGCATCACATAGAACATCGTGCCGATGACATCCTCGTCCTCGCACAGCACCAGCGGCTCCGGCACCGGCAGACCGGCCTCGAACAAGGCGCGGGTGACGCGATATTCGCGATCGACGGCATGGGCCGATTTGAGCAGCACGCCGGCCGGCTTGCGGCGCAGCACATATTTGGCGTCGGGCGTGATCAGCAAATAGGTCGGGTTCGATTGGCCGCCTTCGAACTGCTCGACCGCCAGCGGGCCTGCAAAGCCCTTCACCGCGCCATCGAGATATTGTGCGAGCCTTCGCTCATCGAACCGGGCGCCGGCGGCGACGGTCGACGTGCCGCCGATATAGGATGCGGGCTGCGGAGCGCTCATGCGCGCGGCCCCCGATATTTACCGAGTTCGATGTGCGCCAGCTGGCGCTCATGCACCTCGTCGGCGCCGTCGGTCAGCCGCACGATGCGGGTGTTGGCATAGAGTTCGGCAAGCCCGAAATCGTCGGACACTCCGCCGCCGCCATGCGCCTGAATGGCTTCGTCGACGATCCGCTGCGCGATTTTGGGTGCAGCGATCTTGATCATCGCGATTTCGGCGCGCGCGGCCTTGTTGCCCACCGTATCCATGCTGTGCGCGGCCTTGAGGCACAGCAGCCGCGCCATCTCGATCTCGCAGCGCGCACGGGCGATCCGCTCCTCCCACACCGAATGCTCGGCGATGGGCTTTCCGAACGCGTGTCGCGTCAGCAGGCGGCGGCACGTCTTTTCGAGCGCGACCTCCATCGTCGCGATGTTGCGCATCGTGTGGTGGATACGGCCCGGCCCGAGCCGGCCTTGGGCGATCTCGAAGCCACGGCCTTCGCCAAGCAGCAGATTTGCGGCCGGCACCCGGACATTTGCGAGGTCCACCTCGAAATGCCCATGCGGGGCGTGATCGTAGCCGAACACCGGCAAGTGGCGGATCAGCGTGATGCCAGGCGTATCGCGCGGCACGAGGATCATCGACTGCTGTGAATATGCCGGCGCGTCCGGGTCGGTCTTGCCCATCACGATGAAGAAGGCGCAGCGTGGATGGCCGGCACCCGACGACCACCATTTGCGGCCGTTGATCACATAGTCGTCGCCGTCGCGGCGAATCTCGGTCTGAATGTTGCGCGCATCCGATGACGCGACCGCTGGCTCGGTCATCAGGAAAGCGGAGCGAGTCTCGCCATCCCGCAGCGGAATCATGAAGCGCTGCTTCTGATCCGGCGTGCCATAGCGGTGCAGCACTTCGAAATTGCCCGTGTCGGGCGCCATGCAGTTGAACACTTCGGACGCGAAGGAGATGCGCCCCATCAGCTCGGCTATCGGCGCATATTCGACGTTGCTCAGTCCGACGCTGGTGAAATATTCGTCATCATGCGGGGACGGCGGCATGAAGATGTTCCACAGGCCCTCCGCCCGCGCCTTGGACTTCAGCTCGTCGAATATCGGCGGGATCTCGGCCCAGCGATCGATCTGGGCGAGTTGCTGGTGATAGACCGGAACGGCCGGAACGATATGATCGTCGATGAAGGTGCGTACGCGCTCCATCCACTCCCGCGATCGTGCCGATTGTTCAAAATCCATTTCGCTCCCCTAACAGCCTGGCCAACGAGGCCGTCGTGAGACAGCTCCCGTCGAGGTGGGCTCGTTCGACCAGTCGGTCGGGAAAAACTGGTAATCGACCGACTGGTCGGCTGTCAATGGAAAATGCCCGACCACGCGGTCGGCTGTCAGATAGGTCAGTGCGAATATTTCCGATTGACGCCCGACCAGTCGGTCGACATGCTTTCATGCAGGAGAGACCAATGCCGACAAGCCCGTTGATGGACGTCCCGCTGCTCAGGGGGCATGCACCCTACACCCTCGCGGGTTTCGCCGCATTCCGTTCGGTGATCGACACCGACGGGGCGGTGCCGGCGAAGTTCAAGGCGCTGTTCGCCGCGGTTGCGGCCATAGACCGCCGCCATCTCTGCCTTGCCCGGCGCGAACTGGCGCGGGGCGTGGGACTGGGCCTGACTTCGGTCGAAGCCACTGCGGGATTGATCGTGCTGGCCAGCTTGCGCGGCGAAGCGGCGGCGCTCGACTTTGCCGAGGTCATCGCGGCGTCGTTCGCGGCGATCGACGCACCGGCACCCCAGCCGCTGCCGACTGCGGCTGCGGGAGAAGCCGTCGCCAACTTCGCCGCGTATTTCGGAACGATCCCCGCCCCGCTTGCGCAATTGCTGCGCCTCAATCCCGCGGCTGCGGACGCTTATTATCTGATGCGGCGCGGCAGCATCGACGCCAATCCGCTGTCGCCCAAATATGGCGAGCTGCTGCTGCTCACCATATTGGCCGCCGGCTACAGCCCGATGGCCGTCACCCATGTCCGTGGCGCTCGATTGGCGGGCGCCACCGACGAGGAGATTGCCGAGGCGGTGCTATGTGCGGTGCCGTCGGCGGGCATCGCTGCCTGGATGGCGGTCGGCGCGATGCTGGCGCCTCCGGACGAAAGCGGTGCCGCGTGACAGATTTTGCGCAGGTCGGCTGTCCATCTGCGCGCCCATCCGATGTGAAAAAAGGAGACTCAACATGGAACTTGAACAGGACGTCATTCAGTATGAACTGGCCGATGACGGCATCTGCACCATCTGGCTGAACCGCCCGCACAAGCGCAACTGCGTCAGCCCGCAACTGCTGCGCGAGCTCGAAGTCGCAGTGGATCGCGCGGCGGCCGACAAGAAGGCGCTGGCCGTCGTGTTCCGCGGTCGGGGCAACACCTTCTGCTCGGGCGCGGATCTCGACCAGCTGGTCGGCCCGGTCCTGCACGAATCGACGGTTTCGCTGCAGCTGGCGATCGATTCGGCGCGCACCTACGACAAGATCTACAATATGAGCAAACCGACGATCGCGGCGGTCGAGGGCTATGCCGTCGCCGGCGGCTTCGAACTGATGATCTCGTGCGATTTCGCGCTCGCCGCGTCCGAGGCGAAGATCGGCGATTTCCACATCCGCCGCGCCTTGTTCGGCGGTGCCGGCCCGATCTATCGCCTGCCGCGCTACATCGGCATGCGCAAGTCCAAGGAGCTGATGCTCACCGGCAAGCTGCTGTCGGGCGACGAGACCGTCGAATGGGGCCTGTGCAACGCGTCCGCGCCCGCGGCTGAATTCGACAAGCTGATCGCCGATTTCTGCGCGCCGCTGATCGACAAGAGCCCGTTCTGCATGTGGATGACGAAGATGGCGCTCAATCGCGGTATGGATGCGGACACCAATTCGCTGATCACGCTGGAAACGATGACCTGCAACGTCGTCCATCACTCGGCCGATGCCAAGGAGGGCGTCAGCGCCTTCCTCGAAAAGCGCAAGCCGGTCTGGACTGGCAACTGATCGATGGCGGTCAGCTTCGTCGTCCTGGCGCGCCGGCCATCGGACTGGGACCAGGATCGGTTCACGACCTGGTGGCGCGGTCCGCATGCCGACGCGGCCCGGGTGCTGCCGGGGCTGATCGCCTATCGGCATGGCGTGGTGACGCGGGATTATGACAATCCCGATGAACCCGCCTGGGACGGCCATGCCGTGCTGACCTTCGCCGATCAAAAGGCGCTCGATACCGCGTTCGCCTCGCCCGAATGGGCGGCGGCGACGCGGCAGACCAAGGGCATGGGCGGCAAGCGGATCGTCCTCATTACCGAGGAAGTCGATCTGCTGATGCCGGGAAGCGGGGGAAGCGCGTGAACGAGCGGAGCGCCTTTGCTTTGTCTCGTCGGCCATTGCCCACAGACGCCAAGATAAGGCTCGTGGGCGAAGACGTTCATCTATCCTCCCCCGCTAGGGAGAGGTGTCGCCCAAGGCGGCGGAGGGGCGGGCGGCGACCAGCTGCAGCTTGAGGGCTCACCTGCTCCTCTTCCTCCGAGGCGTACGCCGTCCTCCCCTCCGTCAGCGCTTTGCGCTGCCACTCCCCCTGGGAGGATCGGTATGGAACAGACCATGGCATATAATCAGTATCTGACCGATTACCCTGCCCAAGGATGCGATCATGGCTGACGAAACCGCAGGCTTTACCGGCCGTCTTTTTCGGCTCGACGGCAAAAAGGCGCTGATCACCGGCGGCCGTGGCGCGCTGGCCGAGACGATCGCGGTGACCCTCGCCGATCTCGGCTGTGCCATCGCGCTCGCCTCGCGCCATGAGGCCGATTGTGCCGCGACCGCGGCATCGGTCTCCGAACGCTTCGGCACACGGGCGATCGGCCTGTCCTGCGACATCACCGACGAGGATTCGGTCGAACGGACGGTCGCCGCTACGGTCGAGCGGCTCGGCGGCATCGACATCCTCGTCAACAATGCCGGCGCCTCCTGGTGGGGCTTGCCGCAGGACATCCCGCTCAAGGGCTGGCGCAAGGTGATCGACGTCAACCTTACCGGCACGTTCCTGGCCTGCCGCCACGCGGCGCGGCACATGATCGAGGCGGGTGGCGGGGCGATCGTCAACATCGCCTCGGTGGGGGCCTATCTGTCCTATCGGCCCGAGGCGGGGCAGGTCGTGCCCTACACGACGAGCAAGGCGGCGATCGTTCACCTGACCAGCGACCTTGCCGCGCAATGGGCCGGGCACGGCGTCCGCGTCAACGCGATCGCGCCGGGATCGATCGAAACCGGGATGACCGAAACGCTCGATGCTGCCGTCCAGGAAAAAACCCGCGCCGGCATATTGCTCGGTCGCTTTGGCCGCCCCGGCGAAGTGGCCGGTACGCTGGCGCTGCTAGCCTCGGAGGCTGGCAGTTTCATCACCGGCCAGACCTTCCTGGTCGACGGAGGGCAATCGCTTGCCTGAGAGCTCCACCACGACCGACCTGGCCTGGGACGATACCCGCCTCTGGCCCCAGTTCGATGGGCTGGCCTCCGCAGATCCCGACGCGCTGGCAGTCGTCGATTGTGCCGACCAACTCTGGTCACGCGGCACGCTGCACGCGATAGCGCACGATATCGCCGATCGGCTGCGGGCGCTCGAGATCGGTGCAGGCGACCGGATATTGGTCGCCGCCCACAAGACCGCGGAGACCCTGGCAGCCGCGCTCGCCATTTCAGCCGTCGGCGCGGTGTTCTGCCCATTCTCGCCCAAGCTCAGCGCCGGCGATGTGGCGGTGCTGGAGGCGCGGTTGGGCCATGCCGCGCGGATCGATGCCGACGCAAGCGGCGATCTCACCATCGCGGGGCCGACAGCGATGCCGCGCTCCTCCGATCCCCGCAACAGGGCTACCGCACTGATCGGCTTCACGTCGGGCACCACCGGCGTGCCCAAAGGCGTGATGCACGGGCCGGGCGCGCTGAATTATGCGACGCGAGCCTGCGCGACGATCGCGGGGCTCCAGCCCGGTGACGCGATCCTGGGCATCGTACCGATGGATAGCGCGCCAGGCTTCACCTTCACCGCGCATTTCGCGCTCTCGCTCGGCTATCCGCTGGTGCTGATCGATCCCTGGGTCCCCGCCGCGGCCCTCGCACGCGCCGAGCGGTATCGATGCGGTTGGGCGATCGCGGTGCCGACGCACCTGTTCACGATGATCGAGGCCGTCCGGCTGGGCGAGTGGAGCGGCACGCTGCCGCTGCGCGCGATGGCGGTCGGCGGCAGCGCGATGACGCCGGAGCTGATCGCCGATGCCGACGCCCTGCTCGGGCTCAAGGTGCTGCGGATGTTCGGCATGTCCGAATGCATGGGGCATAGTTCCAACCATCCCGGCCACCCGCTCCAACGGCGCCAGCACTTCGATGGCATCCCCTTCCCCGGAACCGAGGAGGAAGCGTTCGACGATGAATTGCGGATGCAGCCGCGCGGCACCCGCGGGCAGGCCGGCGTACGCGGGCCGTCGCTATTCCTGGGCTATGCCGACGGTCTCGGGGCGGGCCAGGAACGCATGACGCCGGACGGCTTCTACCTGACCGGCGACGAGATCATCCGCGATCAGGGCGGCTTCGTCCGGGTCGTCGGGCGGATCAAGGACCAGATCATTCGCGGTGGCTTCAACATCGATCCGGCCGAGATCGAGGCGGCTTTGCTGCGCCATCCGGCCATCGCCGAAGTCGCGGTGGTCGCGGTGCCCGAACGCAAGCTCGGAGAGCAGGCCTGCGCGGTCTGCCGCGTCCGCCCCGGCGCCGGCGAGGTCGATCTGCCGGTCTTGCTCGATCATCTGGCGGGGCAGGGATTGAGCCGCAAGAAATGGCCCGAACATCTGGTGCTGGTCGATGCGATGGCGCTGACCGCCACCGGCAAGATCGACAAGAAGGCGATGGCTGCGCGCGCCGCCGAAGACGTCCTGCAAAGCGCACAAGGGTCTAAGACAGCATGACCGCATTAGCCACGCTGGCGATCGAAGATGGCGTCGCCGTCGTCACCATCGACAATCCTCCGGTCAATGCACTCGGTGCGGCGCTCCGCCGCGCCTTGTTCGATCGCCTGGAGGAGGCGTTCGCGGCTCCCGACGCGCAGGCCGTCGTGCTGATCTGCGCTGGCCGCACCTTCATCGCCGGTGCGGATATCGGCGAGCTCGGCAAGCCGGCGGCGTTGCCGACCTTCTTCGACCTGTTCGACCTGATCGAGGACGGGCCGAAGCCGGTGATCGCCGCGATCCACGGCACCGCGCTAGGCGGCGGCTTCGAATTTGCGTTGGTCTGCCACTATCGGATCGCGACGCAATCGGCACGGGTCGGCCTGCCCGAGGTGACCCTGGGCATATTGCCGGGGGCCGGCGGCACGCAACGCGTTCCCCGCCTCGCGGGGGCGGCGGCTGCGCTCGACATCCTGACCTCGGGCCGCCATGTGCGCGCACCCGAAGCACTCGACCTCGCCCTGGTCGATGCGGTCGTGCCCGATCAGGCGCTGCGCGCAGCGGCGATCGCATTCGCACAGGACGTGATCCGCAAGGGCGCGCCTCGCCCGCGCATCCGCGACCGAACCGGCGTGGAGGCGCGGCCTGAGCTGTTCGCCGAATTTCGCAAGACGAACGCCCAGCGCTTTCGCGGCCTCAAAGCCCCGGAGGCGATCGTCTCGCTGGTCGAGGCCGCCGCTGCCCTGCCGTTCGAAGACGGCATGGCGCGCGAGCAAGCGGCGTTCGACACGCTGGTGGCCAGCACCGAATCGGAGGCGCTGCGCTATAATTTCTTCGCCGAACGCGAGACGGTACGCGTGCCCGATATCCGTGCCGATATCCGGCCGATCGACATTTGCACGGTCGGGATCATCGGCGCAGGCACGATGGGCAGCGGCATCGCCATCAATTTCCTCAATGCGGGCCTGCCGGTAACTTTGGTCGAAACCAGCACCGCCGCGCTCGATCGGGGCGTCGGCAATATCCGCCGCGTCTACGAGACGAGCGCGAAGAAGGGCCGGCTGACTCGGGATCAGGTCGATGAGCGACTTCGGCTGCTCACGCCCACGATCGACATCGGATCGGTGGCGGCTGCCGATCTCGTGATCGAAGCGGTATTCGAGAGCCTCGAGGTCAAACGGGACATCTTCGCCCGGCTCGACCGAATCGTCCGTCCGGAAGCGATCCTTGCCTCCAACACGTCGTTCCTCGATCTCGACGCCATCGCCGCGGCGACAGGCAATCCCGGACGGGTGGTCGGCCTGCATTTCTTCTCGCCCGCCAATGTCATGCGGCTGCTCGAAGTGGTGCGCGGGACGCAGACCGCGAAGCCGGTGATCGCGACGGCAATGGCGCTCGCGCGGCGGATCGGCAAGGTGCCGGTGCTGAGCCGCACCTGCCCCGGCTTCATCGCCAACCGGCTGCTCGCACCGCGTGGTGCGCAGGCCGACGCGCTTGCGCTCGAAGGCACGCCGATCGCCACGATCGATCGCGTTCTGTTCGACTACGGCTTCGCCATGGGTCATTTCCAAATGATGGATCTGGTCGGGCTCGACGTGGTCGGCCGCGAGGGCAATGAGCGCACGGCGATGGGCGATCTCGTCGCCGCCGGCCGGCTCGGGCAGAAGCAGAATGGCGGCTATTACGACTATGACGCGGCCCGCCGGCCGACGCCTTCCCCGCTGGCAGACCGGATCATCGGCGATGTCGCGCAGGCCAGGGGTGTCACACAGGCCCCGACGCTGGGCGCGGACGCGCTGCTTGCGCGCCTGCTGTATCCCGTCGTCAACGAAGGCGCGCGGATATTGGAGGAGGGCATCGCGCTGCGCGCGTCCGATATCGATGTCGCAGCCGTGCTCGGCTATAACTGGCCGGTCTATACCGGCGGGCCGATGTTCTGGGCGGGCGCCGTCGGCCTCGATCGAGTTGTCGCCGGATTGCGCGATCTGGAAGCCAGCCATGGCGCTGCCTTCCGTCCTGCCGATCTGCTCGTCGATCTCGCCGCGCGAGGCGCGCGGTTCCAGCCATGACCGTCAATCGCGCCTGGCTGCTCGCGCGGCGGCCGCAGGGGCGCGTGTCGATTTCAGATTTCGCATATCGCGAGGAACCGTTCGTGCCGCAGGTGCTGGCGGAAGGCGAGGTGTTGGTGCGCAACCACCTCTTCTCCTGCGCGCCGACGATCCGGAACTGGCTTAACCAGCCGGGCAACAGCTATCGAAGCGCGATCGGCATCGGCCAGCCGGTGGCGGGCATGGCAGGTGCAGAGGTGATCGCCTCGTGCCATCCGCATTTCAGCGCCGGGGATCTGATCACGGCGGTGTCGCCCTGGCAGGACTATGCGGTGCTGACGCCGGATCGGGCGGCCGTGCCGATCGTCGCGATACCCGACGGGCTCACGCTCGCCGACGCGCTCGGCCCCTATTCGCCCAACAGCCTGACCGCTTTTTTCGGCATGATCGACGTGGGGCGGGCGGCGGCGGGTGATACCGTCCTCATCTCGGGCGCCGCGGGTTCGGTCGGTGCGGTCGCCTGCCAGATCGCGCGGATCCGGGGCTGCCGGGTCGTCGCCATCGCCGGCGGGCCCGATAAATGCACATGGCTCCGCGATGTTGCCCGGGTGGATGCGACGATTGACTATAAGGAAGAGGATCTGGCCGCCCGGATTGCGGAACTCTGTCCCGAGCGCGTGAATCTCTTCTTCGACAATGTGGGAGGCGTTGTCTTGCAGGCGGCTGTGGATGCCATGGCTGTGCATGGCCGCATCGTTCTGTGCGGCCAGATTTCGGCTTATGACACAGGACAGCCTGCGCCCGGCCCGCGCGACATGATGAAACTGGTCTACGGCCGCATCCTGATGCAGGGCTTTGTCGTCGGTGACTTTGCCGCGCGATATGACGAGGCGTACACCGCACTTCGCCTGTGGATCGAGCGCGGCGACATCATGTGTCGCATTGATTTGCGGAAGGGATTCGAACGACTGCCCGAGGCATTTGTTGACCTGTTTCGCGGCAACACTGAAGGAACACTCCTCGTGAGCACCGCGTCAGCCGAAGGGTGAGCCGCTTCGCGCCATCCATGTAGCAAAGCGGGATATCTGACAGAAATCCGCCGAGCGAGAGCTCCGGCTTTGCCAACGGCAATTCCTCCAGAGCGAATTTCAGTTATCAGAGGGAAAAGGTCGATATCGGTGGACTTCTGCGGACCCCTGCGGAGGGGTTCCTGGCGGAGAGGGTGGGATTCGAACCCACGGTACCCTTGCGGGCACAACGGTTTTCGAGACCGCCCCGATCGACCACTCCGGCACCTCTCCGCAGAGGAGCAAGCGGGAGGCCGTGGAGCCGTCCGCCAGTCGATAGGGGCGGGGCATTAGCGGATGGATCGGCACTTGCCAAGCGCCTGCTTGCAAGTGGGTGAGACTTCCCTACATTGGAAAGGTGATTGAAAAAAACCTGTCCGTTCCCACCGTCGTTGGCGCTCCGCACAAGGGGATCAGTACGCCGTCGGTAGCGCATGCCCGCTTCGCGATCGGCGATGTCGTGCGGCACCGCCTGTTCGAGTTCCGCGGCGTGATCTTCGACGTCGATCCGGTCTTCGCCAACACCGAGGAATGGTATGAGGCGATCCCCGAGGATATTCGTCCGTCGAAGGAGCAGCCCTTCTACCATCTGTTCGCCGAGAACAGTGACAGCAACTATATCGCCTATGTCAGCCAGCAGAATCTGGTCCGTGACGACAGCGACGAGATGATCGACCACCCTGCGATCGCCGGGCTGTTCGACAGTTATGTCGATGGGCGGTATCGGCTGCGGCGCGAGCATCGGCACTGATGTGAGTGCCATCGGGGAGCTCTTACCCCCGGCGACATCTAGGAAAGATCAAGCCAAACCGCCGCCGGCCTAGAACGAGAATCCTGCGTGTATGGCCGGCTCGATCGGATGATCGGGTGCATTCGTCGGGCGTATCGAACGTCGAGAAGTTCCAGCTTAGGCTGTCTTCCCTGCTATATGGTCCATATCGGCGCATTCAGTTCGCGGGCAGTGCCGGCCCCGGTCGTGCGCGCAGGGAAGTTTCCCGCGAAACCCCTCTGCGTGGTTGACATTCCGGGACTCAGTCTTTAGCGGACCGCTTTCCCGTGCGGGGGTAAATGGCCGCGTGCCATTGCGCTTGCGCTAACTGATTTGAAGAAGTGATGAGGGCCATGTTCGCTATCGTGCGCACGGGCGGCAAGCAGTATCGCGTTGCCGCAGGAGACAAGATCGTCGTCGAGAAGATCGACGGCGATGCAGGTTCGACAGTGTCGCTGGGCGACGTCCTGCTCGCTGGCGAAGGTGCCGAGCTGAAGGACGTGGCGGGCCTTACCGTCTCGGCCGAGATTATCGCGCAGGCGAAGGGCGAGAAGGTCATCGTCTTCAAGAAGCGTCGTCGTCACAATTATCGTCGCCGCAACGGCCACCGTCAGCAGCACACGATCCTCAAGATCCTGTCGATCGGCGGCGAGACCAAGGCGAAGAAGGCTCCGGCTAAGGCCAAGGCGGATGCGCCCGTGGCTGCCGAAGCCTGATCGATAGAGCCAACGGAGTAGTTTGAGATGGCACATAAGAAAGCAGGCGGCTCTTCGCGCAACGGTCGCGATTCGGCCGGCCGGCGCCTCGGCGTCAAGAAGTTCGGTGGCGAAATCGTGATCGGTGGCAACATCATCATCCGCCAGCGCGGCACCAAGGTCTATCCTGGCCGCAATGTCGGCATGGGCAAGGATCACACCCTGTTCGCGCTCAGCGAAGGCCGCGTCGCCTTCCACAGCGGCAAGCTTGGCCGCAAATATGTGAGCGTCGATGCGATGGCCGAAGCGGCCGAGTAACGGGCGAGCCCATATCCGGGTCGTCCAGAGGGCGACCCGATGATCCGGCAAGCCGGATCGCGAGGGGAGACGGTAGCACCGGCTCCCTTTTTCGTGTCTCCCTCATAACATTGTCGCTGCCCTGTAACCTTTTGGGTTCAATGGCGTTTCGGGACGGCGGAGAGGGAGATTACCAATGTTCGCTCGTACTCAGCGGCTGCTGCTGCGTCCTGGCTGGAAGGAAGATGCGCCCGCACTGGCGGCCGCGATCAGCGATTATGCGATCGTCGGCAAGCTCGCCCGCGCACCCTGGCCCTATCGGATCGAAGATGCCGAGTCCTATCTCGCTGCCGATCATGGACGCCTGCCGAACTTCCTTATCTTTTCACGGACGCATGGTGCGCCGCGCCTCGTTGGCGGCATCGGGCTCGAGCAGCGCGATGTGGGCATCGAACTCGGCTACTGGATAGCGCGGTCCTACTGGGGCCTCGGCTTCGCTACCGAGGCGGGGCGGGCCGTCATCGAACTGGCCGACAAGGGGCTGCGCCTTCAGCGCCTGTTCGCCCGGCACTTCGTCCACAATCCCGCTGCGGCACGGGTTCTCCGCAAACTGGGCTTCACGCCCAGCGGGGTGGGCAGCATGGCACCCTGCCGCGCGCGCGATTCGGTGGAGACCTGCGTCGAATATAGTCGCGCTGCCGGTGCCGTCGGACGGGAGCGGCCGGCAGCGGCCGTCGGATATGATCGAGAGGATGCGATGGCGGCCTGAGCATCGCCATTGGGGGGCGGCCATATACCCTGTGCCGAGGGTAACATATGATGCCAAGCCCGGCTTGTAACGGTGACAGAAAATCCTGCGAGGCCGCGGCCGGCCCATGGTGCTATGCGCGCCGCCGATGGGGGTGGAAGCGCGGCTCCCGTTCCGGCAGAGTCGTGGCCGGCAGGAGCCCAGTTCGTCATACCGCTGCCACGATGAGAAGCTTTGCATGCCGCATTTACGTTTGCGTCTATCTACCGACGAGATGCGCCGGCTAGCGCTTGAGGCAGCGCGCGCCATCCTGATCGAGGAGGGGCCGCAGGCGGTGACGTTGATGGCGGTGGCCAAGCGGATCAACCGCACCCACGCCAATATTCTCCATCATTTCGGCTCGGCCGGCGAGCTGCGCCGTGCGATGGCGGAGATGATGATCAGCCGGATAACCGGCGAGATCGGAGAGCTGGTGTTGCGACAGCGGCAGACCGAAGGCGATATCCGCGAACTCGTCGACATTACCTTCGATGCCTTTGAAAAACAGGGCGTGGCCGCGCTGATGTCGTGGATGATATTGACGGGCGAGCATGACGGCCTGGCGCCGATCCTGGATGCGGTCCACAATCTCGTCGAGGAACTCGGCGAATATCGCGGCGCTCCCGTCCGCCAGATTACCCAGATACTCGTGCTGGCGGCGCTGGGCGACGGCATGATCGGCGCGCCCATTGCCGCCGCGCTCGAAGTGCCGCGGGAGACGACGCGGGCGAACCTGGCGCACCAGTTGCGGATCATGCGCGGCTGGTAAGGGTTCTTTTCGCCGCCAATTCGTATAAAGGCGCGCGATGCATTTTCTGGATCAAGCCAAGATTTTCATTCGCTCGGGTGCGGGCGGGCCGGGGGCTGTCAGCTTTCGGCGTGAGAAATTCGTCGAATATGGTGGCCCTGACGGCGGCAATGGCGGCAAGGGCGGCGACGTCATCTTCGAAGCCGTGCCCGGCCTGAATACGCTGATCGACTTCCGGTACACTCAGCATTTCCGGGCACCGCGCGGCAAGGGCGGGGCGGGCTCGAACCGCACCGGCGCAGGCGGCGACGATCTGGTCATCCGCGTGCCCGTCGGCACCCAGATCCTGTCCGAGGACAAGGAAGAGGTGCTCGCTGATTTCACCGTCCCCGGCCAGCGCGAGGTGTTCCTGCGCGGCGGTGACGGCGGGCGCGGTAACGCAAGCTACAAAACGTCGACCAACCGGGCGCCGCGGCAGCATGGCACCGGCTGGCCTGCCGAGGAGATGTGGGTGTGGCTGCGGCTCAAGCTGCTCGCGGATTGCGGCCTGGTGGGCCTGCCCAATGCCGGCAAGTCGACCTTCATCAACGCAGTGTCGAACGCCAAGGCGAAGGTCGGCGACTATCCGTTTACGACGGTGCGGCCTCAACTGGGCGTCGCCAGCCACAAGAGCCGCGAGTTCGTGGTCGCCGACATCCCCGGCCTGATCGAAGGCGCGGCCGAAGGCGCCGGCATCGGCGACCGCTTCCTCGGCCATATCGAGCGCTGCCGGGTGCTGCTCCATCTGGTCGATGTGGGCGGTGATGATCCGGTCGATGCCTATGAGATCGTCCAGGGGGAACTCGACGCCTATGGCGCGGGCCTGGCCGACAAGCCGCAGATCGTGGCGCTCAACAAGATCGATGCGATCGACCCCAAACTGATCGACAAGCTGGTGAAGAAGCTCGCCAAGAAGAGCGGCGTCGAGGTGATGCGCCTGTCGGGTGCCACCGGCGAAGGGCTCGAGCAGGTGCTCGACCGGATCATCGAGATATTGGGGCCGATGCCCGACAAGGTCGCGGTCAACGACGATGAAGGGGTGGAGCCTTGGTCGCCCATCTGATGGCGCTTTAGCCGCATGTCTGCCCGCTTCAACCCGGCCAATTGCCCGTGCCTGATCGTCAAGATCGGCTCGGCGCTGCTCGTCGATCCCGAGGGCCGGGTGCGGCGCGACTGGCTTGCCGGCGTCGTCGCAGACATCGCCGCGCGGCACCAGGCGGGACAGAAGGTTGCGGTCGTCTCATCCGGGGCGATCGCGCTGGGCGCGCGGCGGCTCGCGCTGACCAAGGGCGGGCGCGCCAGCCTGGAAGACGCACAGGCCGCAGCGGCGACAGGCCAGATCGCCCTGTCGCATTGTTGGGCGGAACTGCTCCACGCCCAGGGGCTGACGGCGGCGCAGATCCTGGTGACGCTCGACGATCTCGAGGATCGCCGCCGCTATCTCAACGCCGCCTCGACGCTCGACCGGCTGCTGAGCCTGGGCGTCGTGCCGGTCATCAACGAGAATGATTCGGTCGCGACCGAGGAGATCCGTTTCGGCGACAATGATCGGCTCGCAGCCCGGATCGGCCAGGCGGCTGGTGCGCAGGGGGTTATCCTCCTGTCGGATATCGATGGGCTTTATACCGCCAACCCTCATCGTGATCCGACCGCACGGCTGGTGCCCGAGGTCCGCCGCATCGACGCGCGGATCAAGGCGATGGCCGATGGCGGATCGGCCTCGGGCATGGGATCGGGCGGCATGATCTCGAAGCTGGAGGCAGCACGGATCGCCCAGCGGTCCGGCACCCATCTCGCCATCATTTCGGGGAAGCGGGAGCACCCGCTCGCGGCGTTCGACGCCGATGGCCATGGCACGGTGTTCGTCGGCGAAAAGGCCGGCAATGCGCGCAAGGCGTGGCTGGCCGGGCGTCTCACCGCCAAGGGACGGGTGGTGGTCGACGCCGGTGCAGCCAAGGCACTGACCCAGGGCCGCAGCCTGCTCGCCGCCGGGGCGATCTCCGTCGATGGACGCTTTGCGCGCGGCGATGTCGTCGATATCGTCGGGCCCGACGGCCATGTGGTGGCACGCGGCCTGGTAGAATATGATGCGTCCGATGCCGCAAGCATCGTCGGGCGGCGCAGCGACGCGCTGGAAGCGATCCTTGGCTATGCGCCGCGCTCTGCCTTGGTCCATCGCGATCATATGGTGGTGCTGTGATCCTGGCGATCACGGGCGGTACGGGTTTTCTCGGTGGACATGTGCTGCGCGAGGCGGCGGCCCAGGGCCATAGCATCCGGGCGCTGGCGCGCAGCGCGCAACTGCCTCGCCCCAATGTCGAGTGGGTGCCGGGAACGCTCGACGATTATCACAGCCTCGCTGCACTGGTTGGCGGCGCCGATGCCGTGATCCACATCGCTGGTGCCATCAACGCACCGGCGCTGGCAGGCTTCGTCGCCGCCAATGTCACCGGCACCGCCTCGCTGCTGACTGCGACGGAAGCGGCCGGGATCAAGCGCTTCGTCCATGTGTCGTCGCTGTCGGCGCGTGAGCCCGATCTCTCCGATTATGGTTGGTCGAAGGCGGCCTCGGAAGCGCTCCTGCTCCAGTCGCCGCTCGACTGGACGATCGTTCGGCCGCCGGCCATCTATGGTGCGGGCGACCGCGAGATGCTCGAGCTGTTCCGCATCGCCAAGCGCAAGGGCGTGGTGCCGCTGCCGCCGGCGGGACGGCTGTCGCTGATAGAGGCCGGCGATCTCGCCAGGCTGCTGGTCGACCTGCTCCAGACTGGTGCGGCGATCGGGCAGGTTTACGAGCCGGACGATGGCCGCATCGATGGCTATAGCCACCGCGAATTCGGCGCGCTGCTCGGCCGGGCGGTTGGGCGATCGCGGGTGGTTTTGCTTGCTGTGCCGCGCTTTGTGCTGCGTCTTGCCGCAACCGCCGAGCGGCTGCGGCTGGGCGATCGCGCCAAGCTGACGCCCGATCGGGTTCGTTATTTCTGCCATCCCGACTGGGTGGCGCAGAAGCGGCCACCCGCTATGGTGTGGGAGCCGGCGATAAAGGCCGGTGACGGGCTGAAGGCGACCGCCGACTGGTATCAGGCGCAAGGCTGGCTGTAGTCCGGCCGGCACGGTTGCAAAGGCGGCCCTTGGCTGGGACGAGCTTCAACGCAGTTCAGCCGATCCCCGCCGCAAAGTGCAACAGGAAGCTGATGAAGCTGAGCACCAGCCCGACCACCATCACCCTATAGGCATAGCCGATCAGCCGGTATTTCTTGCGCGCGAGCACCCGGCCATTCTGGTAGATGTCATGCGCGAAAGCCGCATAGACGGCATCGCTGTCGGTGACCGTGTCGAGCACGAGCTGGACGAAATCCTCCTCGGGCATCTGGGTGAAGGATCCAAAGAACAGCATGTTTGACGGGCCATGGGCCTGCGGGGGGACTTTGGTCGATGGCAACACCGCCATGACCGCCAGCAACGCCGACAGGAAGGCCGTCGCGCCGAGGATGAGCAGCGCGGTCGGCGCGCCGCCGGATTTGATCTGGCCCACCGTGATGGTGAAGATGACGAAGGTGGCACCCATCAGCAGGCTGGCCTTCTGATCGGCCATCTGGCTGAGCTGGTACTGGATCTGCTGGGCGGTGCGCAGGAGATGGACCGCGTCGGGGGCAAACTGGCCCCGTGGCGGTGCTCTCGTCTCGTCTGCTGGCATGGCATCCCCTTTTCCCTGTCATATTCATGGCACGCTATCGGATCGCCGCCAAGCCGCTGCCGTGAAGCCGCCGCAATCGCTTGTCATGCGCGGCACAACGACCTTAAGGACGCATCATGAGCGACAGAGACGATATTTTTACCCGCGTGGCGGAACAGATCGAACCCTTCAACAAAAAGGGCGTGGATCTGGCCGACGGCACCAGCTTTGCCGGCGACCTGGAATGGGACAGCCTGACGGTGATGGATTTCGTCGCGGCGGTCGAGGACGAGTTCGACATCATCATCACGATGAACATGCAGGCGGAGATCGAGACGGTCGGCCAGCTTGTCGATGCCGTCGTCAAATTGCAGGGCTGAGCAGCGGTGAGCGATCTTTTTTCGAAATTCGACCCGCTGATCGCCGAGCGCGAGGCGTTGCTCGATACCGGCGTGCGCGATCCCTACGGCATCGTGATGGAGAAGGTGCTGTCGCCGACAGAGGCCATGATCAACGGCAAGCGCACGATCCTGCTCGGCACCTATAATTATATGGGCATGACGTTCGATGCCGACGTGATCGAGGCCGGCAAGGCCGCGCTCGACGCCTTCGGATCGGGGACCACGGGCAGCCGCGTCCTCAACGGGACCTACCAGACCCACAGGGAATGCGAGGACGCGCTCAAGGAGTTTTACGGGGCCGAGCACGCGATCGTGTTTTCGACCGGCTATCAGGCCAATCTCGGCATGATCTCGACGCTCGCGGGCAAGGGCGACTATATCATCCTCGATGCCGACAGCCACGCCTCGATCTATGACGGCTGCGCCCTGGGCAAGGCCGAGGTGATCCGCTTCCGCCACAATTCGGTCGAGGATCTCGACAAGCGGCTCGGCCGGCTTCCACCCGAGGCCGGCAAGCTCGTCGTGCTCGAAGGCGTCTATTCGATGATGGGCGACATCGCCCCGCTCAAGGAGATGGTTGCGGTTTCCAAGAAGCATGGCGCGATGATCCTGTGCGACGAGGCGCATGGCATGGGCTTCTTCGGCGAACATGGCCGCGGCGTGTTCGAGGAAGCCGGTGTTTCCGACGATATCGATTTCGTCGTCGGAACCTTCTCGAAGTCGGTCGGCACCGTCGGCGGCTTTTGCGTGTCCAATCATCCCAAGTTCGAAGTGCTGCGCCTGGTCTGCCGGCCTTATGTGTTCACGGCCTCGCTACCGCCATCGGTGGTTGCGACGGCGGCGGCTTCGATCCGCAAGCTGATGCACGCGCAGGACAAGCGCGCGCACCTGTGGAAGAACTCGCGGCGGCTGCACCAGGGGCTGCGCGACATGGGCTACAAACTCGGCACCGAAACCGCCCAGTCGGCGATCATTGCCGTCATCCTGGACGACATGGCCCAGGCGGTCGGGCTGTGGCAGGGGCTGCTCGAGGCCGGGCTCTATGTGAATACTGCGCGTCCGCCGGCGACCCCGGCCGGCATGTTCCTGCTGCGCTGTTCGCTGTGCGCCGAGCATAGCGACGCCCAGGTCGACGAGATTCTCGGCATGTTCGAGCGGGCTGGCCGGGCAATCGGAGTGATCGCCTGAGCAATCTATCGCATTCGGCATTTAGACGGCTTTGCCCGTCGGTTCGGCTGCGGTACAACGGGCGCATGGCGACGTTCTCTCCGGAGGCCTTGAGGCGGGAATTGTCACCGGCCACGGGGCGAGTGGTCGCTGCCGCGATATTGGCGCTGGCGGCGCTGGGCCTGTTGGTCGCCGTGGTGACGATGGTGGCACGTTCGAACGCGGCCCGCGATCAGGCGCTGGTCCGCGAGCAACGCAGTTATGACATCATGGTGTTGACGCGCTCACTCGATGCCTCGCTCGCACGTGCAGAGGCATCGCTGGGTCGCTATGTGGTGAGTGGCGACCGCCGCACCGGCACGATCTACTATGACGAGTGGCGGCGCGCGAGCAGCCAGCTACGCCAGCTGGAAAAGCTCACCGACGGACAGGCCGACCAGATTCCGCTGGTGCGCCGGCTCGACGGGCTGTGCGATGCGCGGGCCAAGGAACTGGCGGCGGCGGCCGCCTTCGCCAATGTCGGCAAGGGCTGGTACGCCATCGGCATGTTCAACCGCGCCGGCGAATCGGCCAACGTCCGGGCGATTTCCGATACGCTCGACCGGATCGCGGCCAATGAGCGGGCCCGGCTGGGGCGGAGATCCGAGGCGACCTTCTTCTCGGCCGAGCGGGCAAACAGCTTCTCCACCCTGCTGTCGGTGCTCGGGCTGGCGCTCGTCGCGCTCGCCATCCTGCTCGGCTGGCTTGCGGCGGCGACGGCGGCGAAGCGCGCCTATGCGGACGAACTCGCCGAGGCAGAGGGCGACCGCGCCGCCATGCTCGAAACGGCGGTTGCCGAGCGCACCCAGGAACTGCTCAGCGCCAACGAGAAGCTGCGTGCCGAGACCGAGACACGAGCCCGCGCCGAGGCGCAGCTCGCCCAGGCACAGAAGATGGAAGCGGTTGGCCAGCTGACCGGCGGCATTGCGCATGATTTCAACAATATGCTGGCGGTGGTGGTCGGCGGGCTCGATCTCGCGCGACGCAAGCTGGCGCAGCGCTCGCCCGATGTCATCACCCATATCGATGGCGCGATGGAAGGCGCTGACCGGGCGGCTGCGCTGACGCGACGGCTGCTGTCCTTCGCACGGGCCGAACCGCTGCTTCCCGACGCGGTGCTACCGTCGAAGCTGGTGGCGGGGATGAACGTCCTGCTCGATCGTACACTGGGGGATCGAATCCGCGTCAATGTCGATGCGTCCCAGGCGAGCTGGTCGATCTGGGCTGATGCGCACCAGCTTGAAAATGCCATCCTCAACCTGGCGGTGAACGCCCGCGACGCCATGGATGGAGCAGGCCGGCTCGACATCGAGGTAGCCGACGTGCCGATCGGCACCGGCGACCAAAGTGGGATTGCGCCCGGCGAATATGTCCGGATCAGCGTCCGCGACACGGGCTGCGGGATGTCGCCCGAGGTCGTCGCGCGGGCGTTCGAACCTTTTTTCACGACAAAGCCGGTCGGCAAGGGGACCGGCCTCGGCCTTAGCCAGATTTTCGGCTTCGTGCGGCAATCGCAAGGCGATGTGCGAGTCCAATCGGCCGTCGGCCAGGGCACGACGATCATGCTCTATCTGCCGCGCCACATCGGCGCAGCGGTCGACCGGTCGGTGGCGGAAAGCTCGGCGGCGGCCAAGCCGAGACTGGGATCGCTGTCGATCCTGCTGGTCGAGGACGATCCGCGTGTCCAGGCATCGACGCGCCATGGCCTGGTGGAGCTGGGCCACGAGGTGCGGGCTTGCGGCTCGGGCGACGAAGCGCTCGAGATTCTCGCGGAGGATGCGCGATTCGACATGGTGCTGACCGATGTGATGATGCCGGGCATGACCGGCCCCGAGCTGGTTGCCACGATCGGCCGCCGCTATCCGCGCACAGCCGTGCTGTTCGTGACCGGCTATGTCGGGGAAGCCGGCCAAAGCGACGACTTTGCGGGACATGAGGTGCTGCGCAAGCCTTTCACAATCGCCGCGCTCGGCGTGGCCATAGGCCAGGCGATGAGCCGCCAGGGCAAGACGCCGACATATCAGGCGGCCTGATCCGCTCGCCTAGCGCCAGCATTGTCGAGAGCGAACCAGCTTATCGCACCGCGCCTTTCAACAGCAGTCGCGGCAGCAGGCTGATCGCGCCGAGGATCGGCCAGCGGCGTTGCCAGGGCTTGATCGTGATCGCGGTGCCGGCATGGCGATTGATCTTCCAGGCCAGATAATCGATGCCTCCGGCATAGGTCGTGCTGGCCTTGGCGAGCCGGGCGATGGTCAGTGCCTTCCCTTCGCGCCGACGGCGCTGCCAGGTCGCCGCGCCGGCCCGACGATCCGCGGCACTGAGCGGACGGCGAAACCCTATGATATCGTCCTCGATCTCCGCCTCCAGCCCGGCGGCGTCGAGCGCTGGTGCGGTGAAGCGGCGGAAGCGCCCGGGATCGGCGCTCACCACGGATGCCGCGCGCCCGGTCCGCTCGGCGCGCAGTTCGGCGCGATAGGTCAGCGCGAACGCTCCCTCCCACAGCGCTTCGATCGAGAGCCTGTCGGGCAGCATCGGCCGCGCTGCCGCGAGCAGCGCCGGCGCCGCGCCCGCGATCGCCGCAATGCTGCTTCTCCGCGCCGCTTCGTCGGCCGCCCATATCAGCCGCGACGGCTGTGCAAAGCGCGCCCAGACCGAGACATTCCGGGTTTCCGACGACGCGAGCCGTGCGAAATCGCTTTCGCTGAGCACGGCAAATTTGGCGATCAGCCCCTCATGCTCAAATGGAAAGACGTTCGGCGGCAGCAGCCGGTTGGCGAAGGCGAGCCAGCCTTTGCCAAAGGCCCGCGCATAATCATCGACGATCAGGTAGAAATCGAGCATCAGCCCGTCGAGATTGGCCTCGCGCAGGCAGGATCCATAGAACAGCACGGCCCGCGCGGCCGGGCCGTAGCGCGCCGCAATGGCTGCGGCCATCGCCGTGACGCGAGCATCGACCGGCTCCGCAAGCTCGGCTGCGACCAGCTGTTCGAGGAACATGGGACGCCCGCTCAGGCAGCGAGGCGCAAGAACGGGACCGGCGGAGTGGTCTTGAGGACGATTGGCCTGCCGGGGTCGGCCTGGAAGATTTCCCCATCGAGGATTACGCTCGAACGATCTCCCTCGATGCGGATCTCGTCGCCGCGCTCAAAGTGGACGCCGTCCATCTGGTCGCGCCCGACCCGGCCGAACATCCCGGCGAATATCGCTCGCAGCAGCGGCAGGGGGCGCTGCTCGACGACCATCATCTGCAGCGATCCCGTGCCGGGCACGCTGCTGCCCAGCAGCAGCTTGTGCAGCGTCGTCACGATCAGCAGCGAGAAGCGCCCGTGAAGCTGGCCCTGCCGCATCATCGACACTTTGAGGGGAGTCGCTGCGGGCGGCAGGAAAGCGGTCCGGATACCCAGGATCAGCGTCGCCAGCACCGCAACCGCGGTGAGTACGTGGCTGATGCCGTTGGGCAGGCCGAGCGGATAGATCTTGTTGCGGCAATAGAGGATCGTGTCGGCGAGCCCGGCGCCGCCGAGGAACATCCCCAGCACCGGCCGGCTGCCGGCGACACCGTCGGAAAGCGCAATCAGCTCGCGCACCACCACATGCTCCTCGATGCCGGTGCGGGCGATCTCGATCACCCGGCTGAGCGCCACGATGGGATCGCCGACCGAGCCCAGGTCGAGCGCGATCAGATTGGTCTTGCCGTTGGGCAGCACCGCGACCGGCGGCGGCGAGCCATCGAAATGGCCGCCGAGATAGAGCTCGGTCAACGCCGCCTGGACGGTGCCGTCGCCGCCATTGATCACCAGCACCTTGGGGTTCACCCGGGCGATCGTCCGCAGCGCCTCACCGATCTGTTCGATCGATTCGACCTCATAGTGGAAGACGTCGCTATGGGACGCGCAAAAGCTCCGCATCCGCGGCAGCATCGACAGATTGCCCGTCGAGCGCGGATTGGAGAGGAGCGCGACGCTGGCCATCGATCAGCGCGCCGCCATCGCGACGGGGCCGAACGACCCGCCCTGGACATAGTTCATCACCACCGGAACCTTCGCGACGCCGTGCACCGAAACCTGCACCTGGCGCGGGTCGGGCTTGCGCTTGAACATCACGTCGAACAGCGAAAGCCGCGGATTGCCCGACATGCCGCCGCCGTCGGAGGGGCCGGTCCTACCCGAATTGTCGAGATCGTGGCGAACCGAAACGGCATAGTTGCCGTTGCCCGGGACCGACACGCAGATATCGATCGGTCCCGTGGCGGGCACGGCCACATCGATGCGCCGCAGATAGCTGCCCTTGTCGAAATAGCGGCTCGGATTGCCGCCATAGGATTGCACGCGGATTACGCCGCTGCGCTTCTTCAAGCCTTCGACATGGACGAGCATCGCCGGACCATTGCCGTCGCATGCCGCCGCATCGGGGCCGAGCACGGCTGCGCGCGCGCCGGCGGGAGCCGCCGCTGCAAGCATCAATCCAGCCACCCCTGCCACAAGTTTCGACATGACCTCTCTACTCCTGGAAGCTATAGCCCTGCGAAGACGCATGGCCGGTACGCTGCCCCATGAGTCGGAAAATGGGCTGCGATTGCGGCCAGAACATGGTCACGGGGCGTCCAAAAGTTGAGATTTGACACGCTTACCGACCGCTACCTCGCCCGACTGATCGCAACTCCGCTGTTCGCGACGCTCGTGATCGCGGCGATGCTGCTCACCCTCGACAAGATGCTCCGCCTGTTCGACTTCGTCGTCTCGGAGGGCGGGCCGGTCAGCGTGGTGTGGCGGATGCTGGCCAATCTGATCCCGGAATATATGTCGCTTGGCATCCCGATAGGCCTGATGCTGGGCTGCCTTCTCGCCTTCCGCAAGCTGGCACTGTCGTCGGAGCTCGACGTGTTCCGGGCGGTCGGCATGAGCTATGGCCGGCTGCTGCGTGTGCCCTATTATTATGCGATCGCGCTGGCGCTGCTCAATCTCGCCATCGTCGGTTTCATCCAGCCCTATTCGCGCTATGCCTATGAGGGGCTCCGCTTCGAGCTGCGTTCGGGTGCGCTGGGCGCGTCGATCAAGGTGGGTGAGTTCACCCGGCTCGGCAAGCGGATGACGATCCGCGTCGAAACCAGCCGCGACGGTGGCCGGGAACTGTCCGGCATCTTCGTCATGACGGAGACCAATGACGGCAAGAGCCTGGCGGTCACCGCCGAGCATGGCCAGTTCATGGCGACCGACGATCCGGACACGATCATCCTGCGGCTGCAGAAGGGCGTGCTCGTCCATGATGCGCCAAGCTTCAAGGAGCCGCGCGTTCTCCAGTTCGTCGGCCATGACCTGCCGATCGACCTGCCGAAAATGGAGGCGTTTCGCCAGCGTGGTGGTCGCGATCTCGAAATGACGATGCCGGAACTCGCCGTGATCGCGCACAAGGAGAGCACGCCGGAGAAGCAGCGCACGCAGTTCCGGGCCGAATTCCATTTCCGGCTGGTCGAGGTGGCAACGATGCTGCTGCTGCCGATGCTGGCGCTGGCGCTCGCCATTCCGCCCAAGCGCTCCTCCTCCGCGCTCGGCGTGTTCCTGTCGATCGTGATGATCGTCACCCAGCACAAGATCAACGAATATGCGGCCTCCGTGGCGGCCCTGGGCCGGATCGACCCGATCCTCGCGCTGTGGATACCCTTCCTCGGCTTCGCTGCGCTGGTGTGGTGGATGTACCGGACGATCGCGCACGTGCCGGGCGGCCAGCCGATCGGTGCGCTCGAACGCGTGGCCGACAAGGCGGCGAAGGCGGTTGTCCGCTGGATCAAGCTCGGCCGGAGGCGGGCGGCATGAACATCTCCTTCTTCGCCTCGCGAACGATTACCTTCTATATGGCGCGGATGTTCCTGGTCCGCTTCGCGGCGGTCCTCGCGGCGCTGGTGATCGTGCTGATGGCGCTCGATCTGCTCGGCGAATCGGGTGACATCCTCGCCTATCCGGGCAATGGCGATCACCAACTATGGGTCTATGTGACCCTGCGGACGCCGCAGATCATCGCGCGCTTCCTGCCCTTTGCCGCGCTGCTCGCGACGTTGATCACCTTCGTCACGCTGAACCAGAACAGCGAGATCATCTCGATGAAGGCGGCGGGCATCTCGGCGCACCAGATCCTGGCGCCGCTGGTGGTCGCCAGCATCGGCGTCGCGCTGGTTTCGCTGATGTTCAACGAGCGGGTGGTCGCGCGCTCCACCGCGACCCTCAGCGCTTGGCAGGATGCGGGCTATGGTCCCATCCCCAGGGATCGGGGCATCGTCGCGAATGTCTGGGTCCGCGACGGCGACGACCTGATTCATGCGGTGTCGGCGCGGGGCCGGCAAGCGCAGACCACGCTCGATACCGTTACGATCTACGATCGCGACGGCGGCCGGCTCATCTCGATCGTCAAGGGCGCTCGCGCGGTGCAGGCCGGCGGCGGCTGGCGACTCGCCAATGTGTCGCGCTTCGATGTCTCGCGGGGGGTAACCACGCGCCTGCCGGCCTTCGAGTTCGGGCGCGGGGTGACACCGGATCGCTTCACCCTGGCCAGCGTCGATCCGGCGGCGCGGTCCATTCTGCAGCTTCGCTCGGCAATCCACGATCTCGATGCCGCCGGCCGGCCGACCGGTCCGCTCGAAGCAGGGCTATGGCACAAGCTGTCGGGACCTTTCTCGGCGGTGCTGATGCCGCTCCTCGCCGCCGTTGCCGCTTTCGGTCTGGCCCGGACCGGGCATCTGTTCATCCGTGCCGTCGTCGGCATGGCGCTCGGCTTCGCCTATTTCGTCGCCGACAATTTTGCGCTGGCGATGGGTAATCTCGGTGCCTATCCGCCCGTGCTGGCCGCCTGGGCACCCTTTCTGTTGTTCCTTTTGATCGGCGAAGCGGTGCTGATCCGCACCGAGGAATAGCAGCTTTCAAAGCTTGGCCTTGCCGCCGTCGCAAAAGCGCCGCATTGCCAAGCCAGAGCGCAGCCCCATATGGGTCCCTGACGGGGGACTATCGACTTGATTTCGAGGTTCCGAGTGAAGCTGACCGCCATCAAGCCCTCTTTCTGGGCCAAGGAGCACCACCTCGACCGCATGACCTTGCGCGAGCTGGTTGTCGCCTATTTTCAATATCCGGCGATCATCGGCTATCTCGCCTGCGCTTCGGTGGCCATCGGCTTTTATGTCCGCTACCCGGCCCCGGTGCTGTCGACGCTGGCGTCGGTCGGCGTCGCTGTGATGGTCTATCCGCTCGTCTGGTATTGCCTTCACCGCTGGGTGCTGCACAGCCGCTGGATGTTCAAGGTGCCGCTGCTGGCCGCGACCTGGAAGCGTATCCATTACGATCATCACCAGGATCCGAACCGGCTCGAGATCCTGTTCGGCGCGCTCCACACGACCTTGCCGACGATCGCGCTGGCGACGGCGCCGGTCGGCTATGCGATCGGCGGTACCGGCGGTGCCCTGGCCGGCCTGGCGGCGGGGCTGCTGACGACCTGTTTCTACGAATTCTGCCACTGCATCCAGCATCTGGCCTACAAGCCGAAGAACAGGACGCTCGCCGAGATGAAGGCGCGCCACATGGCCCATCATTTCCATGACGAGCGCGGCAATTTCGGCATCACCAACTATTTCTGGGACAGGCTGTTCGGCACCTATTACGAGCGGATCGACAAGGACAGGAAGAGCGAGACTGTGTTCAACCTCGGCTACACGCCCGAGGTGGCCGAGCGCTATCCACACGTCGCGCGCCTGTCCGGCGGTGTCGCTACCGGCCACCCGAGCCAGCGCATCAAGCACTGATGGCCGTCACCGTCCGCCCGGTGGCCGGCAAGGCGGACCGGAAACTCTTCATCGATCTCGCCTATCGGCTCAATGCCGACGATCCGAACTGGGTTCCGCCGCTGCGGATCGAGGCGATGGAGCTCATCACCCCGGGCAAGAACCCCTTTTACGAGCATGCCGAACAGCAGCTGTTCATCGCCGAGCGGGATGGCAAGCCGCTGGGCCGCATTTCGGCGCATATCGATCATCTCTGGCTGTCGATGCCGGCCGAGCAGGGCGGCGGCCCCGAGATCGGCAATTGGGGCCTGCTCGAAGCAGCCGACCAGGACATCGCCACCGCCCTGATTGCCGAGGCCGAGGCCTGGCTCAAGGCCAAGGGCATGACGAGCGTGATGGCCCCGATCAGCTGCTCGATCTGGGAAGAGCCGGGCCTGCTCGTCCACGGCCACGATCATTCGCCGACAGTGATGATGGGCCATCACAATGCCGCCTATCAGGGTTGGATCGAGCCGCTCGGCTATGCCGGCGTCAAGGACCTGCTGTGCTACGCGGTCAACATCGCGCAGCCTTTTCCGGCGCTGGTCCAGCGTATCGTCAGTTCCGGGGAGCGCAATTCGCGCATCCGCATCCGCAAGGTGGACAAGAGCCGCTTCGACGAGGAGGCGGCGCTGATCCTGTCGATCCTCAACGATGCCTGGTCGGACAATTGGGGTTTCGTGCCGATTACCCCTAGCGAGATCGCCTATACCGGCCGCAAGCTGAAGCCGATCGTGTTCGAGGACCTGATCCGGGTCGCCGAGGTCGACGGAGAGCCCGTAGCCTTCATGCTCACGCTGCCCGACCTCAACGAACTGACCGCCGACCTCGACGGGCGGCTGTTCCCGTTCGGTTGGGCGAAGCTGCTGTGGCGGCTGCGCAGGCCGCAGGTGAGCACGATGCGAGTGCCGCTGATGGGCGTCGTGAAAAAGCTCCAGGCGACACGCCTTGCCAGCCAGCTCGCCTTCATGATGATCGAGTATATCCGCCGTGATTCGGTGGCCAACTATGGTGCGACCCGCGCCGAGATCGGCTGGATCCTCGACAACAACCAGGGGATGCGCTCGATCGCCGAGACGGTCGAGGGCAGCGTCAACAAGACCTACCGGATATATTCCAAGGCCTTGTGATCGCGCCGCGACCGGCGGAAGGGGCATTCCGGATTTCGCGTGAACGGCGTAGAGCCGCGACATGACCCTGCAATCCTGGTGGATCTTCGTCTGCGCAACCTTCCTGATCTCGGCCATGCCGGGACCGAACATGCTGCATGTGATGCGCCAGGGCATGCGGCATGGAATAGTGCGCGCATCGTTCGCCATGCTCGGGTGCATGCTGGGGCTGCTGGGCCTTTTCGGTCTCTCGGCACTTGGCATGAGTGCGTTGCTGTCGGTGCTGCCTCACGCCCTGAACGCGATCAAGATCGTCGGTGCGCTCTACCTGGTCTGGATCGGGATCAGGGCCTGGCGCGACGATAGCGCACCCTTCGACGTCGCGGGCTGCGACATGGATGCGCGCCGCGAGAGCGGCGCAGAGCTGTTCCGCGGCGGCTTCGTGATCAGCATCAGCAACCCCAAGGCGCTGATCTTCGCGACGGCGTTCTTCCCCCAGTTCGTCAGCCCTGCGCTTCCCCAGGGTCCGCAATTCGCGATCCTGCTGATAACCTTCGTCGTGATCGAAATGAGTTGGTATTTCACCTATGCCAGCGGCGGGCATGGGCTCGCGCGCTATATGCGCAGGTCGGAATGGCAGAGGATGTTCAATCGCGCTACGGGTGGGCTGTTCATGCTGTTCGGCGTGTCGCTGCTGGCGTGGCGCCACCGGTAGGAGAGAGACATTGACGATCGACGATATCGACGACGCGGCCGCCGCGACCGCGTTCCGGCGGCTGATCCGCCATCTGCAGCATCGCACCGATGCGCAGAATGTCGACCTGATGGGGCTCGCCGGCTTCTGCCGCAACTGCCTGTCGGACTGGGTCGGCGAGGCGGCAGGTGGCGCGCTCGACAAGGAGGCGGCGCGCGAGGCGGTCTATGGCATGCCTTATGCGCAGTGGAAGGCCGGCCAGCCGGCGGCGACGCCAGAGCAACTCGCGCGGATGGATGCGAGCGTAGCGAAGAACCGCGCGTGAGCGCGTCTCCTACCGCAGCGTGATCCAAGTCGGCGCATGGTCGCTGGCCTTTTCCATCGCGCGCGTATCCTTGTCGACGCCGGCACCGGTCAGCCGGTCCGCGGCGGCGGGGCTCAGCATAAGGTGGTCGATGCGGAATCCCGCGTCACGCTGCCAGGCGCCCGCCTGATAGTCCCAGAAGGTATAGACCGGGCCATGCGGATGGATGGTGCGAACGGCGTCGGTCCACCCGCCGTTGCACAGCCGGCGAAAGGCGGAGCGGCTTTCCGGCTGGGTGAGGGCGTCGCTCGCCATCGCCCGCTCCGAAAAGACGTCGTCGGTCGAAGCCGTGGGGATGACGTTATAGTCGCCGCACAGCACGACGGGGGCCTCGCTTTTCCAAAGCTCCGCGGCGTGATCGATCAGCCGGTCGAACCAGGCGAGCTTATATTCGAACTTCGGTCCCGGCAGGGGATTGCCGTTGGGCAGATAGATCGATCCGACGATCACCCCTTCGACGTCCGCCTCGATGTAGCGGCTGTGGCTGGGATCGGGGTCGTCGGGCAGGCCCTTGCGCCGCTCGATCGGCTGGCTTCCCCTGGCGAGGATGGCGACGCCGTTGAACCCCTTCTGGCCGTGCCAGATAGCGCCATATCCGGCAGCTTGGATCTCCGCGATAGGAAAGGTTTCATCCGAGGTCTTGATCTCCTGCAGGCAGGCAACATCGGGCGCCTTCTGCTCAAGCCACTCCAACAGGCGAGGAAGACGGGCCTTGATCCCGTTGATGTTGAACGTCGAGATTTTCATGGGCGAGGAGATAGCGCGCAGCGAGAGCGGCGTCACCGCTCAACTTCCGACTGCCCTCCCTCAAGCTAGATCGAGAAGCTCGATCCGCAGCCGCAGCCGGAGGCGGCGTTCGGGTTGGTCACCTGGAAGGCCGCGCCGCCGAGCGATTCGACATAGTCGACCGCGCCGCCGCGGACGAGGTCGAGGCTCATCGGATCGACCACCAGCGACACGCCGTCGCGGATCGTGACCAGATCGTCCTCGGCCGGCGCTTCGGCCAGCTCGAACTTGTACTGAAAGCCGGCACAGCCGCCGCCGTCGATGGCCAGCCGGAGGATCGCCGGCTTGCCCGTCTTCTTCGCGATCGCGGCGACGCGCGCAGCGGCGGAGGGGGTCAGGTCGATGTCTGCGATGGTTGTCATGACGGGGAAGATAGGCACTTGGAAGCCCGCCGACAATCGCTGGCAGGCTTCTGCGGTCCTTTTATGCCGCCACGGCTCAGTCTTCGGGACCGCCGAGCGCGACGTCGGAGCGCTGTTGGCTCGCCGCCATCAGATAATTGGCGGACTGGAGGAACGGGATCGGGTTGACGGCATGACCATCGATCCGGACCTCATAATGGAGATGACTGCCGGTGGAGCGGCCGGTCGAGCCGACATAGCCGATCAGTTCGCCGCGCTTGATGCGCTCACCCGGATGCGCGGCAATGCGGGACATATGGCCGTAGCGGGTGGCGATCCCCTTGCCATGATCGATCTCGACCATGTTGCCGTAGCCGCCGAACCACTCGGCACGGTCAACGATGCCGTCAGCCGTCGCGTAGATCGGCGTTCCGGTCGGCGAGGCGAGATCGACACCGGCATGCATCGCGGCATAGCCACGGAACGGGTCGGAGCGGACGCCGAAGGCGCTGGTGAAGGTGTAGTTGGCGATCGGCTGGATCGAGGGGATCGAGATGACCCCGTTGTCCATCGCGTCGAGCTTCTTCCAGGACTGGAACAGAGCCTGGAACTGGGCAGCCGACTGGGCGTTTGGAGACGAGTCCCCGGTCTGGGCCAGGCCGGGCGTCACCACGGACGTCATCAGCAGTGCTGCGGCGATTGCCTTGGTGCGACTCGAGCGCAGGTTGCTGGAAAGAAGGCGCAGACCGGCCCGTACGAAATTGCTCAGGAAGTGCATTATTCCCCCGCGACCGGAACGATCCCGACCGAAACACCCGGCCGGGCCCTGTTATTCGCCGTCGGGATTTGCCCCCCCTTCTGCGACCGGGCGGTTGTGAAAAAGATCACAGGACGCCGCAACCCCAGCCATCATTTCTTTCGTTAACCCGGCCTCATGGCGGGCTGAGTCGTTGAATGGCGGCTTGATGCTCCCCCTGAAATGCAGGCGGACCTGCGATTGCCAACTCTGCACGCAGTCGATTCGCATCGCACCGCACAAAAAGCCGAACCATTCGACCCCGGCTGCAACATGCGCGATCTCATCGGTTGCGATGCGGCGCAGCACCTGCGCCGACCGGCGATCACCAGCGCCTTCGAAACGGCTTATCAATGAAGGGGTTACGTCGAGCCCCCGCGCTTCCAGCACCATTGGCACCACTGCCAGCCGGGCGAGCGGATCGCCGGCGGTCTGCTGCGCGGCCTCCCACAAGCCGTCGTGCGCGGGCAGGTCACCATAGCGTGCGCCGCATGCATTCAGCCGGCGTTCCAGCAGCGCGAAATGCATGGCTTCCTCGGCGCCGACCTTCATCCAGCGATCGACGAAGGCACGAGGGAAGGCTGCGCCGAAGCGGCCGATGAGATCGAAGGCAAGGTCGATCGCGACATATTCGATATGGGCGATCGCGTGCAGCATCGCGATCCGCGCCCGCTCCGATCCGGCCCGCCCGCGCCTGGGCATGCGCGTTGGCGGCAGCAGGGGCGGCCGGTCTGTCCTGGCGGGCTTGTCGGGCATCGGCGTCGCAAACGCCCAGTCGAGTTCACCGAGCCGCCATCGGCGCGCGGCGCGGCGGGCGGCCTTTACCTTCGCCAGCGGGTCGGGCTCGTCGAGGACGGCTCGGCAGGCCGCGGAAACGTCCATCACGAAACGGCCCGTCATCAGGAGGCCGCCTGGGCCCGCGCATATTCGCGATGCGCCTCGTCGAGCGCGAGGATCGAGCGAACATGACGCCGCGCCACGGCGAGGCGGTCGTCGCCATAGCCCCCGCCCAGCGCGCTGGCTAGCGGTATGCCGCGCATCCGCGCCTGCCGCATCACGAAGCGATCACGCGCGCGCAGGCCGTCGTCGCTCAGCGCGAGCCGGCCGAGCTTGTCATCGCGATGCGGGTCGACCCCGGCCTGGTACAGGATCAGATCGGGACGGAAGCCGTCGAGCGCGGACGGTAGATGCTCGGCGAGAGCGGCGAGATAGGCTTCGTCGCCGGTTGCGTCGGGCAGGCCGAGATCGAAGCTGGACTGCGCCTTTCGCGCGGGGAAGTTCCTCTCCGCATGGAGGGAAAGGGTGAAGACGTCCTCGCGCCCTGCCATCAGGACGGCGGTGCCGTCGCCCTGGTGGACATCGAGATCGACGATCATGATCCGTGCGGCATCGCCTTCGGCGATCAGCCGGTTCGCCGCGATGGCCAGGTCGTTGAAGATGCAATAGCCGGCGCCCCTATCCGCCAGCGCATGATGGCTGCCGCCCGCGCTGTTGGCCGCATAGCCATGATCGAGCGCGAGCTTCGCCGCCAGCCAGGTGCCGCCGGGCGCGAGGAAGGCGCGCCGCGTTACGCCTTCGGTGACGGGAAAGCCGATGCGGCGGGCCTTTTCGGGCGGAACCTGCGACGACGCTACTTCCGCGACATAGGCCTGATCGTGGACCGCCTCGATCCAGTGGCGCGGCATCGGTTCCGGCTGGTGCAACCGGTGCGGCAGCTGCGTCTCCGCCATCGCGATCATCACCAGCCCGTATTTATCGAAGCTGAAGCCGCTGCCCGGCGCCGCCGGCGAGACATAATAAGGATGATGGACGAGCTGCAGCATCTTGCCAGCGTAGCGCCTTTTACCGATGGAAGGCCATGACCCAGGAATTTGTACGCCCCGATGTCCGCGCCTTTCTGGACGATCTCAACGGCCGGGATGGTCCGAAGACGCATGAGGTGGACGTCGGCACCGCGCGCCGGATGTCCGCGAAGCTGCGTCACATCGCCGAGTTGCCGAGCCCGCCGATCGCCACGCGCGAGGATCTCTACATCTCGGCTGCCGACGGCCGCTCCATTCCGGCGCGCTTCTACGACGCCCGCGAGCGGCGCGGGGACGGGCCGCTGGTGGTGTTCTTCCATGGCGGCGGCTTCGTGCTCGGCGATCTCGAGGCCTATGACGCCGCCTGCGCCGAGATCGCGATCGGCCTCGATCTCCCGCTCCTCTCGATCGACTATCGGCTCGCGCCCGAGCATGGCTGGCCGGCGGCGCCCGACGACTGCGAAGCCGCAACGCGCTGGGTGGCGGAGCAGGCCATGCTGTTCGGCCGCCAGATCAATTCGCTCGCGCTGGCCGGCGACAGCGCTGGCGGCACGCTGAGCATCGTCACCGCCATGGCGCTGCGCAATCATCCGGCGGCCTTGCCGGTGATCGCGATCTGGCCGCTCTATCCGGCGGTCGACCTCCGCAAGCGCTATCCGTCCACGGAGCGGCTGGGCGAGGGCTATATGCTCAGCCTGGATACGCTGCGCTGGTTCAACGAGCATTATAATCCGGATTTCCACCATTGGCGCGCCTCGCCCCGCCTGGGCGACCAGCGTGGCATGCCGCCGGCGCTGATCGTGACCTCGACGCTGGATCCGCTGCTCGACCAGGGCCGGGCCTATGCGATGGCCTGCATCGAGGCCGGCGTGCCGGTGGCCTATCGCGAGGCCAAGGGGAATATCCACGGCTGGTTGACGCTGCGACGGGCGATCCCGTCCTCGCAGGAGGACCTGCGCGGCTGCCTCGCCGCGTTCCGGATGATGATCGAGGAATATCGCCCGTGAAAAAGACTCTGCCCTACCGTCCCGCCGCGGCGGTGATGCTGCTCAACAGCGAGGACAAGGTGTTCGTCGCCCAACGCATCGACAGCCAGCTCGAGGCCTGGCAGATGCCGCAGGGCGGCCTCGACGCCGGCGAAGATCCCCAGGCCGGCGCACTGCGCGAGCTGGAGGAGGAGACCGGCATTCCGCCCCATCTGGTGGAGATATTGGGCCAGGCGCCCGAGCTGCTGCTCTACGACCTGCCGCCCGAGCTGCAGGGCAAGATCTGGGGCGGCAAATATCGCGGCCAGAGCCAGTACTGGTTCGCTGCGCGCTTCCTCGGCACCGACGCCGACGTCAACATCGACACCCCCCAACCCGAGTTCCGCGCCTGGAAATGGGTCGATGCGCGCGAGCTGGTCGACCTGATCGTGCCGTTCAAGCGAACGCTTTATGCGCAGGTGGTGGAGGCTTTTTCGGAGTTTCTGCCGCGATAAGCTCGCTTTCGGCGAGGCTGGTCGTGAAAGCGGGAAGGAGGGAGACGGGTGTTAGCTGCCGGGCAGATTTCGGTACGATAATCAGATTTTCTGCCGTTGAGGCGCATCAGTTGTCCAACACATGCACGCCTTTGGACGGGTTCTCGCGATAGTGGGACAATCTGCTCTCAAGCGACCCCAAATGGATTTCGAGTTTATGCCCGTCTGGATCGAGAAAGTAGGTCGAAGCTCCCTCGCTTCTGTTGTCTTTCCAGATGATGCATTCGGCCATCAGGCGCTCTCTCATCGCCCCGTAATCCGCCTCGGACACGCTAAAGGCGATGTGGCTATAATCCGGGTGCGGTGACGACCGTGCGTGGTGATCGCGGGAAAGGCAAAGCCATAACGTCCCAGCCTCAAGATAGGCGCCGTCGGCCCACACCGCTCGGGTGGTACAACCGAGAACGTCACGATAGAATGCCAAGGAACGCTCAACGTCCGCAACCGCCAGCGTGATGTGGTTCAAACCGCTTACACCTGCTCCCATCGTCCATCTCGCGCTTCTGTTCTACCATCTGCTATCGGGCGGAGCGGGCAACGGATCAAGCGTCTGGCTTTGGTCGCAACCGTCGTTCGGTTCAATCCGGTGTGGAATAGCTGGAAGGCCGCAGAAGATGATTCGAGTTCCGGCTGGAGCAGGCGTAGTACATGGATCGGGGGCAATCGAAGGATGCGACCGATGAGACTCTTCCTGATCGCGCTCTGCGCCATGATCGTTGCCGCCTTGCTGACGTTGGTCTTCATGGCTTTGGTCGATGTCCGCAGCATGGTCTGGCCGCTGCTGGGCTATGCCTTCGTCACCACATGGGCGCTGCTCACCATCGGCATCCGGTTTGCGATGGGGCGGCCCGAAGCTTCGGACGTGTACTGAGACGCCAGCAGGCCGGCGGGTGCTGGCGATCTCATTCCAGGAAAGGAATGATGTCCTCACGCAATTGATATGCCGCACGCTCGGCGGCAGCCCGGATGTCTGCACCGGCCTTGTTGTCGCCAGCCTCGACCGACATCGCGAGTATCGTGACCAGCGCTTCGCGGATCGCTGGCGAAGAAATATAACTGGCCCCTAGTTCGGAACGATTGGCTTCAAGAACTTCACATACGATCTGCGCGAGGAGATCCTGCTGACGGTCGTTCATGGGGCTACGCTTCCAGTCTGATGGAATGAGACGCTCTATGCCGTTGCAGGTGTCAAGTGCAGCTGGGACAAAGGCTGGCTTGCGCACCAATGGCCGGGATTGATGCAATGCGGTAGCCGCCGTTCAATCCATGCTGGAATGAACAGGCATCAGATCGCCTCGACCGCGGCCAGCACCTCCTCGGCATGGCCCTTGACCTTCACCTTGCGCCAGATCCGGGCGATCCTGCCGTCCGCGCCGATCAGGAAGGTCGCGCGATCTATGCCCATATAGTTGCGGCCGTAGAGCGTCTTTTCGATCCAGGTGCCGAACGCCTCGCAGAGGCTGCCGTCGCTGTCCGAGGCGAGCTGGACCTTCAGGTCATATTTGTCGATGAACTTCTTGTGCTTCGCAGGCGTGTCTTTCGAGACACCGATGATCGTCGCGCCCTTCGCGGCGAAGGCGCCGGCCAGCGCGGTGAAGCCCTGGGCCTCGGTGGTGCAGCCGGGCGTGTCGTCCTTCGGGTAGAAATAGAGGACGAGGATCTTTCCGGCCTGGTCAGCGACGCTGGTCGTGGTCCCGTCGGGCAGCGCCAATGTCACGTTGGGGGCCTTGTCGCCTGGCTGCAGCATCATCTGTCCTCTTGTGGATACCACCTCTTAGGATGGGCTGCGCCCGAAGTTCAACCGCTTCGCGCGGCCGGCTGGGATATCGCGCTGGACCAGACCTTCTGCACGATTTCGCGTGCCTCGGCATAGGCGGCGGTCAACAGATCCCAGCTTTGATAGCCGCAGGCCTGGGCGATCACGCCGCGCTGCTCGGGCGCAGGCAACTGGTTGTGCGGCGACAGCATGCGCAGGACGATCAGCATGCGGCTGAGCACTTCGTGCGCCGGGATGATAGCGGCGTCCATCAGTCCCGCGCTCACCAGCGAACGCAGCGCCGTGCGCAGCCGGGGGTGAATGCCGACATGCTGATCGAGCTGGTTCACATGGACGGCGAATTCGAGATCGACGAGCCCGCCCGCAACCAGCTTGACGTCGAAGGGACCGCGCGGCGGCTTGTGGCGGGCGATGTCGCCGCGCATCTTCATCGCGTCGAGCAGCAGCGTGGCGCGATTGCGCGGGCAGCGCAGCCGCTGGTCGACGACCGTCTTGACCGCCTTGCGCGCGGCATCCGACCCAAAGACCGGGCGCGCCCGGGTCAGCGCCATATGCTCCCATGTCCAGGCGTTTTCGCCATGATAGCGTTCGAAGGTTTCGATCGAGCAGGCGAGCATCCCCTTGGCGCCCCATGGCCGCAGCCTCGTGTCCACCTCATAGAGTGGGCCCAGCGTCGTCACGGTCGACATCGCGGTAGTGATCTGCTGCGCGACCCGGCTGAAATATTCGTTGGCATCCAGCGGTTTGCGTCCGTCGCTATGGGTGCGGGCGTCGCCGGTGAACAGGTAGATCAGGTCGAGGTCCGAGATGTTGGTGAGCGAGCGTCCGCCGAATCGCCCCAGCGCCAGGATCACCAGCTCTGCGCCCGGCACCTCGCCGTGATTCTCCTTCATGCGCGCCAGCACATCGTCGGCCATCGCACGCAGGCCGGCCTCGGCCAGATCGCAATTGGCGATGGCGAGATCGAGCGGATCGTCGGTCGCCTCGAGCAGCTGCAGGCCGAGGCCGAAGCGGTAGCCGCCGATCGCCTGGGCGACGCGGAGCTGGCCGGCGCCACGGTCGCTGCCGCTGATCAGCAGCCTGAACTCGGCATCGAGATCGGCGGCCGGTGGAAGCGGCGCATAGGCGCTGCTGTCGATCAATCGGCCGATCAGCTCCGGCTGCGCGATCAGGTGGCGCGACAGCATCGGCGCATGGCCGAGCAGCGACAGCAGCGACTTCATCAACGACGGCCGTGCCTCGAGCGGGGCGAACAGGGTGACGTCGGCCGGCAGCCGCGACACGATCTCGTCCAGCGCGGCGAGCGCACCGTCGGGGTCTTCGAAATGTTCCAGCTCGGCCACCAGCATAGGCAGAACCGCTTCGACTGCACGCCGCTCCGAGCCGCAGCGCAGCGCCGCCGGCACTCCGGCCCGCCACTCGCGCAGCCGCCGCGCGGCGGTGATCGGATCGGCGAACCCCGCGTCGATCAGCGCGACTTCGGTAGCGTCGCGGACGCCGCGATAGAGCAGCGCTCGGATATCGCGCGACAGCCGGTCGTAGAGCCGCGCGGCATCGGCGCGGATCGGTGCCAGCGTGACCAGCAGTTCGGCCGCCGCCGCCACTGCGCCATCGAAGCCATCGCTGCTGAGCAGAAGATCGGACAGCGGCGCCAAGACCGCCTCGGCCTCGCCGAACGCGGCTTCGAGATCGGCGTAGCTGGCATCGAAGCTCCGGCGCATCGACGGCTGGAGCGACGTCGGCATCGACAGGCAGTCGGTAAGATCGGCTGCCAGCACCGCGAATTCGTCCAGCCTGGCGAACAGCGCGTCTATCCGCTCGCCGCCCGACGCTACCTTGAGGGTGACGCAGCGCCGTTCGAGCTCGGACAGGAGCAGGGCAGCCGGAACCTGGGGCTCTGCCGCCCGAACGATGCCGCCGGCGACATCCTGGAGCCTGGGATCATGCTTCATGCCGTTTCCGGCCCGAAGGAAAGGGGACGCCCCGATACGCTGGGGCGCCCTTCGATGAATACGACCATCGATTTTCTCACGCTAAGCAACAACACAGTTGATGCTCCCTGACTAGCAGCCAGTCTTTAAACCGGCGTCGCCTAGCGTGGTTAAAATCGTGAAAACCCTCTTCTTCCGCCGATTTCGGCTGGAGGCGGAACGAGGCCGGAATGCGGGATCCGGGCGGCGTCAGCGGCCGTTTGCCGCCCCGGCCCAGGCGGCGCTGACGAGCGCTCGTGAGGTTTCATAGGCTTTAACCAGCGAATCCCAGTCCGCTTCGCCGCAGGTCCGCGCGACCAGCGGTTTCGACGCAGGCGGCGGCTCGCCCGATGTCGGCGAGACGAGCCGCAACGTCACCAGCATCCGCGTCAGCAGCTCATGCGCAGCAATCACGGCGGAATCGATCAGCCCTTGATCCGCCAGTAGTCGCATGGCGGTGCGCAGGCGCGGATCGAAGCCGGTGCGATGGCGCAGCTGGAGCAGGTGTACCGCGAACTCGGCATCGATCAGCCCGCCATCGATCAGCTTGACGTCGAACGGGCTGGACGGTGGCTTGTGCCGGGCGATGTCGCCGCGCATCTTGATAACGTCCGCGGTCAGGGTGGCGGGATCTCGCTCGCGGGACAGCGCTTCGGTGATGATGGCCTGCACCTCGTCACGCGCGCCGGGCGAGCCGAAGATCGGCCGTGCCCGGGTCAGCGCCATATGCTCCCAGGTCCATGCGCTCTCGCGCTGATATTGGGCGAAGCTCGCGGTCGACACTGCGAGCAGGCCCTGCGTACCCGACGGACGCAACCTCGTGTCGATCTCGTAGAGCGGACCCGAGGCGGTCGGAACGGACAGGGCGGCGGAGACGCGCTGTGCCAGCCGGTTGTAATAGGTGGTGGCACCGAGCGGCCGCCGCCCGTCCGATTCGGCCAGGATGTCGCCGGTGAACAGGTAGATCAGGTCGAGGTCCGAGGCGTGCGTGAGCACCCCGCCGCCGAGTCTGCCCAGCGCGATCACCAGCAACTCGCTGCCCGGCACCTTGCCGTGGGTCTCCTCGAAAGCGGCGATGGTCGCCCGGCCCAACACATCGAATGCGGCCTCGGCGACACGCGCATAGCCCTGTGCCACGTCGATCGGATCGGCGATGCCTTCAATGAGCTGCACGCCCAGCGCGAAGCGCCGCTCGCCGACCTTCTGGCGGACGCCGTCGAGCAACTGCTCATAGCTGTCGCTGCGTTCTCCCGCGCCCAGCTCCGCGATCAGCTGGGGGAGGGGTGGTGGGGGCTCCAGCGCTGTCGAGTCGATCAGGCCGTCGATCAGCGCGGGCCGTCGGCTAAGCGCCTGCGACAGCGTCGGCGCGTGGCTCAGCACATCGATCAGCGCACGCGCCAGCGACGGTCGCGCCTCCAGCAGCCGGAACAGGTTGATCGCGCTCGGCAGGCCGGCGATCAGGTCTTCGAAACGGTTGAGTGCATTCTGCGGCGACGGTGCCTTGGCGAGCGCCGCGATCAGCGTCGGCAGCATCGCCTCGAGCGCCGCTTGGGCGACTGGGGTGCGCAGCGAGCGGCTCTTGCCGGCACGCAATATCTCGATCCGCTTGCGCGCCGAGGAGGGGTCCGCAAAGCCGCTCTCGCGCAGCAGCGCTTCAAGCTTCTCGGGCTGGTGTGGCAGCCGTTCCTCGCCGCCGCTGTCGAGCGCATCATAGGCGGTGCCGACCGTCTCGATGTGCGGGCTCAGCAAGGCGAGCAATGCGGCGCCATCGTCGAGACCGTGGAGCGCCGCAACATTGTCGAGCGCCTCCGCCTGCCTGGGCAAGCGATGGGTCTGCTGATCGTCGACCATCTGCAGCCGGTGCTCGATCGTGCGATAGAGGCGATAGGCTTCGGAGAGAGCGGCGGCGATGTCGCCATCGATCCGTCCCGCGTCGCCCAGCACGCGCAGGGCGTCCAGCGTGGCGGGCGCGCGAAGCTTCGGCTCGCGGCCGCCATGGATCAGCTGCTGGATCTGCGCGAAGAACTCGACCTCGCGAATGCCGCCGCGCCCGCGCTTGAGATCATAACCGGGGCCGAGCAGCTGCCCCTGGGCGAAATGATCGCGAATACGCCGCGAGATCAGGCGGATCTCCTGGACGGCGCCAAAATCGATCGATCGCCGCCAGATGAAGGGGCGGATCGCATCGAGGAAGCTCTGGCCCAGCGCGGTGTCGCCGGCCGCAGCGCGGGCGCGAATGAAGGCCGCCCGTTCCCACGGCAATGCTGCCGATTCATAATAGCTCAGTGCCGCGCCGATCGGCAGCGCCAGCGGCGATGCTTCGGGCGATGGGCGCAGGCGAAGGTCGACTCGGAACACGAAGCCGTGCTCGTCGCGATTCTGCAGCAGCTCGACCACGCGGCGAGCGATGCGGACGGCGGCTTCGACCGGCTCCTCGCGCGGGCGGTGCGGCAGGGTATCGGGATCGAAGATCAGGATCGGATCGATGTCCGAAGAATAGTTGAGCTCGCGGCTGCCGTGCTTACCCAATGCGAGGGCCGCAAAGCCCCGGGGTTCGGCATCGGGCATGCGCTCGATGATCGCGGTGCGGATCGCCAGGTCCAGCGCATGGTCGGCGAAGGCGGAGAGATGCTCCACCACTTCCTCGAGCGATGCCATTCCGGAGAGGTCGGCAAGCGCGGTCGCGAGCGAGACCACCTGGCGCTGGCGGCGCAGCATCTTGGCGATGTCCGGCGATCTCGCCTCGGCCAATCCGTCCCGGATCGCACGCGCCAAACCCTGGTCACGAACCGCCGCAACTGTCGCGGGGTGACGATGGACGAGCGCTGCGAGAAACGGCGAATGGCTCTCGATCCGGCGCAAAGTGTCGGAAAAATCAACGATATCCGCGCGCGACGTCATGATCATCGAATAGGCGATTTGCCGTGGAGTGCAAGAATGGGAAACTTGCGCCCTGTCGCTGCGTTATGAATATATGGAAAAGCCTAGCGCCTCTTATCTCGCGTCGCATGCGCGCATCGCCGGCGCCCGCGCGATCGATGCGCCCACGCGGCACGAGGGGATCGGCAATGCCCTTCGCGCGGCCTTCGACCCCGGGAGCTACGGGCTGCCCGAGGACTTGGTGCGGCTGCTGGGAAAGATCGACGGGTAGAGTATTTCTGGCCGGCTGGATCCGGCTGACGATGCGCAAAACGCTTGACGCGCAGTCCGTCGGCGCCGTTGATCATCGTGCCGCGCACGCATCGGCACGACGAGGTTCCGCACCTTTTCCTATTCCTTGCTCAGGAAATCCACGTCCGCCATGATCTGCTGAAGCGTCGTCGTCGAAGGGTCGGTCTTGTGGTCGCGCCGCGACGGCAGCTGGCCATGGTCGAGCAGTTGCTCGAGCGCGGCTCTACCCCGGGCAACGCGGCTCTTGATGGTGCCGACCGCGCAGCCGCAGATCTCCGCCGCTTCTTCATAGGCGAAGCCGCCAGCGCCGACGAGTATCAGCGCTTCGCGCTGAGGCTGGGGCAGGTGGAGCAGCGCGCGCTGCATGTCGGCCAGTTCGATGTGGCGATCTTGCGAGGCCGGGGCGGCTAGAAGCCGGTTGGCGGTATGCTCGTCCCACTCGCCCCGGAAGCGGGCACGCCGCATCTGCGAGAGAAACAGATTGCGCAGGATGATGAATGTCCAGGCCCGCATGTTGGTCCCGGCCTGGAAGCGCTTGCGCGCCGCCCAGGCCTTCATCAGTGTTTCCTGGACGAGATCGTCGGCGAGGTCGCGATTACCCGAAAGCGATCGGCCGAATGCCCGCAGATGAGGGATGACGCGGGCCAGCTCGGCCTTGAAATCATCATCCGAAAGTGAAACCAGTTCGGCGGCCGGTGGCGCAACGCCAGCGACGCCGTCTTGATCCTCACCATCCATCTTTTGCCGTGTCCCGCTAAACGAGTGAGCCCTTGCGCGTTTCGTCAGTAGCACTGAAAATCCCACCCGGATGTGATCGGACGGCGAGGGCCGTCCGTTCCGATGCTAGAACAAAAGCCGGGCATCTCGGTTCCAATAAAACCGCATCCGAAGCGATATCGCTCAGGCCTCGATCGTTGCCGCGTTGAAGAAGAGCGCCTGGCTGATCGCCGCCTTCACGGTCGAGCGCTGGAACGGCTTGGTGATCAGGAAGGTCGGCTCCGGCCGCTCCCCGGTCAGCAGTCGCTCCGGGAACGCGGTGATGAAGATGACCGGCACGCTGAACTCCGAGAGGATATCCTTCACCGCATCGATGCCCGAACTGTCGTCGGCCAGCTGGATATCGGCGAGGACGAGGCCCGGCCGATGCGCATGCGCCAGCGCCACGGCTTCATCACGGGTGACGGCGACGCCGCTGACGCTGTGGCCAAGATCGCGGACGATGGTTTCTAGATCCATCGCGATGATCGGCTCGTCCTCGATGATAAGGACATCGGTGCGGGTCTGGCGGTCGATCTCGGCGATCGCGTCGGCGACCAGCGCCTCGACCTCCTCCGACGTGGTGTCGATCAGATAGGCGGTGTCGCTGACGGTGAAGCCCTCCATGGCGGTGAGCAGCAGCGCCTGGCGCGACAATGGGGTGATTCCCTGCAGGCGGGCCTGGGCGATGGCTTCGCGTTCCACGCCGCCCGCGGCCGCCTCGATCTCGTCATAATTGGCAGATGCCCAGATCGCCTGGAAGGTGCGGTACAAGCCCACGCGGGCATCGACGTCCTTCGGAAAATCTTCGGGTGCGGCCACGATAGCTTCGAGCGTGGCGCGGACATAATTGTCGCCATGGCTCTGGCTGCCGGTGAGCGCCCGAGCGTAACGCCGCAGGAAGGGCAGGTGGGGGGCGAGTTTCWGGCCGAGCGACATGGTGTATTAGCACTCCCTGACTTCATTGACCGCAGGCATATGCCGCCACGATTATCGGGGAAATAGCAGCCCCACCCGTGTCGCGGAAGCCACCCGCAGCTTCCATTATCGAATGTGCGAAAAGAGACATTCGAGCTATGGAACCAACGGAAGAGTTTTTTGTTTCATCCCCACAGCGTGCATTTTATGGAACTCCATAAGATGATACGCATCCGGATCTATCCAAGGGGGCGGCTGAGCGGAGCGCCGTTTTGCTGGAGAGTGTTGGGCAATAGATGATGTTCAGGGGCGCGGGCCGGTTGGCACAAAAAGATACATCACAAGCACCGGCGAACGATATCGCGGCGAGCAAGCCAGCCAAGCGCCGCCGCAGCGAGACTGCGCGCGACACCAATGTCGGCGCCGCACTGCGTTCGGTATATTCCCAGACGGTTGATGAACCTGTTCCCAACGAGTTTCTGGATCTGCTGAGCAAGCTGGATTGACCCCATGAGGCCGGCTAACCCTCGGACGGGCCGGGCTAAACGCGCTGGTGACGCCTACGGATGAAGCTGACGACCAAGCTCGCTTTTGCCCGTCTCTCCACCGGCACAAAGATGTTGATTATCCTCTCGGCCGCGATGCTGCCGCTGGGATTCATCGCGTTGCTCACCTCGCTCGACATGGCCCGCTCGGCATCGCTCGAAAGCAGGACCGCGGCGCAGACCACCACGGCCATGTACGCAGCTCAGTTGGATGCGGCCCTTAAATATGGTCTCGATACCGTCCGTGGCGCAGCGGCGAGCGTGCAAGAGCCCCGAAGTCTATGTGCCGCGCTCAACCGGCAGACGAAGTTCAGCAGTATCCGCCGCCTGCCCACCGCGATCTTCGACCGGTCTGGCCGCAAGCTGTGCCAGTCGGTCGGCTCGCCGATCCGCCTCGCGACCGCGCTGCCACCTGGAACCGATCGTCTCGAACTCGATCCGCAAAGAGGACTTTTACGCTTCACCTCCGCACGCGCGGACGGAAGCGTGACGATCCACTCCGAGCTTCCGCTTGCCGCCATTCACCTGAACCGGCGAGAAGAGGAGGGGTTGCCGCTGACGCATCTGAGTTTGCGGCAAGGCGATAGCGTGCTTGTCCTGCTCAATCGCCCGAACAAGGGGGATGACGGCGTACTGCGCCTGTCGCAGCCGCTGGCCGGTGGCCGGCTGGCCTTGTCGGCCGAATACAGGCTCGCGCCGGCCCGGGCGAGGACCCTGCTCATGGTCATGCTGCCGATCCTGATGTGGGCCGCGGCCGCCTTTACGGGCTGGTTCATCGTCAGCCGGCTGCTGGTGCTCCCGCTGGTCCAGCTCAAGGAATCGATCGATGCCTGGCAGGGTACCGGAGGTCCTCTCGTCCTGCCCCGGATCAATACCCCGAGCCACGAGATCCGCGATCTTGCCGAGAGCTTCGCGACTGTGTCAGCACGCATCTACAAGCATGAGCGAGAGCTGGAGGAAGGGCTCGCCCGGCAAACCAAGCTGACCCGCGAAGTCCATCATCGCGTCAAGAATAACCTGCAGGTGGTGTCGAGCCTGATCAACCTGCACGCCCGCGGTGCAGAGGGCGCCGTTGCCGACGCCTATGGGGCTATCCAGCGCCGTGTCGATGCGCTGGCGGTGGTCCACCGCAACCATTATGCGGAGCTGGAGGAGAATCGCGGCGTCTCGATGCGGTCGCTGGCTGGCGAGCTTGCCAGTTCGCTCCGGGCGTCGGCTCCAGCGTCGGCGGCGGGTATGCCGATCGCGCTCAACATGATCGACGTCTATGTGATCCAGGATGTCGCCGTGCCGGCGGCGTTCCTGATCACCGAAGTGGTGGAGTTGATGATGCACTGCAATCCGCAGGGATCGGTGCTGATATCGCTTGAGACGACCGCCGAGCCGGATCGCGCGAACCTGCGCATCGAGTCTGTGGGCATGCCGGAGGGCGCGCTCGATCATTATCCGGGCATCACGCGATTCGAGCGGGTGGTGACCGGTATTGCCCGTCAGTTCCGGGCCCCGCTGGCCGAAGATCTTCACGCCGGGCGCTTTGAAATCCGGATCAGCATCCTGGGCTGACCAGCCGATTCAAGATCCTGCAGCCCGCGTCGAAAAATTTTCGCGGTGACAGGAACCAAATCAGCGGCAACCCGTTCTCGTCTTCGGATAGCGATGCTTTGCCCCCCCCCGCTCCCGCTATCCGCTCAACAAGGGCCCGGTCGCGTCATCCCCCCCGTAGATGCGGCCGGGCCCAATAAATTTCCCAGTAATGTCCATGCACACCGCATATGTTACCGCGCGGGAACAAAGCCTGCGCGGGAGCATTGACGATCGAGCCTCTCCGAGGAGGGGCCTGGATCAACCGAAAGGGTTCACCATGTTCAAGCGCACCATCGCCATTGCTTTCGTCAGCGTCAGCTTGCTCGCCATCGCGGCCTGCAACACCGTCGAAGGTGCCGGCAAGGACGTATCCTCGGCTGGCAAGGCGGTCGCCAACGCTGCAGACGACGCCAAGTAAAGGCACGAACTGCCCGGGCGTAGCCGGGGCAGGGCATAAGCCCGGGGCGGTCAGGCCGTCTCGGGCTTTTCGTTGCTGTCCTTCTTTCGGCCGCGCTCGGTGATCCAGATGCCGATCAGTGCCAGTTCGTACAGGATGACCAGCGGAACGGCGAGCAACAGCTGCGAGCCGACATCGGGCGGCGTCAGCACCGCGGCGATGGCGAACGCGCCGACGATCGCATAACGGCGCGCGCCGACCAGTTGTTTGCGGGTGACCACGCCAGCCCGCTCCAGCAGCATCAGCAGGATCGGCAGCAGGAAAGACAGACCAAAGCCGAACAGGAACTGCATGACGAACGACAGGTAATTGCCCACGCCGGGCAGCGCCTCCTGCTGAACGCCGCCAAGATTGCCCTGGAAGCCGAGCAGGAAATGCAGGGCGACCGGGATCGCGACATAATAAGCCAGCGCTGCCCCGCTCAGGAACAGCATCGGCGTTGCGAACAGGAAGGGCAGCAGCGCGCGCTTCTCGTTGCGATAGAGGCCGGGGGCGACGAACTGCCAGATCTGGTTGGCGATGATCGGGAAAGACAGCATCATCGCGGCAAAGAAGGCGACCTTGATCTCGACGAAGAAGGCCTCGAAAATCTGCGTGTAGATCAGCTTGCCCTGGCCGGCGCGCAGCAGCGGCTGGACGAGGAAGGCGAAGATCGGCCGCGCGAAATAGAGGCACACGGCGAACGCGACCGCGAGCGCCGCGACCGACATCAGCAGCCGTCGCCGCAGTTCGAGCAGATGGTCGAGCAGCGGAGCGCGGCTCTCGTCGATGTCGGCAGTCTCGTTCATGGCAGCGGAGTTTTGGCCGGCTCGGCTTCGATATCGACAGGAGCGGGCATTGGCGCATCCGCTGTCGGCGGTGCTTCCGGAGGACCGCCCAGCGGCACCATCTCCCCCTCGATCATCGGCGGCTCCGCGGCATGCTCACGCATGATCCGCTCATTTTCCGCCGCCCACTTCTTTTCCATCTCTTCGAGTTCGGCCTGGCGGATCATTTCGTCGATGCCGGAGCGGAAATGGCGCGCGACGCCGCGCGCCCGCGCGACCCATTGACCCACGAAGCGCATGGCCCGCGGCAAATCCTTGGGGCCGATCACAAGCAGCGCGACGACCGCCACGAGCAGCAATTCGGTTGGGGCGACGTCGAACATCGCGATCGATCAGCGGCCGGTGCCCTGAATCAGCTGTGCGGCCGATCATCCTGCATCGGCTGCAGCGTCGGATCCGGATTCGGTTCCAGCGGAGGCTGCTGCTGCAGGCGCGCGGCGGGACGCGGTGGTGCAGGCTGCACCGGCTCGTCTTCCTCGGCCATGCCCTTCTTGAAGCTCTTGATGCCCTTGGCGACATCACCCATCAGGTCCGAAAAACGGCCCTTGCCGAACAGCAGCATCACGACCACGCCGACGATGAGCCAGTGCCAGATGCTCAAACCACCCATCATGAATCTCCTTGGATGGGTGTCATCTAGTCGTCCTCGCCGCCTTTTTCCATCTGTAGTTGCTCGAAAGCGAGATCGACCGGATCGAGCAGGCCTGCGGCCTTCAGGTCTGCGATGCCGGGCAGGTCCTTGCGGCTGCCCAGACCGAAATGGGCGAGAAAGGCCGGCGTCGTCGCGAACAGCAGCGGTCGGCCCGGAGCCTCGCGCCGTCCGGCGGGCCTGATCCAACCGGCTTCGAGCAGCACGTCGAGCGTTCCCTTGGAAATCTGCACACCGCGAATCGCCTCGATCTCGGCGCGACTCACCGGTTCGTGATAGGCGATGATCGCGAGCGTCTCGATTCCGGCGCGGCTCAGCTTGCGCGGCTCCTCGCGCGTGCGCCGGAGGATATGAGCGAGGTCCGCGGCCGTCTGGAAGTGCCAGCGCCCGCCGCGCTCCACCAGCTCTATGCCGCGCCCGGAATAAAGGGCCGCCAGCCGTGGCAGCGCATCGCCCAGGCCGTCGGCGCCGATCACGCTCATCAATTCGGCCGGGCTCATCGGCGTCTCCGCCGCGAACAGGGCTGCTTCGATGGCGCGGAGAAGGTCGTCGGGTTCCTCGATCATGCCACCTCCGGCGCCCTGAGCATGAGCGGCGCGAACGCCCCATCCTGCATCAGTGCGATGCGGCCCTGCCGCGCCAGCTCAAGCGCCGCGACGAAGCTCGAAGCGAGCGCCGAACGGCGATATTCGCCGACCGCGTCGGGCGGCAGGAAGGCTTCGAGGCTGGTCCACTCGATCAGGACGCCCACCATCCGCGACACCCGTTCGATCGCCTGTTCGAGCGTCATCACGGGGCGGCGCTGGACGATATGGACAGGCACGTCGGCGCGGGCGCGCACCATCCCATAGGCGGCGATCAGATCGTAGATGCTCGCGTCCCAGGCGGCCTTGCGGATCACCTTGAGTCCCTCGGGCCTGCCGCGCCCGAACACGTCGCGGCCGAGCCTGTCGCGCCCCATCAGCCGCGCGCCGGCTTCCCGCATGGCGTGCAGGCGCTGGAGCCTCAGCTGAAGCCGCATTGCCAACTCTTCCGGGCTGGGATCAACCGCGGGGTCCTTGGGCAGAAGCAGGCAGGACTTGAGATAGGCGAGCCAGGCCGCCATCACCAGATAATCGGCGGCGATCTCGAGCTTCAGCGCCTTGGCGTTCTCGATGAACGACAGATATTGCTCGGTCAGCGCGAGGATGGAAATCTCGCGCAGATCGACCTTCTGCACGCGCGCCAGGTTCAGCAACAGGTCGAGCGGTCCCTCCCACCCGTCGAGCTCGAGCGTGAGCATGTCCGCGCCCGCTTCGGACAGCGGCAGGTCGAAATTATCATCGGCGTCGTCCCCCAGCATCGCGCGATTAAAACAGGATTCGCGGCCCTTTGAAACCGACACTGTATGAAAATCATCCCTGTCCGCGGCCTCCGTCGGGCTGACGAACGGGCGTTCCGGATGTCAGGCGGGCAGATAGGCCATCAGCGCATCCCGCTTCGCGATCAGCTCGTCCAGCGAAGCACCCGTTTTCGCGCCGGCCACCGTCGCCATCGCGCGGTCGAGCCGCGCCTTCGCCGCTTCTCCGATCGGACCAGTTACCCCGGCAATGGCCTCCATTTCGGCCATTTCGCCCGAACAGTGCAGGGCGATGTCGCAGCCGGCCGCCAGCACGCCGGCCGCGCGCGCACCGAAGTCGCCGGACAAGGCGTGCATGCCGAGATCGTCGGACATCAGCAGGCCGTCGAAGCCGATCCGCCCGCGGATGATGTTCCCGATCACCCTGGACGACAGGCTGGCGCACTCCTCGGCGTCCCAGGCGGTGTAGACGACGTGCGCCGTCATCGCCATCGGTGCGTCGTTGAGCGCGATGAAGGGGGCGAGATCGGTTTCCAGAGCCGCCACGTCGGCATCGACCACCGGCAGTTCGACATGGCTGTCGGACATCGAGCGGCCATGGCCCGGCACATGTTTGACCACGCCGACCGCCCCGCCGGCGCGCAGCCCCTCGAGCACCGCTCGGCCCAGCGCTGCGACGCGCATGGGTTCGGTTCCCAGCGCACGATCACCGATGATGTCGTGCGCCCCGGGCTGGCGGACGTCGAGTAGCGGCAGGCAGTCGACGTTGATTCCCGCCTCGGCCAGCATAACCGCGAGCGCCTGGGCGTTGTGACGGGTGGCCTCGATCGCGGTCATCGGTGCGATGTCATAGAGCCGGTCGAACAGCTCGGCCTTCGGGAAGGCAGGCCATTCGGGCGGCTGCATCCGCGCTACCCTGCCGCCCTCCTGGTCGATCAGGATCGGCACGTCGTCGCGGCCCGACAGGGCCCGGAGGCTATCGGTCAGCGCGCGCAGCTGGACGAGATCGGCGATGTTGCGCCTGAACAGAATATAGCCGGCCGGATCGAGATCGGCGAAGAAGCCGCGCTCAGCGTCGCTCAGCGCGGTACTCGCGAGGCCAAGGAAGAGGGGGGTCATCAGCCTGTAATTCCCTGTCCATTCAGCGTCACCCAGCGGAAGCCGGGGTCTCGGGAGCAGCGTAGCGCGCGAGCCCCCTGTGACCCCGGCCTCCGCCGGGATGACGACTATTGCTTATCCGATCACCGAGCAGCTCTCGCCCGCAGTCCTCAGGCGGCCGCAGATATCGCCTGCATTGCCGCCGCTGGCGCGGAGCCGGTAGAGCGTCTTGTCGCCCGACTGCACCGGCACCACCGACTGGGTGAGCCCGGCCAGGAAGGAAAAGCGCGTCGACAGGTTCTTCCACGCCGCATTGGCTTTGGCCTGGCTGGAGAAGGCGCCGAGCTGGATGGTCGAGCCGCCCGACACCGGCGCGGCGTCCGGCACCGCGGCGGCTGCGGCGGGCTTGGGTTTCGGCACGGTCTTGACCGTCGCGGCGGGTGCGGGAACAGCAGCCGGTTTGGCGGCGCTGGGCTTGGCCGCGACCGGCGCGGGTGGCGGCGCTGCGGGTTCCTCGACCGGCGCGCGAGCGACATTGACCGGCGTCTCGGCGGCGCTGCTCGTGTCGATCACGCTCTCGACCTCGTTGCCCTTGCTCGCGCTGTAGACGATCTCGTCGTCGCCGGCTGCGGGGGCCTGGTCCGCCGGGCGCTCCTTGTAATAGCTGTCGGGCGCCTCGATCAGCGCGCCTTCGCCGGATGCGGCGCGGTCATTGCCGCGCATCCAGAAATAACCCCCGACGACCATGCCGATCAGCAGCAGGGCGGCGACGGCCCACAGGATCAGTCTCCCGGTCGATATGCCGCCCTCTTCGGGCTCCTCCTCGACCGGTTCGAGCCACGGCAGGCGATCCTCGTCGTCGGGGCCGAGGCGGTCGCGCGAGTAATCGGTCATCTACTGCATCTCCTCCGCGGCGGCGACGCCCATCACCCCAAGGCCGTTGCGGATAATCTGCCCGATCGCGTCGCTGAGCGCCAGCCGCGCGCGGGTGATTTCGGGTCTGTCGGCCAGCAAAAAGCGACGAGACGGATCGTCGTTGCCGCGATTCCACAGCGCGTGGAACAGCGCCGCCAGATCGTAGAGATAGAAGGCGATCCGGTGCGGCTCATGCGCGATAGCCGCGGCTTCGGCGATCCGGGGATATTGGGCGGCGAGCTTGACCAGCGCCAGTTCCTCGGCGTCGAGCAGCGACAGATCGGCGGCCGGCGTAACGTCGATCCCCGCCTCGGCGGCGCGGCGGTGCAGCGACCGGCCGCGCGCATGCGCATATTGGACGTAGAAGACCGGATTGTCCTTGGACGCCTCGACCACCTTGGCGAAGTCGAAGTCCATCTGCGCATCGGCCTTGCGGGTGAGCATGGTGAAGCGCACGACATCCTTGCCGACCTCGCGGACCACATCGGCCAGGGTCACGAAGCTACCCGAGCGCTTCGACATCTTGACCGGCTCGCCGCCGCGCAGCAGCCGCACCATCTGCACCAGCTTGACGTCGAAGGGGATCTTGCCACCGGTCAGTGCCTGCACCGCCGCCTTGATCCTCTTGACGGTCCCCGCATGGTCGGCCCCCCAGATGTCGATCAGCATGTCCGCGCCATCGGCCTTCTGCGCATGATAGGCGAGGTCGGTGCCGAAATAGGTGAGCCCGCCGTCGGACTTGCGCACCGGGCGGTCGCTGTCGTCGCCGAACGCGGTGGCCCGGAACAGGGTCATCTCGGTCGGTTCCCAGTCGTCGGGGAGCTCGCCCTTGGGTGGTTCGAGGGTGCCCTCATAGACCAGCCCCTCGGCGCGCAGCCGATCGAGCGCTGCGTCGACCTTGCCGGCCTTCTGGACCGCTGCCTCCGACGCGAACACCTCATGTTCGATGCCGAGCAGTGCCAGGTCGGCTCGGATCATCTCCATCATCGCGGCGACGGTCTTTTCCCGGAACAGGTCGAGCCACTCGCTCTCGGGCGCACCGACGTAGCGCGAACCGAACTCGGCAGCGAGTGCCGTCCCGATCGGGATCAGATAGTCGCCCGGATAGAAGCCCTCGGGAATCTCGATCGTCTCGCCCAGCGCCTCGCGGTAGCGCAGCTGCGCCGAGCGCGCGAGCGTCTGCACCTGCGCGCCGGCGTCGTTGACATAATATTCGCGGGTGACGGTATAGCCGGCATATTCGAGCAGGGCGGCGAGCGCATCGCCGACGACGGCGCCGCGGCAATGGCCCATATGCATAGGGCCGGTGGGGTTGGCCGAGACATATTCGACGTTGACGCGCTTGCCGGTGCCGAGCTGCGACCGGCCGTAATCGCCGGCGGCGGCAAGGATCTGCGCGAGTTCGTCGCGCCAGCTGTCCTCGGTCAGCCGAACATTGATGAAGCCCGGGCCGGCCACTTCGGCTCCGGCGATCTCGGGCAGCGCTGCGAGCTTCGGCACGATCAGCTCGGCGAGCGCGCGCGGATTGGTGCCGGCCGGCTTGGCGAGCACCATCGCCGCATTGGTGGCCAGGTCGCCATGCGCAGGATCGCGGGGCGGCTCGACCGCGACATTCCGTCGATCGATGCCGGCCGGCAGCGCCCCGGTCGCTTCGAGGTCGTCGAGGATGGCGCCGATACGGGCGGCAAAACTGGCATAAAGCGTGGGCAAGGGATGTTCCGTCAGCACTTGGTCAATGGATGGCCGCTCTAACCGAACTGCCGCGAAAGGTCAGGCCTTAGTTTTGATGCCGCCTTCGGCGCGGCTGTAGGTCGGAATCGAAGGGGCGATCGGATCGAGCCGCACCCACAGCGCGAGCAGCATCGCCGCGGCCAGGGCGGTGCCCGGCATCCAGCGCGGGAAGCGCCCCGGCAGCAGCGGCTGGATCAGCGGCAGTGCCGCGAACAGCAGGACGATCGTCACTGCCGGCATCTCGGCGCCGATCGCCAGGAAGATGAAGTGCGCCTGTGCGAGCAGATGGCCGATGCCGATCGCCGCGCAGAGCGCGCCGATGACGAGGGCCGGCGCGAGCGGCAGCCAGGCGCGCGCCGCCAGGGCGATCGCGCCGAGCAGCAGCGGCCAGTGCAGAAGCGGCGCGGCGGTCGGCTCGACGATCTGGACCAGCGCTCCGGCGAGAAGCAGCAGCAATGCCGCACCCTCGCCGCGATCGTCGCTCGACACCGGCAGGAACCAGGCCGCCGCCATCGCCATCAGCGCGACGGCGACCAGCGGGATGAGCGGACCGCCGGTCAGCAGTCCTACCCACATCAGCGCCATGGCGGGCGCGATCATCAGCGGACGCAGCTCGTGACGCCGAAAGCGATCGAACAACATCAACGCGGCGAGGATGGCCAATGCGGCGGCCATCTCCAGGCGGGGCAGCGCGGCGAGCCGATCATAATAATTGGCGCCGCCGCTCCCCGACAGCGCATTGAACATGGTCAAGAGCAGCGATGCGTGGAGCAGCAGCGCGGCCGTCACGATCATGCCCCGGCCGATCGAGCTCATCCCCGGCCGCGTCCGCGACAGCGCGGCGGCCATCAGCGCACCGGCCAGCAGCAGGACCGCCCAGCCGGCCGCTATGGGATAAACGATGGTCACCCGCCCCAGCAGATCGGCGAAGGCGGCATTCGGCGTCCTGGCCGGCAGGTCGGCCGCGAAGGCCATCGCCGAGGCGAGCGCGAGCGCCTGATCGCCCATGTCCTGCAGCGAACCGCGATCGACCGCTTCCGGGATTGCGAGCGGCGAATGATAGGCATAGCCGCCGTCCAGCACGGCGAGGTTGAAGCCGGCGATGCCGCGCTGTTTGGCAACGCTATAGTCGGTGTAGTTCGGCATCATGTCGTAGATCAGGACCGACAGCGAATTGGTCGCCGGCCGCGCGACCCTGTCGGCATAGAGCCGCATCTGCGCGCCGTTGGCGGATCCGGTCTCGAACATGTTGGCCCGCCCGCCCGCGCCCCTTGCCTCCATGTTGATGATCATCCCTACATGGGCCGCGAGAGGATGCCGGGTGAAGAAGGCCGTCGAGCCGTCGAGGCCGATCTCCTCGCTGTCGGTGAACAGCAGGATGACGTCGCGCAGCGGCTGCCCCTGCGCGCGCAGGGCGCGGCCTGCTTCGAGTGCCGCAGCAATCCCCATCGCATCGTCCGCTGCGCCCGGCGAACCCCACACGCTGTCAAAATGCGCCATCAGCAGCAGCGCGGCCCGGGCACGATCGCGGCCGGGAATGATGCCGACGACATTATGCGCGACGACGCCCCGTTGCTCGCGGCCGCTCCATTTGCCCAGCCGGTCGAGCGACTTCTGCGGCAGCGGTGCGACCTGCTCCGAGACCTCGGCGCCGAGCACGCGCAATCTGGCGGACAGATAGGCGCGTACCTTGGCATTTTCCGGTGAACCCACGGGGTGGGGGGCACGGCCGATCGCCACGATGTCCGCAAAGGCACGGTCGGCTGAGAAGGCAGCCGGCGGAGCGTCGACGCCCCGCGCTGCCGGCGGCATCACGCTCAACACCGCCCAGAGGATCGCGCCCGCCAGCGCCGCGGCGAGGGCGATGGCGCGCGCCATCAGAATCCCTCGTCGAACTCGATCGGCTCGACCAGCTCGCGGTAGCGGGACAACGCGTATCGGTCGGTCATGCCGGCGATGAAGTCGCCGATGTGGCGAGTCCGTCCCGGCTCGGCGTGCGGCATGGTCTCGCGCCAATGAGGCGGAAGCGTGCCGGGGTCGGCCTTGTAGACATCGGCCAGCCCGGCGATCACCCGGCCGGTACGCGCCGCGACGTCGAGCTGCTGGGGATGGTGATAGAGATTGGCGTACATGAAGCGGGTCAGCGCCTTTTCGCGTGCTGCCATGTCATCGGAAAAGCCGATGAGGGCCCCGCCGGCTGCGCGGATATCCTCGACCGAGCGGGGCGCGGCTGCGTCGAGACGGCGACGGCTCTCCGCGAGCAGGTCGTTGACCATGCAGCCGATCTGCTCGCGAACCAGTTCGCCGAGCAGGCGCGGTGGCGGGACGTCCGGATAGCGTGCGCGGACCTTGTCCCAATTGGAGCGGACTAACGGGTCTTCGAGCACCTGGTCGAGCGTCAGCAGCCCAGCCCGCACGCCGTCGTCGATATCGTGATTGTCATAGGCGATGTCGTCGGCGAGGGCCGCGACCTGCGCCTCCGCACCGGGCCAGCTGTCGAGTTCGAGCGGCCAGGCGGCGTCTATCTCAGCCATCGCCCAGGTCCTGCGCGCCAGCGGACCATTATGCTTGGCGAGGCCCTCAAGCGTCTCCCAGCTGAGATTGAGCCCGTCGTGTAGCGGATAGGGGGAGTCCAGCCGGGTCAGCATGCGCAGCGTATGGGCGTTGTGATCGAAGCCGCCGACCTCCGCCATCGCCGCCTGCAGCGCTTCCTCGCCAGCATGGCCGAAGGGCGGGTGGCCGATGTCGTGACCCAGGCAGAGCGCCTCGGTCAGGTCCTCGTTGAGGCCCAGCGCGCGCGCTATGGTGCGGCCGATCTGCGCGACCTCGAGGCTGTGGGTGAGGCGGACGCGGTAATGGTCGCCGTCCGGCGCCACGAAGACCTGTGTTTTTTGGCGCAGCCGGCGAAAGCTGATCGAGTGGATGATGCGGTCACGGTCGCGCTGGAACGCATCGCGCGGTCCCCGCGTCTCGCCGCCGCCCGCAATGTGGAACCTGCCCCGGCTACGGGCCGGATCGGAGGCATAAGGCGCAAGCGTCGGCATCGGCGCCGTGATGGCCGAGCAACGTGCGCAAGTCGAGGGGACTTCGCGATCCGCTCGGCCTCAAGCCGTCGGGTCAGCGCAGTTCGCTGCGCTCGTCGTTCTTCACGGGCCGTTCGGCGACATCGTCGATGTCGAGCAGGATGACCGGCAACAGCCCGCGCCACGCATCTTCGCTGACCTGGATTTCCGGGTAGAGCATGTCCACAGGCATCGAGACCTGCTTGAGGCCGACCGTTCCCTTGGAAGCCACCGCCGGTGCTGCCGTAAGCGTGAAGAGCGCCAGAATCATATGTTTCAGCATACCGCCCCCATGTCCCTTTGAGAGGTTAGCATGCCGCAGCAAGGTTAAGAAATCGTCAGTCGAGCCGCTCGACCTTCTGCCCTGGCGAAGTCGTCACCGGGAAGCAGCTGAAGCCCGCCGCGCGGGCGTCGTTGACATAGTCCTGCGCGGCCGACGAACTGGGAAAGGGACCGATCAGCAGCCGGTTGGTGGCGCGGTACGGCGCTGTCCAAGGCGTGCGGCCGGCGAGCTGCTTGCCGAACTTCGACTTCTGCTTGGCCCATTCCTTGTCGAGGTCGGGCTTGTAGGAACCGCTGGCGATCTGCACCCAATAGCGCTCGGGATTGGCCTTCCTCGCCTTGGCTTCCTCCTTCTCTTTCTCCTTCTTCTCGGCTGCGGCCTTTTCGGCCGCGGCCTTCTTCTGGGCGGCACGTCTGTCCTGGGCCAGGCTGCGCGAATCGATGGCGCGCTGCTCGGCATCGGAGGCCGGATCGGGGGAAATGGCAGCGGCGGCGGACTGCGATGCCGAGCCGGCCTTGGCGGCCGGCCCCTCGGTCCTCACCATCAGCCGGCCGGCATTGTCGAACTGCACCTTCGGAGTGGGGGCGGCGGCAACCGGTGCGGGCGCCGCCTTGTTCGATGCCACCGGGCTGGCGGCTGCCATCTGCATCGGCACCTTGTCTTCCGGGAAGTGCCCGAAATGGACCGCCGCCGCCTTCTCGGCGGGCCTGAGCGTGGGTAGCCGCTCCAGAAAGGGCTTGAGCGCGTTGGATTGGTAGCGCGGCAGCACGGCATCGGCTGCGGCTTCCGCGCCTGCCGTGTCGCCGGTCATCGCAAGCACGAAGGCGCGTGCGCGCCACGCCGGGATGTCGCGCTTGCGCAACAGCGGATCGAGGATGGCGAGCGCGCCGACCCTGTCTCCGCTCATCGCCAGCGACAGCGCGAGGCGGCGGATCGCCTCGGGATCGGGGCGGACGCGCAGCAGCAGATTATATTCCGCCTGCGCCCGCCTGTTGTCGCCGCGCAGATCATAGGCGAGGCCGCGGTCGAGGGCGACTTCGAACGGCGCCAGACCGAGGTCGGTGGCGCTGTCGAACAGCTTCAGCGCCGCGCGCGGCTGCTCCTTCTGCACGAGCGCCGATCCGAGCCCTGCCTTGATGCGCCCGTCGCGCGGCGAGATCTTGTCGGCACGGACATAGAAGTTGATGGCGGCATCGGCGTCTCCGACCGCGAGCGCCGCAGCGCCCGCGCCCGACAGTGCGTCGAGGTCACCCGGATCACGCGCCAGCACGCGCAGATAGCGGGCCAGGCCTTCGGCGGGATCGCCCCGTGCCATCGCGTCGCGCGCCGACGCCATCGGGTCGACGATCAGCGGCTCCTCGCCGATCGGCTGGGAGGCCGCCCTCTGGGTGAGCGCCGGCATCGCGGCGAGCAGCACCGAGATAGAGATGATATGGTGTATCTTCATGGGCGCATCGCTTACAGACGTTCGCTTTGTCGCCGACAACAGGTGAATGGAGGCAGAACGCCGAAGCGGGGCCGGATCGCGCCTATTGGCGCGGCCGGCCCCGCGGGACGGCTATTGATTGCCCTGGCGGTTCAGGAAGCGCGGGATCTCGGCGCCTTCTGCAGCGCTATCTTCGGGTGTGACCTGTGCCTTGGCAGCGCCGCGCGCGATGTTCGACATCCGCTCGAACAGGGTCGCACCGGCGGCCGACTGACGGCGCACGGGCTCCGGTTCGGCGACCCAGCGGCGATTGCCCGCAGGCTCGGGCGTTTCCTCCGCCTTCGCTTCGGCAGCCGGGGTCGGCATCGCCGTCTCCGGCTGGAGCAGCAACTCGTCGTTGAACAGGTTGGTCAGCTCGAGCGGTTCGGCTGCGGCTTCGGGCGCCTCCAGGACGATGCGCTCTTCGGCGGGCGTGTCGGCGGCCGGCTCGATCGTCGGTGCCGTCAGGGGGGCGGCAGCGGCGGCCGTCGGTGCAGGCGCGGGTGTCGCAGCCGGCGGCACGGCGACCGAGCGCTCCTCGCGGGCCGGCGTGCGCGGCGGGAAGCTGAAGCTCTTCGACGGCTCCGGCATGGTCGCGGCATCGACCTCGATGCCGGTGGCGACCACCGACACGCGGATCTTGCCTTCCAGGTCATTGTTGAACGCGGAACCCCAGATGATGTTCGCATCCTGGTCGACCAGCTGGCGGATATGATTTGCGGCTTCGTCGACTTCGAGCAGACGCATGTCGTCACCGCCGGTGATCGAGACGATCACGCCCTTGGCGCCATTCAGGCTGACGCCGTCGAGCAGCGGGTTGGCGATGGCCTTCTCCGCTGCTTCGATCGCGCGGTTGTCGCCGGATGCTTCGCCGGTGCCCATCATCGCCTTGCCCATCTCGCTCATCACCGAACGGATGTCGGCGAAGTCGAGGTTGATCAGGCCCGGCATCACCATCAGGTCGGTGATGCCGCGGACGCCCTGCTGGAGCACCTGGTCGGCCATCTGGAACGCTTCCTTGAAGGTCGTGTTCGGGTTGGCGATCAGGAAGAGATTCTGGTTCGGGATGACGATCAGCGTATCGACATGCTTCTGCAGCTCCTCGATGCCGGCATCGGCCGAGCGCATCCGGCGGTTGCCTTCGAAGCTGAACGGCTTGGTGACAACGCCGACGGTCAGGATCCCACGGTCGCGCGCGGCCTTGGCGATGACCGGGGCGGCGCCCGTTCCGGTGCCGCCGCCCATGCCGGCGGCGATGAAGCACATGTGCGATCCGTCGAGCGCCTTCTCGACCGCATCCATGGTCTCTTCGGCGGCGGCCCGTCCTATTTCGGGACGGCTTCCGGCGCCCAGGCCCTGGGTGATCTTCAGGCCGAGCTGGATACGGCGCTCCGCAGGCGACGCATTGAGCGCCTGCGCGTCGGTATTGGCGACGACGAAGTCGACTCCCTGCACATCGGCGGCGATCATGTTGGCGATCGCGTTTCCGCCCGCGCCACCGACCCCGATCACGGCAATACGGGGTTTCAGTTCGTCGACTTGCGGGCGCATGAACTCGATCGTCATATTAAATCTCCTTTGCGGCCCTGTCCGCCAAACCGCATCATGCGGCGAATCTTGCCAGACGCGAATCGCCGAATCACGCGAAAAGTTGTGCTATCCACAATTTTCGGGGTTAACGGAGGCGAGGCGCCGAAACCCACGGTCAATAGCCACTCTTCAGGGCCGTGATCAGCCTTGATACCAGTCCGCTGGCCTGAGCGCGATGGACGGTCTGCGGTTCGGCCGAGAATGGTCTCAGGTCGGCCGGATTGGTCGCAGCAACCTGGGCGAGCCCGGCGAGCGTGGCGAAGGCGGGGCCGCTATGGGCATCGGGCAGCCCGTGCATCGTCTTGGGCCGGCCGATGCGCACGCTCCGGCCCAGCAATCCCTGCGCATAATCGGCGATGCCCTTGAGTTCGGCGCCGCCGCCGGTCAGCACCACCTGGCGGCCAACCGGCCCGACATAGCCGAGTTCGGTCAGCGCCTTGGCGACAGCGTCCATCCAGTGATCGAGCCGCAGCCGGATCACCTGGATCAGCTGTGCCCGGCTGATCCGCGGCGGTTCGGCGCCGTCCTCGGTTTCCTCGGGCGAGCCGATCTCGATCATCTCGTGATTGTCGCGCGGTGAGTTCTGTGCCGAGCCGTGGAAGCATTTAAGCCGCTCGGCCTGCGCGCGGCGGATGTTGAAGGCCGAGGCGATATCGTCGGTGATGTCGGAGCCGCCCATCGGCAGCGAGGTGAGGCCGACAAGCAGGCCGCCGGCGAACAGCGCCACATTGGTGACGCCGGCGCCCATCTCGACCAGCGCGATGCCCATTTCGCGGTCTTCCTCGGTCAGGCACGACACGCCGGTCGCGATCGGCGAGGCGACGATCGACTTGACGCCGAGATGCGCCGATCGGACGCATAGTGCGAGGTTGCGCACCGGTGACGGCTCCGCGGCGATGACATGGATCTCGACGCCGAGCTTGTCCGCGTGGAGACCGAGCGGATTCTTGACGCCGGTGAGGCCATCGAGCGTGTAGAGCGTCGGCTGGGCGTGGAGGACCATCCGCCCTTCGGGATTGAGCGAGCGCCGGCCCTGGCGGAGCAGCTCGTCGATATCCTGCTGCTCGATCTGGACGCCGCCCAGGTTGACCTCGACCTGCGCCACGTCGCTGACCAGCCCGCCGGCCGAAAAGCTTACCCAGACATGGTCGATATTGGTGCGGGCGATCGTCTCGGCCTGTTCGACAGCCTCGCGGATCGCCGCTTCGGTCGCCTCCATGTCGGCGATATAGCCGCGGCGCACGCCCCGGCTCTCGCGCTGGCCGGTGCCGAGCACTTCGAATTCGCCCGCCTCGTCGACGCGGCCGATCAGCGCCGAAATCTTCGACGACCCGATGTCGATGGCGGTGATCAGACCGTCGTTACGCGATTGCGCCATCACAGCTCCCTTTCCCCACATCGCCATGCACCCACCTCATGTCACCGACTTGGCGCTGAGTGGCGCTGGCGCTTCTATCTTGGTGCCGGGCTCGCGCGACATGCGGGCAACCACCCGGGTCGGATCGCGCATGTCGATCGATACCAGCCCCTTGCCGAGCAGGCCCGCGCGGCGATCCTCGAGCGCGAAGAAGGCGAGCGCCTTGGCCGCCTCCTCGTCGCCTTCCGGCAGCATCAGCTTCTCGCCCGACTGGAAGATGATGTCCCAGCGGCGGTCGCCCTGCCAGCTTGCGGCGGTGACGAGCGGCCTGAGCGACGGCGTCGTCGCGATCAGCCTGGCGAGTTCGGTGGCGCGGCGATTGGCGCCGGGGCCGACGACAACCGGCAGATCGGGCATCGCGCGGTCGTCGACCGGGCCGATCACCACGCCGTCCTTGTCGATCAGTGCGAGGCGGTGCTGATATTGCCAGATCGCCGTTGGCACGCGCTCGACGATGTCGACCACCAGCGTGTCGGGCAGCCGGCGCGAGACACGGGCGTCGGCGATCCAGCCGAGCTTCATCAGCTCGGCGCGGGTGCCGTCGAGATCGACCAGCGGCATCGGCCGGGCCTGCTGCCGCATGGCGATGTCGTAGACCACCGCGCTGTCGACCTGGCGGCGATTGAGGATCTCGACGTTGCGGACCTTGAAGCCGGCGTCGCCGATCCCGTCGGCGATCAGCAGGCCGATCATCTGGGGCAGGCCCATCGCGATCAGGCCGGCGATGATGCCGACGCAAATGCCGCCGCCGAGGATCCAGTTGCCCGTGCGCCGCAGCGTATCGCGCGACATCGGCAGATTGTCGACGGCGCGATCGATCGTCGACGCGCGGCGTTTGGCCGGCGTGCGGCGTGGCGGTGCATTGGTGCGCGGGCGCCGGTCGGCGGAACGGGCGCGGGCGGCGGTCATCCGCGCTCGCCCCGGGGCAGCGCTTCGTCGACGATAGCCTGGACGAGATCGGCATAGCTCATGCCGACGTGGCGGGCCTGTTCGGGCACCAGGCTGAGCGGCGTCATGCCGGGCTGCGTGTTGACCTCGAGCAGGTAGAGTCCGGCCTCGCCCTTCTCGTCGTCCCAGCGGAAGTCCGAGCGGGACGTGCCCTTGCAGTTCAGCAGGCGATGCGCGTCGAGCGCCATCTTCATCGCCGCATCAGCGATATCCTGCGGCACGTCTGCCGGGCAGATATGGGTGGTGAGGCCGTCGGTATATTTGGCCTCATAATTGTAGAAGCCGCTGGTGGGCACCAGCTCGGTCACGCACAGGGCGCGATCGCCGAGCACTGCGACGGTCAGCTCGCGGCCCCGGATGAAGGGCTCGGCGAGCAGGGTCTTGAAGCTTTGCCAGGGGCCATGCGCGTCACGATGAATCGGCGTGCCGTGATTGTCACGCTCTTTCACGATCGCCACGCCGACCGACGAGCCCTCGTTGACAGGTTTAAGCACATAGGGGCGCGGGATCGGGTCCGCTTCGTACAGGCTGGCGCTCGCGACGATCCTGCCCTCGGGCATGCGGATGCCGTGGGGAACGAGCTGCTGCTTGGTCAGCTCCTTGTCGATCGCGATCACCGACGTGGTGAGGCCGCTATGCGTATAGGGCAAGCCCATGAGGTCCATCAGGCCCTGCACCGTGCCGTCTTCTCCAGGCGTGCCGTGGAGCGCATTGAACACGACATCGGGCTTCGCCTCGGCAAGACGCAGCGCGACCTCGCGATCCATGTCGATGCGGGTGACGCGATGGCCGAGGCTCTCCAGCGCATCGGCGACGCCATGGCCCGAGGTCAGCGACACCTCGCGTTCCGAGGACCAGCCGCCCATCAGGACCGCTACGTGCAGCTTGGGGTGGGTCATGCCCAATTCCTCCCCGGCGCGGGGAACCGAAATCCGCTCACTTTGCCACCCTCGCGTCGTTCCGAAACAAGCCGACCCGTTGTATCTCCCACTCCAGTGTCACGCCCGACGTCGCCTTCACCTTCTCGCGCACCTCTTCGCCCAGCGCCTCGATATCGGCGGAAAGCGCCGTTCCGAGGTTGAGCAGGAAATTGCAGTGTTTCTCGCTGACCTGGGCGTCGCCGCGGGTGAGGCCTCGGCAGCCGGCCGCGTCGACCAGCGCCCAGGCCTTGTGACCATCGGGGTTCTTGAAGGTCGATCCGCCGGTGCGGCTGCGCAGCGGCTGGCTCGCTTCGCGTTCGGCGGCGATGCGGTCCATCTCGGCGCCGATCACCCCGGGCTCGCCGGGCACTCCCTCGAACAGCGCCTCGACCACGACGGCACCCTCGGGCAGTGCCGAATGGCGGTAGCTATAGCCCAGCCGCGCTGCGGGCCAGGTTTCCACGCTGCCGTCGCGCAGCACCACCGTCGCCTCGACCAGGATGTCGGAGGCGTCGCGGCCATAGGCGCCGGCGTTCATCCGAACCGCGCCGCCGACCGTGCCCGGGATGCCGCGGAGAAACTCAAGCCCCGCCACGCCCGCGTCGCGCGCGGCGCTCGCCACCGTGATGCCCATCGTGGCCGCTCCTGCGCGGACCCGATGGCCGGGCTCGATCGTCACTTTCGCGAAGCTCTTGGGCAGCCGCACGGTCACGCCCGGCACGCCGCCGTCGCGCACGATCAGGTTCGATCCGACGCCGACCGGGAACAGCGGAACTGCGGGATCGAGCTCTTTCAGGAAGTCGGACAAGTCCTGCGCATCGGCAGGGCGGATCAGCCACTCGGCAGGTCCGCCCGTCCGGAACCAGATGAAATCCGCCAGCGACGCACGCGCCTCCACGCTGCCGCGCAGGGGCGGCAGCCGCGGCGCTGGCAAGGTCGTGGCGGACGCGGGGCTCACTTCTTGTTGATGCCCCACATTGCCATCCACTGTTCCCACGCCCTGGCCTGCATGTCGGCGAGTTCCTTGGCCGCCTTGGCCGCGTTGTTGAATTGCTCGCCGCTGCCCATTGCCTTGAACGCCGCGTCGACGGCGGTCTTGTGCATGTGCAGGGCCTGGTCCTGCAGGAGTTTCCAGGACGCGAAATAGTCGGTCATGCTGCCTTCTCCTTGGTTATCGCCCCTGAGAGTCCCGCCGCCCATTTGGTGATATCACCGGCGCCCAGGCAGATCACCATGTCATCGGGGCCGATCGTCCGCGCCAGGGTGTCGGCCAGCGCATCCGGCCCGGAAATAGCCTGTGCGGCGCGATGCCCGCGCTGCTTGAGTCCGGCGACCAGCGCGGCGGCGTCGATGCCCTCGATCGGCGTCTCGCCGGCGGGATAGACAGGCGTGACATAGACGATGTCCGCATCGTTGAAGGCGGTCTGGAAGTCGGTCATCAGGTCGCGCAGCCGGGTGTAGCGATGCGGCTGGACGACGGCGATCACCTTGGCGCGGGCGCCTTCGCGTGCCGCGGCCAGCACCGCGCGGATCTCGACCGGATGGTGACCATAATCGTCGATGATCGTGGCGACGCCGTTGCCGACTGGCACTTCGCCGACCTTCGTGAAGCGTCGCTTGACGCCGCCGAACTTGGCGAAGCCGGTGGAGATGATGTCGTCGGTTATGCCCATCTCCAGCGCGACGCCGACCGCGGCGAGCGCGTTCTGGACATTGTGGCGGCCAGGCATCGGCAGGGTCACGCCTTCGATCCGGCGGGTGGCGCCATCACGGTTGCGGACGACCACGTCGAAGCGGTTGCCGCCGGGGATCGGGGTGACATTGTCGCCCCGGACGTCGGCCTGCGCCGAGAAGCCATAGGTCACGACGCGCCGGTCGCGAACCCGCGGGATGATCGCCTGGACCTCGGGATGGTCGATGCACAGCAGCGCCGCGCCATAGAAAGGAACATTCTCGACGAACTCGACGAAGCTGTCCTTTACCTTCTCGAACGAGCCGTAATGATCGAGATGCTCGGGATCGATGTTGGTGACGACGGCGATGGTGCCGTCGAGGCGCAGGAAGCTGCCGTCGCTTTCATCGGCTTCGACCACCATCCAGTCCGATGCGCCGAGCCGGGCGTTGGAACCGTAGCTGTTGATGATTCCGCCATTGATGACGGTCGGATCGACTCCTCCCGCATCGAGCAGCGCCGCCACCATCGAGGTCGTGGTGGTCTTGCCGTGGGTCCCGGCGATGGCGACGGTCGACTTCAGGCGCATCAGCTCGGCCAGCATTTCCGCGCGGCGAACCACGGGCACGCGCTTTTCCAGCGCCAGCTCGACCTCGGGATTGCCGCGCTTGATCGCGGTCGAGGTGACGACCACTGCGGCATCGCGAAGGTTTTCCGCCTTGTGGCCGATCATCACCTCGATGCCGCGCTTGCGCAGCCCCTCGACGACATAGCCTTCCGCGACATCGGAACCCTGCACCTTATAGCCGAGATTGTGCATCACCTCGGCGATGCCGGACATGCCGATGCCGCCGATCCCGATGAAGTGGATGGTGCCGATGTCAATTGCGACACCCTTCATGCGAATGCGCCTTTCAAAGGACGGAGTTCGAGATTTTGTACCGGGATGGGATCCATGATCGGGGAGAGCCCGATCCGCTCGACCAGGTCGGCGAGATCCTCCGCGGCGTTGGGGCGGCCGACGCCATAGGCGCGCCTGGCCGCGTTGATCAGCGCCTTGGGATCGAGCGCCAGCTTCTGCATCTGCTTGGCCAGCTCCTGCGGCGTGAAGTTCTCCTGCCTGATCGATCGCGCGCCGCCGACTGCCGCGAGTTCGCGCGCGTTGGCGGTCTGGTGATCGTCGGCGGCAGACGGCAGCGGGATCAGGATCGCGGGCCGGCCGGCGACGCTGATATCCGCGATGGTCGACGCGCCGGCGCGCGCGATCACGAGATGCGCCCAGGCGAGCCGCTCGGGCAGGTCGGTGAAATAGGTAGCGAGATCGGCGGGGATGCCCAGCACCTTATATTTGCTGCGCACCGCCTCGATGTCCTCGGGGCGGCATTGCTGGGTCACCTGCAGCCGGCGGCGGAAGCCCTGCGGCAGCAGCGCGAGCCCGTCGGGCACGACATCGGAGAGAATCGACGCACCCTGGCTGCCGCCGGTGACGAGCACTCGGAAGATGCTGTCGGGGCCGATTTCGGGAAAGGGCTGGTTGCGGATGTCGCGAACGACGTCGCGCACCGGATTGCCGACGAGGAAGGTCTTCTCCTCATATTTCGGCTTGAGTCGCTGGACCTGCGGATAGGCGGTGGCGATCGCGTCGACCTTGCCGGCGACGAGCCGATTGACCCGCCCGAGCACCGCATTCTGCTCGTGCACCAGCGTCGGGACGCGCGCCTTGAAGCCGGCGCGCAGGGCGGGGAGGGCGGGATAGCCGCCGAAGCCGATCACCGCCGCCGGATCGAAGGTCTCGTAGAGGGTTCGCGCCATCGCCGTACCCGCGCGAATGTCGCGCCAGGCCTTCAGCCATGCGCGCGGGCCGCCGCCAAGACGCCCCGCCGGGATGATATGGGTCTGGACGCCGTCGAACAGGCCCGGGATGCGCGCGCCGCGCTCGTCGGTGACGAGGGCGACGCGGTGGCCGCGGCGCATCAGCTCGGCCGCCAATGCATGCGCGGGGACCATATGGCCCCCGGTCCCGCCGGCCGCGAGGGCGAAATGGCGAACGATCGTCATCGGCCGTTCCAGCGCACCGTATAGGCGGCTTCCTTGAGGTGCGGGTTCTCGCGGGTGAAGGCGAGGAGCAGCCCGAATCCGATCGACAGCGCGATCATCGACGAGCCGCCATAGCTGATGAACGGCAGGGTCATGCCCTTGGACGGCGCCAGCCCGACATTGACCATCATGTTGATCAGCGCCTGCAGCCCGAATTGCGACACGAGGCCTGCAGAGGCGAGCAGCAGGAAATCATTCTCCTCGCGCAGGAGGCGCAGGCAGACGCGGGCGACGATGGCGAGATAGAGGCAGGCGATGGCGATGCACGCGATCAGCCCGAACTCCTCGCCGATCACCGAGAAGATATAGTCGGTGTGCGGCTCCGGCAGGGTGAATTTCTCGGTTCCCGCACCCGGGCCGGTCCCCAGCAGTCCGCCGTTGGTGAGCGTGGCATGGGCGCGGTCCATCTGGTAGGTGTCGCCCTGCTTGAACAGGAATTTGTTGATGCGTTCGGTGGCCACCGAATAGAACAGATAGGCGGAGACGACCGCGGCGAGACCGCCCGCGCCAAGCATCCCGAGCAGCTTGAGCGACGCGCCCGACAGCATCAACAGCACGATCCATACCGAAACGAAGATCACCGTTTGGCCGAAATCCGGCTGCTTCATCAGCAGCACCGCGATCAGAGCCATGGGCAGGACCGAGATCAGCGCGAAGGGAATGCCCGGATTGCGGGTGCGCAGCGAGAAGAGCCAGGCCATGCCGACCGCGAACAGCGGTTTCAGGAACTCCGACGGCTGGATCTTCGCCGGGCCGAGCGCGATCCAGCGTGTCGCCCCGTTGGCGGCGCTGCCGACGACCGGCACCAGCGCCAGTAGCAGCAGGAAAATACCGCCGCCGATCAGCGCCATCCGCCGCGCGACCTTTACCGGCAGTGCCGAGACGCCGATCATCACCGGCACGGCGATGATCGTCCAGGCGAGCTGCATCCAGAAATAGTGGCGCGCGGCGACGGTGACCCCATTGCCCGAATAGCGCACGCCCGCCGCCGGCGAGGCGGCGGCGACGGCGATCAGGCCGATGCCGATCAGCATCGTCACCAGCAGCAGCAGGACGCGGTCGATCTCCCAGAACCAGCGCGCGAAGGGCGTGCGCTTGCCGCGCCCGAACCGGGAGCGCTTCACGGGGCGGGGCGACGGCGGGACGGCAGAGTCGAAATTCACCGAGACGTTCATAGCGAAAGCCCCTTCACCGCGCGACGGAAAGCGTCGCCGCGTGCTTCATAATCGCCGAATTGGTCGAACGATGCGCATGCCGGCGAGAGCATCACGACCTCGCCGGGTCTGGCAGCGGCGGCGGCATCGCGCACCGCTTGGTCGAGCGTGCCGCTCTCGGTAACGGGCTTGCCGGCATCCTGGAGAATCCGCGCGTACATCGGGCCGGCCTGGCCGATCGTATAGGCGGCGACCACATGATCGAACTGCGGTGCGCAGTCGTCGAGATCGTCGGTCTTTGGCAGGCCGCCGAGGATCCAGTGAATGCGCGGATAGGCGGCCAGCGCCGGCGCGGTCGCGGTCGCGTTGGTGGCCTTGCTGTCGTTGACGAACAGGATGCCGGCCTTCTCGGCGACCCGCTCCATCCGATGCGGCAGGCCGGGATAGGTCGCGAGACCCTTGTCGATCGCACCCTCCGGGATCTCCAGCGCGCGGGCGACCTGTATCGCGATGACGGCGTTCTGCGCGTTGTGCGGTCCCTGCAGCGCCGGCCAATGCTCCTGGCCGGATACCTCGGCCGAAGACACGCCGATCACCTGGGGATAGCGCGATGCTATCGCCCGGCTCGGCGCATCCTCGACGGCGATGATCGCGACATGCTCGGGTGACTGCATCGCGAACAGCCGTTCCTTGCTGTCGGCATAGCCCTGGAAGCCGTCATAGCGATCGAGATGATCGGGGGTGATGTTGGTCAGCACCGCGACGTCGCAGTCGAGGCTGAAGGTCAGGTCGATCTGATAGCTCGACAGCTCGAGAACGTAGATGCCGTGCTTTTCGAGCGGATCACGGCCCATGATGGGGAGCCCGATGTTCCCGCCCATCAGGGTCGGCACGCCAGCCGTTTCGATGATGTGCTTGATCAGCGCGGTCGTGGTCGACTTGCCGTTGGTGCCGGTGATGCCGACGACCTTATGGGCAGGGAGGTCGGCGCGCGCCTGGGCGAACAGCTCGATATCGCCGATCACGGGCACGCCGAACTGCGCGGCGTGCGCTACGATCGGATGCTTGTTCAGCGGCACCCCGGGCGACACGATGACGCTCTCATATTCGCTGAGGTCGGAGGCGAGCGGATCGGCCGGGGTGGCGCCGCCCGGAAGCTTCGCGCGCGCTTCCTCCTTTCCGTCCCACGCGGTGACGCGGGCGCCGCTCGCCAGCAGCGCCTCGACGGCCGCCAGTCCCGAGCGCGCCAGCCCGAGCACCGCGTAGGTCTTCCCCGCAAAGGCGCTGCTCGTGATCACCGCAACTTGAGCGTCGCGAGGCCGGCGAGGGCGAGGACGAAGGCGATGATCCAGAAGCGGATCACGACGGTCGGCTCGCTCCAGCCGAGCTGCTCGAAATGATGGTGGATGGGCGCCATGCGGAAGATGCGCTTGCCGGTGCGCTTGTAGAAGAACACCTGGAGGATCACCGAGACGGTCTCCATCACGAACAGGCCGCCGACGATCGCCAGGACGATCTCGTGATGCGCGACCACCGAGATCGCGCCGAGCGCTCCGCCGAGCGCCAGGCTGCCGGTGTCGCCCATGAACACCGCCGCCGGCGGCGCGTTGAACCACAGGAAGGCGAGGCCGCCGCCGATGATCGCCGCGGTCATGATCGTCAGGTCGCCCGCCCCGAAGACATGCGGAATGCCGAGATAATGCGCGAATTTGGCGTTGCCGACCAGATAGACGATCACGAAGAAGGCGAGGCTGGCGATCACCACCGGCATGGTGGCGAGTCCGTCCAGCCCGTCGGTCAGGTTCACCGCATTGCCGAAAGCGACGATCACGAAGGCGGCAAACAGGATATAGAAGGGGCCGAGATCGATCACCGGTCCGTTATAGAAGGGCAGGTACAGCTCAGTGCCGTTGCCCGACACGATCAGCCAGCTTGCCAGCCCGGCGATGACGAATTCGCCCAGCAGGCGAACCTTGCCCGAGACGCCCTTGTGGCTGCGCTTCGTCACCTTGTCGTAATCGTCGAGGAAGCCGATCAGCCCGAAGCCGAGCGTCACGCCGATACAGGCCCAGACATAGCGGTTGGTAAGGTCCATCCACAGCAACAGCGAGACCATCACCGCGATCAGGATCATCAGTCCCCCCATCGTCGGCGTGCCGACCTTGGCGAGATGGGTCTGCGGGCCGTCGGCGCGGATCGGCTGGCCTTTGCCCTGGCGAATGCGCAGCCAGCCGATGAAGCGCGGGCCGATGAGCATGCCGATGAACAGGGCCGTCAGCGCAGCCGCGCCCGCGCGAAAGGTGATGTACCGAATGAGGTTCAGGATTCCCGGAAACCCGAGCTGATCGGCAATCAGGTAGAGCATGTCGTCCTTTCGCCGGCTCCTGCCCTCGAGCGCAGATGCTCGACGAGGCGCGAAAGGCCGATCGCGTTCGATCCCTTGATCAATATGGCATCGCCGGGCGCGATCAGTGTCTCGATCGAATCGAGCGCCGCGCCGGCGTCGGGCACATGCGCGAAATCGATGCGTCCCTCAAGAGCGTTGGCGAGCGCGGTCATCTCCGGGCCGACGAGCAGTGCAAAATCCACCTTGGCTTCGTGCAGCGGCCCGGCGAGATCGGCGTGGTAGGCGGGCGATCCGGCGCCCAGCTCGCGCATTTCCCCGAGCACGGCTATCCGGCGCTCCGCCTTCTCCTCGCCCAGCATCTTGATCGTCGCCGCCATCGAGGCGGGGTTGGCATTATAGCTCTCGTCGATGACCAGCGCCGTGCCGCCGCCGGCGGCGACGTGGCTGCGTAGCCCGCGCCCGGGCAGGCCCGCCATGTCCGCGAAGGCGAGGCCGGCGGCGGCCAGGTCGCCACCGACTGCCCAGACCGCGGTGATCACCGCCATGGCGTTCGATACCCAATGCTCGCCTGGAGGCGCGATGGTGAAGGTGAGCTCGGCATCGGGAAGGATCAGCGATACCAGGGTGCCGTTGTCGAGCGGCACCATGTCCTGGATGTGGACATCCGCGGCCCGGTTGGCGCCGAAGGTGAGGATCCGGCCTGCGAAGGGCCGGGCGGCGGCGAGGAGCCGCTCGCGGTGGGGGCTGTCATAGGGAATGATCGCGGTGCCGCCAGGCTCCAGTCCCTGGAATATCTCGCCCTTGGCCTCGGCTATCGCGGCCTCGCTTGCGAAGAATGCGCTATGGGCCGGGGCGATGGCGGTCACGATCGCGACATGCGGACGGACCAGTCGGGTCAGCGCGGCCAGTTCGCCGCTATGATTCATCCCCATCTCGAAGATGCCGATGCGCGTATCGGCCGGCATCCGGGCGAGGCTCAGCGGAACGCCGGTATGATTGTTATAGCTTTTGACCGATCGATGGACCCTGCCGCGCAGCGACCGGTCGAGGCAATCGAACAGGGCTTCCTTGGTGCCGGTCTTGCCCACCGAACCGGTGACGCCGATGATCTGGCCCTTCATCCGGGCGCGGGACGCGGCCGCCAGCGCGTCCAGTGCCGCCATCGTATCGGCGACTCGAACATGCGGGCCGCTGCAGGCTTCCGATACGATCGCGCCGGCGGCCCCTGCCGCGAAGGCCCTGTCGAGGAAGCGGTGCCCGTCGGTCGCTTCACCCTGCAGCGCGATGAACAGGTCGCCGGCGCCGATCTCCCGCGAGTCGAAGGCGACGCCGCTCGCGGAGAAATCGCCATGCACTTCTCCATCGACCGCCGCGGCGATGTCGAAGGCGGTCCAGAGCGGGGTCATGCCGCGCACTCCCGCGCCACGCCGACGTCGTCGAACGGCAGCACGCGCATCGTCTCGCCGGCACCGATGATCTGGCCCTGCTCATGGCCCTTGCCCGCGATCAGGACGATGTCGCCGCCCTGGGCCTCGCCGATTGCGGCGGCGATGGCCTCGCGGCGGCCTGCAACCTCGATGGCGCCGGGCGCGCCAGCCATGATGTCCCGACGGATTGCGCCGGGATCCTCGCTGCGGGGATTGTCGTCGGTCACGATCGCGCGGTCGGACAAGCGGGTCGCCACCTCGCCCATCAGCGGGCGCTTGCCGGTATCGCGATCGCCGCCCGCGCCGAAGACGGTGATGAGCCGATTGGCGGCGTGCGGGCGCAGCGCGCTGATCGCGGCTTCGAGCCCGTCCGGCGTGTGCGCATAGTCGACATAGACCGGCGCGCCCGTCTTCGTGATCGCGGCGCGTTCCAGCCGCCCGCGGACCGGCGCCACCCGCTGGAGATTGGCGAGGGTCAGGTCGATCTCGCCGCCAGTGGCGATGACCAGGCCTGCCGCGACGAGCGCATTGGCAGCCTGATAGGCGCCGATCAGCGGCAGCTTGAGCTCGCGTGCCTGGCCGTCGATTTCGAGGCGCAGGGTCTGGCCCAGCGCGGTGGGGGTGCGATCGAGCAGCCGGATTGCCTCGCCCTTGGCACCAACGCTGAGCAGCCTGATGCCGCGCGCCGAAATCGCCGCCAAGACATCTGCCGCCTTGTGATCGTCGACCCACACCACGGCGGTGCCGTCCTGATCGAGTACCTCGGTGAACAGCCGCAGCTTGGCGGCGAAATAGGCCTCCATGGTGCCATGATAATCGAGATGATCGCGGCTGAGATTGGTGAACGCGGCGGCGCGGACCGGCAGACCCTCGGTGCGATACTGCGACAGGCCGTGGCTCGATGCCTCGAAGGCGGCATGGGTGACGCCCTCGCGGCGCAGCCCGGCCATGTTCGACAGGAAGGTCACGATGTCCGGCGTGGTGAGCCCGGTCGAAACCTGCTCGTCCGCGGTCGTGACGCCGAGCGTGCCGATCGACGCCGCGTGGTAACCCGCCATCCGCCAGAGCTGGCGGGTCAGCTCGACCGTCGAGGTCTTGCCGTTGGTGCCGGTGACAGCAACCGTCGTCTCGGGGAAAGGGGCGAAAAAGCGTGCGGCGAGCGCGGCAAAGGCGCGGCGCGGCTCGGCATCGCTGACATGGACCGCCCCTTCGACCGCCACGCCGGGCGCCGAGATCACCGCGACCGCACCATCGGCGATCGCCTGGCCGATGAAATCCTCGCCGTTGAAGCGCGCTCCCTTGAAGGCGCCGAACACCGTTCCCGGCGCCACCTTGCGATGATCGATGGCGAAGCCGGTGATGCGGGCCTGTCCTGCCTCGGCGGGTATGTCCGGGAGAAGATCAGTCAATCGCATGGATCGAGGTCTCTTTCTGCTCGCCCTCTTTCGCCTTCAGCTGCTCTTCGTAGACATAGGGAAGCAGGTCGGACAAATCGATGTCCTTGCTGGGATCGGGAATGATGCCGAGGAGCGGGCCGATGCGGGCGATGATGTTCTTCACGGCGGGCAGCGCGGTCCAGGCGGCAGTGCGGAAACCATAGGTCTCCTTGATGCCCTGCGGCTCGTCCATGGTGACGATCACGACATAGCGCGGTGCGTCCATCGGGAAGACGCCGGCAAAAGTCGTGACCAGGCTGTTATGGATGTAATGGCCATTGAGGTTCTTTTCGGCGGTCCCGGTCTTGCCGCCGATCCGCAGGCCGGGAAGATTGCCGCTCTTGCCGGTGCCATGGGTCACCACCAGCCGCATCAGCTGCCGCATCCGCGCGCTGGTCGCCTCCGAGATGACGCGCCGGCCCGCCGGCACCGTGCCGGGCGCCCGCTTGAGCATCGTCGCGGGACGCATGATCCCACCGTTGACCAGCGCCGCATAGGCATTGGCGAGGTGGAGCTGGCTCACCGCGATGCCATGGCCATAGGCCGTCGTCATGACGGTGGTCCGCGCCCAGAAGCCGGGCCAGAGCGGCTTGCCGCGCGCACCAAGCTCGAGATCGACCGGGCGATCGAAGCCCAGCTTGCGGAAGAAGGCGGAGGTCCGCGCCTCGCCCAGTTCGTCGGCGATCCGCGCGGTGCCGATGTTGCTCGAATGGATCATGATGTCGGGGATCGACATCCAGCGATTCTCGGGATGATCGTCCCGGATCGTGAAGCCGCCGACGTGCAGCGGCGCGGTCGCGTCATATTTCTTGCCGAAGTCGGTGATGACGCCGTTTTCGATGGCGTTGGCGAAGGTGATCATCTTGAAGGTCGAGCCGAGCTCATAGACCGAGCTGATCGCGCGATTATAGCGGGCGTCCGGACGAAGCGGATCGGTGCCGACGGGCACCAGTCCCGGCGCATTGGAGTTGAACACCGGCAACGACGCCATCGCCAGTATTTCGCCGGTGTGCACGTCGAGAACGATGCCCGCACCGCCGACGGCGCTATGCTTGATGACCTGCGCGGCGAGGGCGCTCTCCATCGCGGCCTGCACCCGGCTGTCGAGTGACAGCGCCACCGGCTGGCCGGCATTGGCAGGGCTGGTCAGCCGCTTGTCGAGATAGGCCTCCATGCCACTCACCGGCACGCCGCCGATGTCCATATAGCCGATCACCTGGCTCGCCATGGTGCCCTGCGGATAGAAGCGCTTTGGCTCGGGAACCTCCTCGATCGCCGGTTCGCCGAGCAGCCGCACGGCGTGGATCTTGGCCGGCGTCGCGCCGCGCTCGAGATAGACGAACTTGCGCGGGCCGCGCAGGATGCGCCGGTAATAGTCGATCGGCCGTGATGGGAAGAGCCGCGCCAGCTCGGTCGCCAGCTTCTCCTTGTCTCCGATCACCCGCGGCGGGCGCACGGCCAGGCTGGCGCCCTTGATGGTTGCGGCGAGCACGACGCCATTGCGATCGGTGATGTCAGCGCGCGGACCCGCGGCGGCCGAGACGGCGCTGCGATCGGGCGCGTTAAACAGCGCGAGATAGAACAGGCGCAGTCCGATGATGCCCGTGAGCAGCGCAAACAGCAGCATCAGGATCATCAGCCGGTAATGTGCGATCCGGGTCGCGTCGTTTATCTTGGCGAGGGCGCGATCGCGCGGCGGGGCGAGCCCGACGGCGATCGCGTTCATGGCCGCGCTTTGCGCGGGCGGCCGGCGGATCCCTCGTCGCCGAGATCGGCGAGGAAATCGTCGCCCAGTCCCGCCCTGGCCGGCCGGTGCTGCGCGATCTCCTGGATCGGCGAAGGCGTCGAGGGCGCCAGCGCCGACGGCTTGGCCTGGACGAAGCTGGCCTGACGCAGCGTCGGTTGCGCGATCTGAGGCGATGGCGTCGCGGCGGCCACGGTCTTGATCGCCCGTGCGCGCATGCCCCCATCCTCGATGACGTTGAGGTTGACCTGGCTGACCGCGCCATGGCTGGCGACGATAGCCGGATCGAGCGGCAGCGCTGGCGCCGTCTGTGGCTGGGTGAGTGCCACCAGCTTGATCGCGCTGTCGACGAACTGGCCGGCACCGGGAGCCTGCAAGCCGTAGACCCGCTGATTCCAGCTTTCGATCTGGGCGAGCCCGCCGCGCGTGTCGATCTCGGTGCGGAGTTGGCGGATCTCCTGATTCGTCGCGGCGATCTTGCGCTCGACCCCGGTCAGCTCCGCGCGCTTCGTCGCCACGGTCTGCGACACCATGTAGAAGGAGAGCGCTGCGGCGCAGATGCCCCCAGTCCAGACCACCTCTCTGAATCGGGTCGTGATCATCCCAGACGTCCTTCTTTTTGTGCAGCGGGGCCCCATGGCGAGGCCTCGGTCCGACGTGCGACGCGCAATGTCGCCGAACGGGACCGGGGGTTGCGGGCAACCTCGGCATCGCCAGCACGCACCGGCTTGGCGACGGCCTCGAAGCTTGGACGCGGCCCCCCGCCGCGCACGTCTGGAAGGTGCCGCGAGCCGGCCGGGGTCGCCCCGCTTCGCTCGCGCAGGAAACGCTTTACAATCCGATCCTCGATCGAATGGAACGACACGACCGCGAGGCGGCCGCCCGGGCGAAGCACCCGTTCGGCGGCAGCAAGGCCCTGCTCCAGTTCGTCGAGTTCGGCATTCAGGTGGATCCGGATCGCCTGGAAGGTGCGGGTGGCGGGATCCTTCTTCTCATGCGGCCGATGGCCGAGCGCGCGGCGCACCACTTCGGCCAGCTGCGCGGTCCGGCTGATCGGGCGCGCCGCCACGATCGCACGCGCGACGCGGCGTGCTCGCGGCTCCTCGCCCAGCTCGTGCAGCACGTCGGCGATCTCGGCCTCGTCGGCTTCGTTGAGGAAATCGGCCGCGGTCATGCCGGCCTGCTCCATGCGCATGTCGAGCGGGCCATCGGCTTGGAACGAAAATCCGCGGTCGGCCTGGTCGAGCTGCATCGACGAGACACCGATGTCGAGGGTAACCCCATCGACTTGGTCGACACCGCGCTCATGCAGGGCCTCTGCGATCCGGGAAAAGCGATCGGATACCAGGATCAGCGCCCCGTCATTCTCCGCTTCCAGGGCGCGGCCTTCGGCGATGGCGTCGGGATCGCGGTCGAAGGCGATGACGTGCGCCCCGGTGCGCAGGATCGCGCGCGTATAGCCGCCCGCCCCGAAGGTGCCGTCGACATGCGTTTCGCCTGCCTTGGGGGCCAAGCCGGCGAGCACCTCGTCGAGGAGCACCGGGATATGCGGTGCGGCATTCTGGGAGGCGGTGGCGGTCATGCGCGCTCCTTCCGCTTGGCCAGCAAGTCGTCCATCTCCTCGAGGACGTCTTCGGATTCGGCATCGAGGTTGGCGCGGAGAATTTCGGGGTTCCAGATGCGGAAGCGTCGGCCGCGGCCGACGAACAGCGCATCGCTGCCGATCTGCGCCTTGGCGCGCAGTCGCTCCGGCAGGATCATGCGGCCTGCGGAATCGTAGCCGACATCCTTCATCTGCGGATAGGTCTTGGCCTCGAGCTCGTCGAGCACGTCGCCGTGCAGCTGGCCGGTCTGTTCTGCCATGCGGGCGGCATGGGCGTTCATCTGCTCTTCGGTTTCGGCGATCTGCAGCGCGTCGCTGACCTCGATGCACGGCAGGGTCGGGTGCTTGGCCATGCGCAGCGTCTTTTCGAGACCCTTGGCCACGTTTCCGGTGGTGCAGCGGATGTCGATGGTCTGGCGGAAGGCAGCCGGCAGCGAGACCCGCCCCTTGGCGTCGACGCCGTTCAAATGAACGTCATTGAAGACCGCACCCGCCGCCACCGCGTACCCCGTTCGGGGGAGGAGGATCGCCGGAGCCGCGCTGCCCTTTCCGGACGGCGGGAGGCGTCAATACGCCGGGCGATATTCCTAACCCCATTTCACCGCCTGGATGTACTTGGTTTGGGTCGGGTTTTCAAAGCCTTTTTATACCATTTCGTGGTTTTAGCTGCCTTCAGGCTGTGGATTTCAGGAATCCTGTGGACAGCGCCGCGACCTGTGCGCGACCGCGGGGCGCGGGAAACCGGCACTGCCGGTGCGGACAAGGCTGTGGATAACTATGTCGAGAACATTGAGGGCGAGTGGCGCCGCGCTACCCCGGATCGGTGGTGACAACCTCAGGCCGGTCGCCTAGCTGGAGTGGGCGCGGCTTTGCGCGCGACTCGATCGAGTGCGAATCGCAGCCCGAGTTCCGCCCCGTTATTTCGTGGACTGCGGTCCGGGGTCGTCGCCCGCTGTGCCGCCCGGCGCGACGCCGAGCTCGGCCAGCGGGTCAGCTGGCGCGACTTCGCTATTATTGCCGGCAGCCGACGAGCCATTGCCGCCGGTGGCATTGTCCTTGGAATGGAAGCCGACGATGGCGGCAGCCAGCAGCACGACCAGGAACACCACGGCCAAGCCGGTAATGCCAATCCGCACGCGCTGCATCAGCCGGTAATCCCCATAAGCGCCAACTTCCGCCAGGCTCGGGCGGAGGTCAATTGCAAATGTTAAGCCGTTCGGCCGTCGTCGCGACGATCACGTCCCGTTCAGCGGTTGAGCAGGGCCGGGACCGGCAGTCCTTTTGCCTCCAGCCAGGCCGGATTGTACATCGACGAGAGATAGCGCATCCCGGAATCGCACAAGATGGTCACGACGGTCTTGCCCGGCCCCAGCTCCCGGGCGAGCGCGATGGCCCCGGCGACGTTGATGCCGGAGGAAAGACCGACGCACAGCCCCTCGTTTTGCAGAAGCGCGAAGGCCTGCTCGAGGCCCTCCTCGTCGGAAATGCGGAACTGGGTGTCCACCGGCGCGCCATCGAGATTGGCGGTGATCCGGCTCTGCCCAATGCCTTCGGCGAGGCTCGATCCCTCCGCCTTCAGTTCGCCATGCGCAAAATAATTGTAGAGCGCAGCGCCGTGCGGGTCGGTGAGACCGATCACGATATCCTCGCTATACTCCTTAAGCCCGAGGCCGACCCCCGCCAGCGTGCCGCCGGTGCCGACCGCGCAGGTGAAGCCGTCGATCCGGCCGCCGGTCTGCGCCCAGATCTCAGGTGCGGTGGTACGGATATGAGCCAGTCGATTGGCGGTATTGTCGAACTGGTTGGCCCAAAGCGCGCCCGGCGTCTCCTCGGCTATGCGTCGCGATGTATGCACATAATGGGCAGGGTTCGAATAAGCGGTCGGCGCGACGAGGACGAGCTCGGCGCCCAGCGCGCGCAGCGTGGCCTGCTTCTCCTGGCTCTGGGTGTCGGTCATCACGATGATCGTGCGATAGCCGCGCGCATTGCCTACCAGCGCCAGGCCGATGCCGGTGTTGCCCGCCGTGCCCTCGACGATGATCCCGCCCGGCTCGATCAGGCCGCGTTCCTCCGCGTCGGTGATGATCGCCAGCGCTGCGCGGTCCTTGACCGAACCGCCAGGGTTCATGAATTCGCACTTTGCGAGAATTTCACAGCCGGTCGCTTCGCTCGGGCCCTTCAGTCTCACAAGCGGGGTGTTGCCGATGAGAGCGAGCGCGTCGTGCGCAATCTTGTCTTGTGCCATTGGCGGAATCTAGCCGAGCGCGGTCGCGCTTGCCAACATAGCTTCTCTTTGGCGTTCGTCTGTGCTGCTTGTCGGCGTTGATGACCCGCAAAGCCAGTTTTCCGCCCGTCGTCGGCCCCGAGACCCGTCTGCTGCTGCTGGGCAGCTTACCGGGCGAGGCATCGCTGCGCGCAGAGCGCTATTACGCGCATCCGCAAAATCAGTTCTGGCACTTGATCGGCGCGGCGATCGGCCGGGAAGAGTTGAATCAACTCGCATATGCCGAGCGCCTGGCCCTGCTTGGCGCCGCGGGTGTCGGCCTGTGGGACGTCGTTGCCGACGCGGTGCGTCCGGGTAGCCTCGACGGCGCGATCCGCGACCACCGGCCGAACGACCTGGCTGCCCTTGTGGCGACCCTGCCTGCCCTGCGCGCAATCGGGTTCAACGGAGGGACGGCCGCGCGAATCGGCCGCAAGATGATCGGCGCTGTGGCCGAACTGGAGCTGATCGACCTCCCGTCGAGCAGTCCGGCCTATACGCTCGCCTTCCCGGAAAAGCGGCTGAGCTGGCTCCGCCTGCAGAGATTTGTGGAACATTCCACCTGATCCGGGGTCTGATCGCAAAAAAACCGATGTTCATGCAGGCTTCATGGCGTTCCTGTACTTGACGCACCGCACAAAAGGACCACAAGCACCGCCGCTATGTACATCCAGACCCGCTACATCACCGCCGCCGTTCTCGGCTCCGCTCTCATGCTCACCGCATGCGGCAAACCGGAAACCATCACTGCCAGTGAATCCGATCCCGATGCCGCGGCGCTCAATGCTGCCGCGCCGGTTGAGCTTCCGCCGATGGTGACGCAGAGCCGGACCTACCGGTGCAAGGACGCCAGCCTCGTCTACGTCGACTTCTTCAGCAACAACACGGCTGCGTACAAGACCTCGAAGGAGGGCACGCCCACAATGTTGAAGGCCGCGGAGGCCGGCAAGCCCTACACCGCGGACGGCTATTCGGTGAGTGGCGATGGCCCGCAGGTCGAGATCGCAGCCCCCGGCAAGCCGGCCCAGAGCTGCAAGGCCTGATCCCTTTCCCTTGAATTGCAAGGCCGGCGCGAGCGATGCTCCGCCGGCCTTTTTTATGCCTATGCAGGCAAGTGGCACACGTCGATCCAGCTGGCGCCGGTCAGCGCGGCCAGGCGATCGGGGCTGATCTGCACCGATGCGGTGCGCGCGCCCGCCGCAGGATAGACGACAGTAAAGTCGCGCAGCGAGATGTCGCAGTAGATCGGCAGTGGCCGGGCAAGCCCGAACGGACATATACCGCCCACGGGGTGCCCGGTCAGGGCTTCAACCTCCGCGCGATCCAGCATCCTTGGACGCCCGCCGAGAGCGTCCTTCGCTTTTCGGTTGTCGAGGCGGGCGTCACCGCGCGCGACGATCAGCATCACCGCGTCGCCGATTCGCACCGACAGCGTCTTGGCAATCTGGCCGGGCAGGACGCCAAGCGTCTCGGCGGCCTCGTCGACGGTGGCGGTGCTCGCTGCCTGCGTGATGATAGTGATCTCGGGCGCATGCTCCGCAAAGAAGGCGCGGACGGAGTCGAGGCTCATGGATTCAGCCCTTGCGGACGATGAGACCGAAGGGGACGCTATTCCCGCGAACGGCTGAGCCGCCGAAATTAAGCTGGGCGACGCTGAAGCCGCGCGAGATCAAGGTGATGGCGGTGCGCTCCAACTCCGCTCGGGGAATGGGGCCGCCGGCCGCGACCGCCATGTCGAGCATGTGCACTGCATAGCCCCCAGGTCGGAGCAGCTTCATCATATCGAGCAGCGCCGGGACCAAATTGCGCGCGGCATAGGCCTGGGTGGCCACGCCGATCGACCAGGTGAAATCGAACCCTCGCTGATCGGCGGCCGTCTCCGCCATCGACAGCAGGACAGCCGGCAGGGCGCCATCGGGAGCGGGCTGGGTATCGAGCCGTGCGCACGGCAAAGGATCCGCCGCGAAATTTGGCGTTCCCTCTTCGGCCGGCAGAGCCAGCAAGACTTCGCAGCCAGCGGCGCTCATGGCCGGCGCAAGCGCCCTGCCTGCACGTCCGAAAGCAAGGCCGCGGCCGCCGGGGCGCAGCATTTCATACCGATCCAGCACCTGGGCGATAAAGGCGAGTTCCCAGCGTGCGGCATTGCTCGGCGGAGCTGGGGTCAATGTCGCCGCCCACCGGCCGAAGTCGGGTTCCGCAAACTGATCCTCGGTCATCGCCTGCGATACCGGGTCACGGAATGATGGCCTGACGTCCTCGATCAGCCTCGACGGCATATCTAGGGCGGCCGTGCCGAGCCGGGTCGGCAGCAGCAATTCCTCGGCCGCGCGTCCCTCGGCCGCTTCGAGCTCCTCCACCGTGATGGTCAGGCCCGATGCGCTGGCGTCGGTTCCGCCCGTGCAAAAGCCGTATGCGGCATAGGCAGCGCCCGCCACGCTGAGGATCGAGATGGTCAGCCCGCGCTCCGCGGCGGCACGATCCGGAAGATGCAGGCGCGATGAGGTGACGAAAACGGCGTCGCGGCCGCTATCCGGGATGAAGGCATTGATGTTGACCTGAAGTTCGCCAAAGCTCGCCTTCAACCCGTCGAACCTGATATGGAAGATCAGCCGGCCGGGTGGGAACTCCACATAAGGCGTGTGGAAGACATAGCGTGGATCGGGGCCGCGTTCCGCCCCGCCGAGCGAACGGATAGCACTGCTATGCCCGATCAGGAATCCGAAGGGATCGAGCGTGCGAACCGCGTCCTTGATATTGGCATCCATGATCGCGGCTCTTAGCGGCGGAGCGCTGGGATATCCAGCGAAGCCGCTCTCGCTGCGACGGGATTATCCTTCATGGGGGCGTTTGCGGCCAGCCTTGGCCCAAGGTTGGCCGATCCAGCGCCGGTAGATGTCATGGGTGAGCCATAACAATGGCACTCGGCGCTCGGCGAGTCCCGGCAGGCTCCAGATGTCGAGCCCGGCGAAGGGGAGGAACGGGTTGCGGCGGCTATAGGCGAACAGTTCCAGGCGGGTAGACGCCCGCTCGCTGCGGCCTCGCGCATGGAAGCCGAAGGTATCCGCGATGACGAGCGTATTGGCCGGAACGGCAAAGGCGGTCGGCTCCGGCAGGCCAAGAGACGTCAATTGCCCCCTTTCGATCCGGAACGAGCCGCGTGCCGAAAGATAATCTCCCTCGCTCCGGGCTGTGAGGCTGCGACCATGCTCCCATGCCAGCCGCTCCGGGGTCAGTCGGTGCGATCCGGCGACATAGGTCAGCGGACCGTCTTCGAGTGTCACGTCTTCGAGGAACAGCCAGGCCTTCATCGTCGGGTGAAAGGTGTCCGCGTGGAGGTTTGTCTGGGGATCCGGCGCCGCGTCGTAACGCTGGCTGAGGATCGCCTGGACGTAAAGCAGCGGCTCGATGTCGAAGCTCGCCACATATCTCGCCAGCGCGCGCCAGCGCCGATCGCGCAGAAAGGCGCGCATCGCCGGGACCGCATCCAGCAATTCGGGGTCGGCCGCGTAGCGGCGGGTGATGGTGTCGCCCTGGACCATTTCGCGCGCAGGCCCCTGCCATGCGAGCAGTTGCTCACGAAGCGCCGCGAAGATGTCGGGCGGCAGGAAGTCGCGTTTCATGACGAAGCCGTTGCTTTCGAACGATGCAATGTCGACGGGGTCCGCCCGCTTCGCGAGCCGGGTGCGGCGGCGCTCGGCCATCGCATGTGCAAGCTTGACGCGGCGCACATGCAGGCCACGCCGGTTGAGGCGTTCCGACCCGATCAGCGGATTATCGAGAAAGGATTTCGCGCCGGTCAGAAGTTGCATCGCCCACCAGGGCGCAAGCAGCAAGCGCAGGATCGAACCGGTCATGCAGCGGTTCTTATGCGATTCCGCGCGCTTTGAGTACGGCTTCGATCGGAGCCACGTCCGTTGGGTTGTTCAACTCGATCGCATCCCAGCCAAGCGGCTCGAACGGGACCACGCCGACCGCTATGCCACCATCGAGGAAGCGAAGCTGTTCCAGCCCTTCGAGCTGCTCGATCTCGGACGGGCCCAAGGCGACATAGCGGCGCAGCGCCTCGGGCCGATAGGCATAGACGCCGAGATGGAGGTGGACAGGGGGAAAAGCCTGGGCTGCGGCATCGGGCGGAAGATGCGGGATTACCCGCTTCGAGAAATACAGCGCGCGATGGTCGCTGCCGAACACGACCGTCGTACCGCCGACGCGGCCCTGGGCCTGGTCCTCCACGAGGTGGCTATAGACGCTCCGGGAGCAACGGATCGCGGGCGTCGTCATCGCCACGTCCGGAGTGGCCCGCAGGGCATCGACCAGCGCGGTCACCACATGGGCCGGCGTGAGCGGCGCGTCGCCCTGGAGGTTGACCACCGTTTGCGGCTTGATGCCCAGCCGGGCGATCGCGTCGGCGCAACGCTCGGTGCCGTTGGCGCAACTCTCCGCAGTCATCACCACCTGTCCGCCAAAGCCGCGCACGGCATCGGCGATGCGGTCGTCATCAGTAGCGATCCAGATAGATCCCCGATCGGTGATCGTCGCCGCGCATTCCCAGCTGCGCTGTACCAGCGGTTTGGCCACGCCGCCGGCGCCGACGAGCAGCGCCAGGGGTTTGGCCGGATAGCGGGACGATCGATAGCGTGCGGGGATGATGACCGCGAGATCGGTCATGGCAGGAATTTCAAACCTAGCTCAGCCCGTAGCGCACGAAGTCATGAATATGGACGATGCCAGCCGGATAGTCCGGGCGGTCCTCTTCCATCACGAAGACGGTGGTGATCTTGCAGTCGTTCATGATCATCAGCGCATCTTCGGCGAGCGTGTCGGGCGGGACGGTCTTGGGGCTGGCGGTCATGACCTGGGCCGCGGTGCCATCCAACAGATCGCCGATGTGACGCCGCAAATCGCCATCGGTGATCACGCCGACGAGCCGGCCATCGTCATCGGCGACGCCTGCAACACCGAAGCCGATCGAGGTCATCGTCATGATCACGTCGCGCATCGGCGTATCGAGCGCCACCAACGGAAGACTGGCGCCGCTGTGCATCATCTCGGTGACCGCCATCAGCCGAAGGCCGATTGCTCCACCGGGATGCAGGAGCTTCAGGCTGTCCCGCGCGATGCCGCGCACGTCCATGAGCGCCATCGCCAGTGCATCGCCGAGCGCCAGCATCATTATGGTCGAGGTGGTCGGTGCGATGTTGCTGGGGCAGGCTTCTCGCACTTGCGGCAGCAGCAGCCGCACATCGGCAGCCTGCATGACCGGAGAATCGGCGCGCGAAGCGATGCCGATGATGCGGATGCGCAGGCTGCGGCAATGCTGCATGATCGGCGTCAATTCGGTGGTGGCACCCGAATTGGACAGGACGATCATGGTGTCGCCGTGCTGCACCATGCCGAGATCGCCATGCGCGGCCTCGGCGGGATGGATGAAGATGGCCGGAGAGCCCGTAGCGGACAGCGTGGCTGCGATCTTGCGCGCCACGTGGCCCGACTTGCCCATGCCGGTAACGACGATCCGGCCCCTGGTCGATTCCAGTAGCCGCACCGCTGCGGAAAAGCTGTCGTCGAGAGATGCCTCGAGCTGAACCAAGGCATCGATCTCGGCCTTCAAGACCTCCCGACCCCGGGACAAAATGTTCAGATTGGTCGCGTTGGACCGGATGTCGTGTGTTATCACGCTCGTCTCCCTGGCCCCCTAGCGTCGGCGCAAAATAGCCACGCCGGCATTTGTTGCAACATCTTAATTGCGGCAATGCACCAAAATGGACGCCGCGGCCGGGCTGGCGCCGATTAGCCCTTACGCACGATCATTCCGAAAGACGTTGATACCCAACGCAATAGTGCGAGTTTCAGATGGGGATCGCTGCTGTACGGCGGCACATCGATGAGGCGGTCGAGTTCGCTGTCGCCGCTATCGAAGGTGATGGGAAAAACCTCGTGCCCCGCGGCGATCAGGCGACGGGACAATAACTCGAAGTCGGCGCGGCGAAACAGCACGGTCGCCCCGCCTTCGAGCGTTCCCTCGTTCGAGCTGAGGTTTAGTTCGGTAGTATGCACCGCCAGGCCTCCCTTTTTGAGGCATCGCAGCGAGTTCTCGAAGAATTGCAGGCCTGCCTCGATCGATCCCAGATGTTCATAGGCGCAGGACGACCATGTGAAGTCGAAATCGGTAAGATCGGCGGGGATCGCGTTCATGTCGACAGGTCGATAGGAGACGCGCGCGAAGAAATCGACCTCGCTGCATAGCCCGGGATAATGCATCTCCCTGAGATTTCCGCCCAGTTGCGCGGTGTCGCCCCAAATCTTTGCGCGATCGTCCTCGGTCGGCAGGTCGGTTGCCAGCACCTCGCAACCGGCAGCGGCGAACAGCGATGACATCGGTTCGACACCCACCCCGAAACCGAGCCCGCGATGACCAGGCGCAATGGCGCCATGATATTCAAGCGCGCGCAGAATAAAGGCGAATTCCCAATGCTTGCGGTGCAATGAGTTGGGCTGGCCAAGCCGGTCGGACAATTCCCGGAAAATAGGCTCCTGCATCTGATGCGCCGTGCACATCTGGGAAATCGGTTCGACCAGCGTGGCCTTCCTATCAACGACGATGTTTTTCAGCGTACCGGTACCCGGCTCCGACAGGAAATCGCGCCGCGCCGTATCGAGCCGCGCTACCAGGGCGTGGTCGGGTTCGCCGCCGATCGCGCTGATTTCGATCTCATCGGCATAGGCGTCGGCATCGGACGAAAGCGTTCCAATGAGCGCGTAGCTATGGTCCGGGTCCGCCGACACCGCTAACTCGATCCGGCCTCCACCAGCAGCAAGGCGACGCAGCGGCCATTGCTTAGTTTTGACCACCTCAGTCTGCCCGCGATCATCGAGCCGGTTGATCGTCAGCGTCAGTTCACCCGCTTGCGCCGTGAGGCCCTTGAGGCCCACCTCGAAATCTATGCCGGTGCCGGCCGCCGCGATGTAATCGCTATGAAACATATAACCTGACACCAGCCGTGCATCCGTTCCGCCATGATCGACGACGCCGCTGGCATGGCCATTCGGAAAGAAAAAGCCAGGCAGGCGCACCTTGGGGGCGCTGCGCAGCAACGTGAGGAAGCGTGCCCTATAACGCTGAGCCAATCGCGCGGCCCATCCTCGCAGTGGTAAAATCGGACGCGGCGAACGCTCTGCGGACAGGGGGCTGTTGATGGTCATGGTAGGAGCGTCCCTGTATGACCGCGAGCGCAACGTTTCAACAACGCAGATCAGAGGGCTGCCCCACAGCGCTGAGCTCGGCGCTGCAAAGTCGCGAGATCAGCGCTGGAAGATAAGCATCTGCTGCGCTGCGCCGTGCAGTATATCGGAGCGGCTGATAGAACAGATGCCGCGTTCGTCGTCGATGCTCGAAATCCTGAAGCCTGCCGCTTCGGCTTCGTCCAGCATGGCTGGGGCGTTCTTATAGCTCGATGGCGTGAACTCCACGATCACGTTGCGGAGACGATCGCCCGCGATCATCGCAGTCATCCCGCGCCAGATCTCTTCCTCCATGCCCTCTGCGTCGATCTTGACCAGCGCTGCATCGAGCGCCCCTGGCACACCATCCAGACGTCGGGTCCGCGCCTTGATGAAGTTCGGCCCGTCGGGGGTGAGCGAGGTAACCTGGGTGCCGCCGGGATGGTTGACGGACAGGAGGAGGTTGACCTCCTCGCCATCCGTCGCGCCAAGCACGACCTCATGGAGATCCACGCGGGTCTGAAAACCGTTGAGCAACAAGGATTCCCGCAACCGTTTCGCCGTTCCCGGGTTCGGTTCGAAGGCCAGCACCCGTCCGGGAGTTCCACCGACAGCCGCCATGACGATGGTAAAATAGCCGAGATTGGCGCCGACATCGATGGCCGTCATGCCGTGCCTCATCAAATCGATGATGACTTCGGTGGTTCGCGGTTCCCAATAGCCCTGCATGATCAGATGCGGTGAGATACTCCGATCCGAAGGGTCGGCATAGAGCTTGTAACGGCCGAGGATACGGCAAAGGATCATCTCGTCATCGAGGCGGATCGCCCACGCCATATGCCTGAGATAGAGCTCGCGCAGCAAAATCTGCAAACGCGGCCAGCGGCGGAGCCATGATCGGCGGTGCGCGAGAAACGCGTAGTTCAGGGGATGGCCCATCGGTCGAATCCTAGCGAGTAAAGACCAGCATCTGATCGACATGGGCGGGTCTTGCCAGGATCTCCTCGCGCGTCGTCGGAACGACGCCTGCCTCATAGTCGATATGGGCCGACGAGAAGCCGCTGGACATTATCGTGTCGAGGAACCCGCCCGGGTCGCCATAGCGCGCCGCCGTGAATTCGAGGATGACGGTAAGGGGCCGCCGGCTGTCGAGAATACCCTGCATCCCGGCCCAGACATGCTCTTCGGCGCCCTCGACGTCGATCTTGATCAGATCGATCGTATCGGCGCCCGGGAGCTCGTCGAGACGCAGGATCGGGATGTTCGCGGCGATATCCTCCGCTCGTGCTGGATGCGGGCTAAGATAGGCGTTCTTGGGTTCGTGCGGCGGGATCTGGAGGATCGCTTCTCCGCTGGCGCGGCCCAAGGCGGCCCGGTGCAGGGTAGTCCGCCCGAGAAAGCCGTTCACTTCGATGGTCTTGGCGAGCTTCGCCGCGATCGCCGGATTGGGCTCGAACGCGTCGACATGGCCGGTTTCGCCGACCAGATCCGCCATGATGAGCGTGAAATAGCCGAGGTTCGCACCGCAATCGACGACATGCATGCCCGGCCGCACGCGCGTCACAAAGGCTTCGGTGACCCACATCTCCCAATAGCCGCTGAGCAGCATGTGGCTCGAAAACCCGAGATCGGTTGTGTCGACGAACATGCTATACCGGCCCAGCACGCGGCAGAGTGAACTGTTGTCGCCGAGATAGGCATTATCGCACAGTCCGCGAATGATCGCCTGGTTGCGGCCGCGGCTGCCCGGCTGCAGGCTGGCGATGTCGAACAGCGGCTTGCCCTCGACGGTTGCGGCAGGGGCCCTGACCGCACGCTTCAGCGCGCTGAACAGCGACATTTCAGCGTTGTCCCGCGTTCACGGCGGCGCCAGGCGCGCGCTCACCGGGAGCCGAACAGGGCAGCGCGACGATCGATGACCAGGCCGACGCTGACAATTCACGGAAAACCAATATTCCCCCTGCGGAGTGCTGAAATTGAAGATCGGCCACGCTATGGCCCCATGAAGCTGGTCTTTCAACCATGCAGATGGTCCCGCCCGCCAGCATTGCCATTCCTCCAGTGCACCGCCATATTCTCCCGTGCGGAGGCAGATTTGAACCAGGCTGGATTTGGGCAGGGCGGCGACAGGGGCTGGTTGCAGCGGATGAATACGCTGACCGCCCGGCGCGGCGATGCGTCCCGGCCGCAGATTCCCGCTGGCCAGCGGGTCTATGCGGTCGGCGACGTCCATGGCCGGCTCGACCTGCTGCTGCCGCTGCTGGCGCAGATCCGCGACGATATCGCCGCCCGCGCGCCGGCCGACAACCATGTCGTGCTGCTCGGCGACCTGGTCGACCGCGGCCCCTATTCGGCGGAGACGATCGAGTTCGCGCTCGGCTATCTCCCCGGCTTCGCGACCTTCCACGTGCTGATGGGCAACCATGAGGAGGCGATGCTGCGGGCGCTCGATCCGCTGGAGGACCGCAGCGAGAATCTGTGGCTGAAGTTCGGGGGCTATGAGACGCTGGCCAGCTATGGCGTCCCGGTGTCGACGCTCGGCGAACAGCTGCCGCCGGTCGAGACGCTGCGGCACTATATCCCGGAGCGGCATCGCCAGTTCCTCGACAGTCTGCCGGATGCTATCCGCTTCGGCGACTATGTGTTCGTCCATGCCGGCATTCGGCCGGGGGTTGCGCTCGAAGAGCAGAATTCGAGCGACATGCGGTGGATCCGCCACGAGTTCCTGCAACATCGTGGCGATCTCGGCGCGTGCATCGTCCATGGCCACTCGATCTCGACCGAGCCCGACGTCCAGGCGAATCGCATCGGCATCGACACCGGCGCCTATCGGACCGGCGTGCTGACCGCGCTGGGCCTGGAAGGCGAGCGCCGGTGGCTGGTGCGCGCCAGCGTCGTCGATGGCGAAGTTCAAACGAAATTAAGCAGCCTGGGTTAAGCACCGAATCGGGGGCGGGCGCCCGCTGCCGGGGGACCGGCGGGGCGCCTCGCCGATAACGAGGAGGATGCGCCGCATGCGGCGGGTGCGTGGACGATCGGCTCTTGCCGTCGAAGCCCTGGATGAGATCGATGCGATCCGTTTTCGCTTCGTGCGCGGCCTGTTTCCGCGCGCCGGCGAGCATGACCAGCAGTCGCTCGCCAATCGCGTCCGCATGGCGGTCGACGCCATGCCGATGCTGCTGCTGGCGAACGCCGCCGTCGCCTGTGGCCTCTGGCTGGTGCGGGCGCCGCGACTGAACCTCGCGCTGGGGTCGATCGTTGCGCCGCTGGGCCTGCTCCTGGCTGCAGGTACCGTCATCCGCCACCTCGCCCGCCACAAGCGGCCGGCGCGCAGATCGCCCGAACAGATGCACGCACTGGTCGCGCTGTTCGGGCTGGCGCAGGGCCTGTGCTGGTCGGCCTGGATGCTGGGCGCCGCGCGCGACATGACTTCTGCGAACTGGCCGATCGCGGCGGTCGCCTATTCGGCGCTGCTCGTGATCACGACACTGGTGTTCGCGCCCGTGCCCACCGCCGCGCTGGCGCTGTGGCTGACCCTGTCGATCAGCGTCGCGCTGGTGGTGAACGACTGGATGGCGCTGGTCATCCTGGTCCCGCTGCTGGGTATCGCCACGGTCGCGCTCGGCGGCATTTCGGAGCGCAGCTACCTGGCCTCGCGCCGCTGGCTCGCCAACGCGGCCTCGGCGCTGAAGGCGGCGGTGCTGCTCCGCGAGTTCGAGGAGAACCGGCGCGGCTGGTTCTGGGAGACCGACGCGCGCGGCCTGCTCAGCTATATCTCGCCGCAGATCGCGGCCGCGCTCGACCTGTCGGTCGACGATCTTCTCGGGACGCCGATGACCGGCCTCGTCCTGCACGAGCGGCGCGATGTGCGCGGGACCGGCGACGGCGAACGCACGCTGGGCTTCCACCTGTCCACCCGCCTCGCCTTTTCCGAGATCGCGGTGCGCGCCGCGGCCGGGCAGGATGTCCGCTGGTGGTCGCTGTCCGGACGACCAGCCTTCGACGAATATGGCAGCTTCCTGGGCTTTCGCGGTAGCGGCACCGACCTGACCGAGATGCGCCGTTCCGAAGCCGAGGTGAAGCGGCTGGCGAGCTACGATGCGCTGACCGGCCTGCCCAACCGCATCCTGATGCGCCGCACGCTCGACGAGTCGCTGCACGATGGATCGGGGCGCGCCCAGCGCACCGCGCTGTTCATGCTCGACCTCGACCGCTTCAAGACCGTCAACGACACGCTGGGCCACCCGATCGGGGACATATTGCTGCGTCAGGTCGCCGATCGCCTGAACAAGGTGGTCCATAATGACGGCCAGGTCGGCCGGCTCGGCGGCGACGAGTTCAACATCGTGCTGCCCGGCATCGTCGACAAGAGCCGGCTGGCGACCCTGGCCGCCGCCATCATCGCCGAGCTGTCAAAGCCCTATTCGATCGAGGGCGCGCATGTCTCGATCGGCGCGTCGATCGGCATCGCCATGGCGCCCGACGATGGCGCGAGCGCCGACAAGCTGGTCCGCAACGCCGATCTCGCGCTCTACGCGGCCAAGGCGGACGGCAAGGGCGTCCACCGCTTCTACGAGCCCGAGATGCATGCCACCGCCAAGGAGCGGCGGCTGCTCGAAATGGACCTGCGCAAGGTGATGAACGAGGGTGGGCTGCATCTCGTCTACCAGCCGGTGGTCGACGCGGAGAGCGAGACGATCGTCTGCTTCGAGGCGCTGGCGCGCTGGAATCATCCGACGCGCGGGCCGGTGTCGCCCAGCGAGTTCATCCCGATCGCCGAGGAAATCGGGCTGATCGCGCAGATCGGCGAATGGGTGCTGCGCACCGCCTGCCTGGAAGCGGCGAACTGGCCCGATCCGGTGCGCGTTGCCGTCAACATCTCGCCGATCCAGTTCGCCAGCCCTGCGCTGCCCGGCATCGTGATGAGCGCGCTGGCCGCGGCCCAGCTACCGCCCCACCGGCTCGAGCTCGAGATTACCGAGGGCGTGTTCCTGAACGACGATGCCGCGACCGACGCGATGTTCGCGAAGCTCAAGGCGATCGGCGTCCGCTTCGCGCTCGACGATTTCGGCACCGGCTATTCGTCGCTCGGCTATCTGAAGAAGGCGCCGTTCAACAAGATCAAGATCGACCAGAGCTTCGTGCAGGGCGCCGCCGTGCCAGGCAACCGCAACGCCGCCATCGTCCGGGCGATCGTCGCGCTGGCCGAGAGCCTGGAGATGGAGACGACCGCCGAGGGCGCCGAGACCCCCGAGGAGCTGGCGCTGATCCGCTCGCTCGGCTGCAGCCATATCCAGGGCTATATCTTCGGCCGCCCGATGCTGTCGGACGAGGCCCGCGCGCGGGTTTCGGGGTCGGGCAAGCTTGTCATGCCGGCGCTGCTGGTGACCCGCGATCCGCGCGTCGCGGTGCTGCGAGCGGCCACTGTCCGCAGCCGGCATGGCGTCGATACCGGCCGCGTCCGCAACCTTTCGCGCTCCGGCGCGATGATCGAATGCGGGATCGGCTTTCGGCCGGGCGAAACCGTGACGCTCGATTTCGGCGACGGCCGGCCGGTGGGCGGGGTGATCCGCTGGGCCGACGAGGACCGGTTCGGGGTGGCTTTCGACCAGCCGATCGAAGCCGAGCAGATGAGCCCGCAGCGCATGATGCGAAGCGCAGCGGGATAGAGGGATTTCGAGGCAGATGGAATCATCTGCCGGCTCGGAAAATCCCGGAAAACGGACAAAACCTGGGATCGATCCGGTTCAATCCGAACGGGATCGAGTCCAGCAGCGCCCGGCAGTCGGGCAGATAGCGGGCGATCGCCCTGATCCGGCCGGAGCGCACGCCATGCTTCCAGGCGTGGCGATTGCCGCGCGGCGCGCCGCTGCCCTTGCCGCCATGCATCCGGCAGCGCGCGCGGCCCCCGACGGCCGGCGACCGGCAGGGCGATCCAGCGCCTTGCGGCTATGAGCAGCAGACTCACTGCCTGAATTCCTGTAATCTCGTCCGTTGTTAAGGAGAGCCGATATGGCAGGCGGTCTAGCCATTGTGCTGAGCGGCGGCGGCGCCAAGGGCGCCTTTCAGGTCGGTGTCATCCATGAGCTCGTCGTCAATCGCGGCGTTCGGGTCGATATCGCCGCCGGGGTCTCGACCGGCGCCATCCAAGCGCTGGGGATCGCGCAGGACGATGTGCCCGGCTTGCTGGACGCCTGGCTCGGCATCAAGGGCAATGGCTCGATCTACAAGGAACGTCCGCTCGGTGTCGTCGGCGGGATTCTCGGCGAGGATGCGATCTACGACGCTGCGCCGCTGAAGCGTCTCATCAAGGGCTTCGCCGACGAGGAGAAGCTGGCAGCGAGCGGGCGCAAGTTGCGGCTCGGCGTCGTCAACCTCGGCGCCGGCACCTATCGCAGCATCGACGAAAGCGTGCCTGGCATCCACAATTGGGTCTATGCGAGCTGCGCGATGCCGCTTTTCTTCGATCCGTTGAAGACGCGCGCCCGTGACGGAACCGAGGAACAATGGGTCGACGGCGGAGTGCGCGACGTGACGCCGCTCAGCACTGCGCTGGAGCTGAACCCGCGCGGCGTGATTGCGGTGCGCGCGTCACCCGCACCGCAACCGGGGCGGGTCCGCACCTACGGCAATTTGATCAAGATCGGGTTGCGGGCGGTGGATATCCTGCAGTCGGAGGTATCGGCCAACGATTTGGCCGGCGCCGCGCTGATCAACGATCTGATCGCGGCGCGCGAAGCGCAGCTTCGTGCGCTGCAAGCCGAAGGCATCGGAGGCGCGCAGGCAGCGCGCATCCTTCGGCCGCTCGACGTTCAGATCGCGCGCTATCGCTTCGCGCCGATCCGGATCATCGAGCCCGACGAGGAATATTCCGAGACGCTCGAATTCGACCCAGCGAAGATCCGTGCCGCGATCGACGCCGGCCGCCGCGCGGTCGAGCGTGAGTGGGAAGCACTCGAACCGCTGTTAAGTTGAGATGATCCTCATTCGCTGACCTAAATCTTGAGCTGGCTGCCCAGCTCCACCACCCGGTTGGTCGGCAGCTTGAAATATTCCATCGCGCTTTCCGAACTCCTGGTCATTCCGGCAAACAGTCGTTCGCGCCACAGCGCCATGCCCGGCTGATCCTTCGAGGCTATCAGCTTCTGTCGACTGAGGAAGAAGCTGGTGCTCATCATCGCGAACGGCTCACCGATCGTTTTCAGGTCGGCAAGCTCGCGCGGGATATCGACCTCCTCCATGAAGCCGTAATGCAGTATCACGCGGTAGAACCCGTCCCCGACGGAGGAGGTCTCGAACCGCCGACCGGTCTCCACATAAGGTGTTTCGTCGACCTGCACGGTCAGGATCAGCACGCGCTCGTGCAACACCTGGTTGTGCTTCAGATTGTGCAGCAGCGCGGCAGGGATGGCTTCGGCCGACGCCGACAGGAACACCGCCGTTCCGCGGACGCGGTGGGCCGAGCTGGCCGCCGACCTGACGAATACGGGCAGCGGCAGCGCGTCTTCCGCCAGCCTTTCGCGCATCAGCCGGCGTCCCGAGGCCCAGGTGCTGAGCAGAATGAATATCAGCGAGCCGACCAGGATCGGGAACCACGCGCCTTCGAACAGCTTGGCCACTCCCGATGCGAGGAAGATCACGTCGATGGTGATGAATGTGGCGAAGCCGATCGCGCCGCGCCAGAGCGGCGCCTTCCATATGCGGAACACGACGACATATTGCATCAGGGTGGTGATCAGCATCGTGCCGACGACCGCGAGCCCATAGGCCGGCAGCATGGCGGCCGAATGGCGGAACGTGACGACCAGTAGCGCGACCATCGCCGCGAGCGCCCAGTTGACCGCCGGCACATAGATTTGCCCTTTCGCCCGCGAGGAGGTGTGCGCGATCCGCATCCTGGGCAGGAAACCGAGCTGGATCGCCTGCTGGGTCACCGAGAAAGCACCGGAGATGACGGCTTGGCTGGCGATGATGGTCGCGAGCGTCGCGATCACCAGCAGGGGGATCGTCAGCGAGGCCGGGACCATATGGAAGAACGGATTGTCGGCAAATTCCGGATGCTGAAGGAGCATCGCTGCCTGGCCCATATAATTCAGCATCAGTGCGGGAATGACGATAAAGAGCCAGGCGGCGGTGATCGGCCTGCGTCCGAAATGACCCATGTCCGCATAAAGCGCTTCCGCGCCCGTGACGGCGTAGATGACCGCGCCCAGCGACAGGAACGCGTAGAACGGGTGAGCCGCGAAGAACCCCCAGATGTACACGGGGCTGAGCGCCCGGAGCACCTGCGGGTAGGCACTGATGTGCACCGCGCCCATCGCGGCGATCACAATGAAATACAGCAGCATGATCGGGCCGAACAGCTTGCCCACGCGCTCGGTGCCATGCCGCTGGATCGCGAACAGGCCGATCAGGATCGCCAGCCCGATCCACACGATATGGGGCTCGAAACTGTTGCTGACGATGCCGAGCCCCTCGACTGCCGAGATGACCGAGATCGCCGGCGTCAGCATGGCGTCGGCATAGAACAGCGCCGTCGCGAACAGCGCACCGATCAGGAGCCAGCGGCGCGGCGCGGCCGCCCCCAATTGCCGGTTGATCAGGGCGAAGAGCGCAAGGCTCCCGCCCTCTCCGCGATTGTCGCAGCGCATGACGATGAAGACATATTTGATCGTGACGACAAGGATGAAAGACCAGAAGATCAGGCTGATGATCCCATAGAGATCGGTCACGTTCACGCCGAGATGGTAACGCGGATCGAGCGTTGCCTGAAGCGCGTAAAGCGGGCTGGTGCCGATGTCGCCGAATACGACTCCGAGCGCACTGAGGGTCAGTGCGGCCTTGGGGCCGGCGGCGTGGGCCGCGATTTCGCCATCCAGGGCGGAATTGCGAGTTTGTGCGATCGTGGACATGCCCATGATCTGCGCTGTGACCGCATAAAGATTCCATGTGGATTGCGGTGGTGAAGCCACGGAAACGTCGATTCCCTCTCGACGGCGGGGAGCATGGCAACGATCTTCAGTCCATGAGCATGAACCTTGTTTCCAGCGACGGACCGCGCGGTTTGACGTCAGGCGTGCTGGCCTATGCAGGCGCGCTGCTGCTCGTCGCGGGCGCGACAGGACTTGGCCTCGTCATAGCGCCGCGCTGGGGCAACGCCCCGGTCGTGTTGCTCTATCTCCCCGCCGTGCTCGCCGCGGCGATCTATTGCGGCCTGTGGCCCGCGCTGGCCGCGGCCGCCGCTTCGACGCTGACCTTCAATTATTTTTTCACGGCGCCTTATCGAACGCTGTTCATCCACAGTCCTGCGGACGTGGTGACCGTGGTGATGCTGTTCCTCATTGCCGTCGTGACCAGCCACCTGGCCAGTTCGCTGCGGGTCCAGGCACAGCTCGCGGCCAGCCATGCCGCGCGTAACGCCACCATCGCCGGTTTCGCGCGGCAGCTGCTGTCCTGCGCCGACCAGGAGGATATCGCCAGGGTGACGGTGCGCGAATTGTCGACGCTGTTCGATTGCAACGCGGCGCTGCTGACGGGCGCCGATGCACCAAAGATCATCGCCGCCATGCCGGCCACGCCGATATTCGCGCCCAGTGATTTCGCCGCTGCGGCCTTGACGCTCACGACCGGCGAGGCGGCCGGGCGCGGCGTGCGCCGCATGGATCTGGCGGACTGGCACTTCCGGGCCGTCATGGCGCCGGATGCCGTCATCGCTGCGGTCGGCCTGGCCAGGAACGACGGCGTCGCTCCGATCGCGAAGGATCGGCTGCCGCTGCTCGAGAATCTGGTCGACCAGATCGCCCTCGCGCTGGAGCGGGCGCGGCTCGAACAGGAGATGCGCGTGCTGGGCGCGGTGCGCGAACAGGATCGCTTGCGGTCCGCTCTGCTCGCGTCGATCGGGGATAAGGTCAAGCCGGGGCTAACGGCGATTTCGGCCGCGGCAAAGGCGCTCAAGCGCGAGGGCACCGGTGACAAGGCACTCATATCGAGCGTCGCGGCGGAGACCGTGAAGCTCGAACGCTATATCGACAATCTAGTCGAGCTGAGCCCTGGATCGGACCGCAAACCGATCGAGGTCGGCCCTGTGAGCATCGATCTCTTTCATCGCTCGGTCGTTCGCGATGGCGTTGAAGTGCATCTTACGCCGAAGGAATATGCGGTGCTGGCCGAGCTGGCCCGGCATCCTGGACGTGTGCTCACGCATGGACATCTGTTGCGCACGGTTTGGGGGCCGGCGCAGGAAAAGCAGATCGACTATCTGCGGGTAGCGGTCCGCTCATTGCGCCAGAAGCTGGAACATGATCCGGCCGAGCCCGAGCTCATACTGAACGAGCCCGCCGTCGGTTACCGGCTCCTTGTCGGGAAAAAGGATTCCTAGCCTGCTCTCAAAAAGAGCCGAAAGGAAGCAGGGCCGCGACAGCTTCCCGCGCGGCAGGCTTTGCCCCTTCCACCCGATCCACCTATGAGCGCTGGTTCAACGTGCGGAAAGCTCTCCGTCGCTATGGGTTCGGCATAATCGATGGGTGGCTTGCGGATCAGATTGAAGCGGCTTCTGGCGGCCTGGCGCTTGCCGGTGGCGGCTGCCGTGGAAACCGCTCCCGATAGTGAGGCGGCGGCGGGCGTGGCGCGGCCGGGCTGGTGGCGTCGTCGGCCGTCGTGGCGGCGGATCGCCGCATGGGCCGGCCTTGCCGTGCTCGGGCTTGTCGCGGTCGCGATGCTGTGGGCGACCTGGGTCGCTCCGCCCTGGGGGGCGATGCAGCCGCCGCAGAAGCCGAGCTTCGTCTATCTCGCTGCCGACGGCACGCCGATCGCGCGGCGCGGCGCGGGGGAGGCGCCGGTCGATGCCGCGACCCTGCCGCTGCCGGTGCGCGGGGCGTTCATCGCGATCGAGGATCGGCGGTTCGCCGAGCATATCGGCATCGATCCGCGCGGGCTGACGCGGGCCTTCTGGCATAATTTCCGGGCCGGCGAGACGGTCGAGGGCGGCTCGACGATCACGCAGCAGCTCGCCAAGACCGCCTTCCTCTCGTCCGACCGGAAGATCGCGCGCAAGGTGCAGGAGGCGGTGCTGGCGCTGTGGCTCGATGCCTGGCTGAGCAAGGACGAGATCCTGTCGCGCTACCTGTCGACGATCTATTTCGGGGACGGCGTCTATGGTCTGCGCGCCGCCGCGCGGCATTATTTCCAGAAGAGGCCGGAGACGCTGAGCGTCGGCGAGGCGGCGATGCTGGCGGGGATGGTGAAGGCGCCGAGCCGGCTCAACCCGACGGTGAACCTGAAGGCAGCGCAGGCGCGATCGCGGCTGGTGATCGCGGCGATGGCGCAGGAGAAGATGATCCCCGCGAGCGAGGCGGCGGGCGTGCGGCTCGCGGTGCCGCGGATCGCGCCCGACGAACTGCCGGGCGGCACCTATTTCGTCGACTGGGTCGCGCCGCAGGTCGAGGCGGCGGCAGAGGAGGGCGGCGCCGGCGGGCAGGGCGGTCAGCTGACCGTCCGCACCACGCTCGACCGCGAGCTGCAGCAGGCGGCGATCAAGGCGGTGACATCGGTGCTGACCGGCTATGGCGACGGCGTACAGGCGAGCCAGGCGGCGCTGGTGGCGATGCGGCCCGATGGCCGGGTGGTCGCGATGATCGGCGGGCGCAGCTACAAGTCGAGCCCCTATAACCGCGCGACGCAGGCGCAGCGCCAGCCGGGATCGGCGTTCAAGCTGGCGGTCTACCTGACCGCGCTCGAGAATGGCGAGACGCCCGACACGCTGGTCGAGAATTCGCCGCTGACGATCGATGGCTGGAGCCCGCGCAACTATGGCGGCCGCTATGGCGGGCCGACCACGCTGCGCAGCGCCTTCGCGCAATCAAGCAATGTCGCCGCGGTGCGGGTCGCCGAGAGGGTGGGGCTGAGCAATGTTGCCAACACCGCGAAGCGGCTCGGCATCACCGCGCCGATCACGCCGGGGCCGTCGATGGCGCTGGGCACCTCGGGCATGACCCTGATCGAGCTGACATCGGCCTATGCCGCGGTGGCCAGCGGGCGGTATCCAGTGAAGGCCAGCGGGCTGGCGCACGCATCCGCCGCGAGCGGGCAGGCGATCGATCCGCGCGTGCGCGAGGCGATGCTCGACCTGCTGTGGACCGCGACCAACCAGGGCACCGGACGCGGCGCGGCGCTGGGCATCCCGACCTTCGGCAAGACCGGGACGACCCAGAACCATCGCGATGCGCTGTTCGTCGGTTTCGCGGGCGGGCTGATCACCGGGGTGTGGGTCGGCAATGACGACGACACGCCGATGCGCGGGGTGACGGGCGGGAGCCTGCCCGCGGCGATCTGGGCGCGGTTCATGGGCGCGGCCAGGCTGCGCGCGAGCGACCTGGACCTGCCGCCGATGCTGATGGCGGCGATCGAGCAGCGGCAGGCGGCGATGCGCGTGGCGGCGGAGGAGCGCGAGCTCGCCGAGCTCGAGGCGGCCGAGGCGGAGGACGAGCTGCGCGACGGTTCGCCGATCGGGCGCTTCATCGAGGGGATATTGCCCGACTTCCTGCGCGGCGACCATGACGCCCGGCCCGACGGGGCGGATTCCGATGCCGACACCGCTGCCCAGGAGGTCGCGCGCGAGCAGCGCCGCGCGCGGCTGGAGGAGCTACGGCGGCGCAAGGCGGAGCGCGAGGGCGTGTTCCTCGAGGAGGGCGAGGAATAGGCTGGGCGACCGGCATCGCGGTTCGCGGCCGCTCGCCCCAGCCGCTTACTGCGTCATCAGTTCCGGGAAGAAGGCCTCGTGGGTGGTGCGCAGCGCGCCGAGGGCGACGCCGGCCAGCCTGTCGCCACCGGTGGTGCCGAGGCGGCGCGCGGTGACGCCCGCAGTGAGCGCGGCGGCGAGGACGGCGTCCGAGTTGCGGGTGGTGACCACGTAACGGGCCTGGTCTTCGCCGAAGGCGGCGGCGTGGCCGAGCGGCTCGATCTCGGCGCCGATGCCACCGGCCAGCGCCATCTCCGCGATGGCGACGAGCAGGCCGCCATCGGCGATGTCGTGGACCGCGCTGACCCGGTCGTCGAGGATCAGCTCGCGCACGAAATCGCCGTTGCGCTTTTCCAGCTCGAGGTCGACCGGCGGCGGCGGCCCTTCCTCGCGGCCGGCGATATAGCGCAGCCACAGCGACTGGCCGAGATGGTCGCCGGTCTCGCCGATCAGGACGATATGCTCGCCGGCGGCCTTGAACGCGATCGTCGCCATCCGGTCGACATCGGCGAGCAGGCCGATGCCGCCGATCGCCGGGGTGGGCAGGATCGCGCTGCCGGTGCCGTCGTCGTTCTTGGTCTCGTTGTAGAGGCTGACATTGCCCGACACGATCGGGAAGTCGAGCGCCAGGCAGGCTTTGGCCATGCCCTCGATCGCGCCGACGAACTGACCCATGATCTCGGGCCGCTGCGGGTTGCCGAAGTTCATGCAGTCGGTGGTCGCGAGCGGCTTGGCGCCGACCGCGGTGATGTTGCGCCAGCATTCGGCGATCGCCTGCGCGCCGCCCATCACCGGATCGGCGAAGACATAGCGCGGGGTGCAATCGGTGCTGACCGCGATGCCCTTGTTCGTGCCGTGGACGCGGACCACTGCGGCGTCGCCGCCCGGGCGCTGGATGGTGTCGGCGCCGACCATGTGGTCATATTGCTCCCAGATCCAGCGACGGCTGGCGAGATCGGGCGAACCCATCAGCGCGATCAGGTTCTCGCCGATGGTCCCCTTGGGCGCGACGGCGCCGAGCGGCTTGGGGGCGCGGGTCGGGACCCAGGGGCGATCGTAGAGCGGCGCCTCGTCAGCCAGCGGGCCGAGCGGGATGTCGCAGACGACATCGCCGTCGAAGCGCAGCACCATGCGGCCGGTATCGGTGACGCGGCCGATCACCGCGAAATCGAGCTCCCATTTGTGGAAGATCGCCTCGGCCTCGGCCTCGCGGCCGGGCTTGAGCACCATCAGCATGCGTTCCTGCGATTCGGACAGCATCATCTCATAGGGCGTCATGCCGGTTTCGCGGCAGGGGACGGCGTTCATGTCGAGCTCGATGCCGACCCCGCCCTTCGAGGCCATCTCGACAGAGGAGGAGGTGAGGCCGGCGGCGCCCATGTCCTGGATCGCGACGATCACATCGGTCGCCATCAGCTCGAGGCAGGCCTCGATCAGCAGCTTTTCGGTGAAGGGATCGCCGACCTGGACGGTGGGGCGCTTCTCCTCCGAATCCTCGGAGAAGTCGGCCGAGGCCATGGTCGCGCCGTGGATGCCGTCGCGGCCGGTCTTCGAGCCGACATAGACGATCGGGTTGCCGATGCCCGAAGCGGCCGAATAGAAGATCTTGTCGGTCTCGGCGACGCCGACCGTCATGGCGTTGACGAGGATGTTGCCGTCATAGGCCCGGTGGAAATTGACCTCGCCGCCGACGGTGGGCACGCCGACGCAATTGCCATAGCCGCCGATACCGTGGACGACGCCCGCGATCAGGTGGCGCATCTTGGGATGATCGGGCCGGCCGAAGCGCAGCGCATTGAGATTGGCGATCGGCCGCGCGCCCATGGTGAACACGTCGCGCAATATGCCGCCGACGCCGGTCGCGGCCCCCTGATAGGGCTCGATATAGGAGGGGTGGTTATGGCTCTCCATCTTGAAGATGGCGGCCTGGCCGTCGCCGATATCGACCACGCCGGCATTCTCGCCGGGGCCGCAGATCACCTGCGGGCCGGTGGTCGGAAGCTTCTTGAGGTGGATCCGACTCGACTTGTAGCTGCAATGCTCGGACCACATCACCGAGAAGATGCCCAGTTCGGTGAGGTTCGGCGCCCGCCCCAGCGCGCGCAGGATGCGCTCATATTCCTCGATGGACAGGCCGTGCTCGGCGACGATTGCTGGCGTGATCTCGGTCATGCGCGAGCCGATAGCGACTTGGAGCGGCCGCGCCTATCCCCCATTTCCCTCTCCCGTGCGGGGAGAGGGCGGGCGAGGCACGCTGGACAGCTTGTCGACGGATCGATCTGCCGCCTCGTGCCCTCACCCTCCCACTACCTTCGGCAGCGGGCCCCTCCCTCTCCCCAGGCGGGAGAGGGTCTTCAAGCGGTGACGAGATTCACCGCGCTTGGCACCGCGAGCGGGAGGCCGCCGGTCTTTTCCTGCGCCATCAGCTCCTTCTTGCGGGCGAGCAGCTGGTCGCGGAGCGCGACGAGGTCGACGTCGGCCTGGCGTGCCTGGACGAACATGCCCTCCTTGGCAGCTTCCTCTTCCTTGACGTGGTGCTTGATCTCCTCGGACAGCACCGTGACCTTGGCGTCGTAGAACTCGGCGTCCGGGCCCGCGCTCTCCAGGTCGTTGATCAGGATCTTCGCGCCGTCATGCTCGACATAGGCCTCGTCCAGCGTGTCATCCTCGATCTTGCCGCGCAGCGCCGGATAGAAGATCTCCTCCTCAATCATGGCGTGAATCTTCAGCTCGACGCAGATCTGGTGGCAGAGCTTCTGCTTGGACGAGGAACTGCTGGCTTTCTCGAACTTTTCGAACAGCTCCTCGACGGTGCGGTGATCGGCTTTGAGCAGTGCGATGGCATCGGTGAACTCGGGTTGCGCCATGGTGATGAACTCCTGTTGCGTGACCGTGGCTTAACGCACGGTATTGGCGAGAAGTGCCACGGCGGAGCCGGATTGCCTCCGCTGCGTTGAGCAGGGAGAGAGATGCGGCGAGCGGAGAGGACGGGATGAACAGGGAGACTATCGGCCGGGCGATCGGGGCAGCCAGCCTGGCCTTCGGCATCGCCGACATGCTGCTCGGCAAGCGGTTGGGGCGGGGGATCGGCGCCGGCGAGGAGATGGGCGGCCGGCTGTTCCAGGTGGTGGGCATGCGCGAAGTGGCGACCGGCGTAGCGGGGCTGATCGCACCCGGCAGCGCATCGCCCGTGCAATGGCGGCTGGCGGGCGACATCTTCGACCTGGCCGCGCTCGGCTATATCGCGGCGCCGGCCAATCCGAAGCGCAAGATGGCGTTCCTGGCGCTCGGCATCGTCGCCGGCGTCGCGGCGATGGACTATCTCGGCGCGCACGCGCTCAAGCGGAACGGCTGAGCGCCGGCTTTGGCCCATTGGATCGAAGCTTTCGCGCAGGGGATTTATGTGCGGCCGGCCGACGCCTGGATCGACCCCACCGTGCCGGTCGACCGCGCGCTGATCACCCATGGCCATGCCGATCATGCCCGCGGCGGACACGCGATGAGCTGGGCGACGCCGGAGACGTTGGCGATCATGGCGTTGCGCTACGGCACCAGTGCGGGAACGCCGGTGGCGCTGGGCGAGAGCGTCCGGCTCGGCGGCGTCGATATCGCCTATGTGCCCGCGGGCCATGTGCTCGGCTCGGCGCAGATCATGCTCGAACATGCCGGCGAGCGGGTGGTCGTCACCGGCGACTATAAGCGCCGCGCCGATCCGACCTGCGTCCCGTTCGAACCGGTGCCCTGCGACATCTTCATCACCGAGGCGACTTTCGGCCTGCCGGTGTTCCGCCATCCCGCGATCGGGCAGGAGATCGACCGGCTGCTCGGCGCGCTCCATGCCACGCCGGATCGCTGCGTGCTGGTCGGTGCCTATGCGCTGGGCAAGGCGCAACGGGTGATCGCCGAACTGCGCGCGCATGGCCATGGCGATCCGATCTACATCCATGGCGCGCTGGAACGGATGTGCGATCTGTACCGTGACTTCGGCGTCGAGCTGGGGGAGCTCTATCCGGCAACGTCCGCGTCGATCGACCAGCTGCGCGGCAAGATCGTGGTCTGTCCGCCTTCGGCACTGAACGATCGCTGGTCGCGGCGGCTGCCTGATCCGATCGCGGCGATGGCGTCGGGCTGGATGCGGGTGCGGCAGCGGGCGCGGCAGAAGAATGTCGAGCTGCCGCTGGTGATCTCCGACCATGCCGACTGGGACGAGCTGACCGCGACCATCCTGGAAGTCGCGCCGTCGGAGATCTGGGTGACGCACGGGCGGGAGGAGGCGCTGGTCCACTGGTGCGGCCTGCATCAGATGCGGGCGCGCGCGCTGGCAGTGGTCGGCTATGAGGATGAGGACGAGGGGTGATTCCGGTGGGTCAAAGGCGAGAAACTGCGTCAGGCGTAGCGAGAAGCCCTTGGCTTCGCTCGGGCGGCTCCCTCGACTTCGCTCGGGACGAACGGCGCCACCTGTAAATGCGCGCCTTCTCGCAACTCCTCGACGGGCTCGTCTTCACCCGCTCGCGCAACGCCAAGCTGGCGCTGATCGCCGATTATATGCGGGAGGCGCCCGATCCCGATCGCGGCTGGGCGCTCGCGGCGCTGACCGGCGACCTCAGCCTGCCGGTGGTCAAGAGCGCCGCGATCCATGCGATCGTCGGCGAGCGGGTCGATCCGGTGCTGTTCGCGATGAGCCGCGACTATGTCGGCGACCTTGCCGAAACGGTTGCGCTGATCTGGCCGAAGCGGATCGACCAGCCCGCCGAGATCGACGACGGCTCGCTGACGCTGGCGGCGATCGTCGACCGACTGGCACGACTGGGGCGCGCCGAGGCGCCGGGCGCGCTCGGCGAGCTGCTCGACCATCTCGATGCCAGCGGGCGTTTCGCCCTGCTCAAGCTGGCGACCGGGGGGCTGCGCGTCGGAATTTCGGCGCGGCTGGCGAAGACGGGCTTCGCGCAGGCGTTCGGCCTCGATGTCGACGCCGTCGAGGAGGTGTGGCACGCGCTGCGTCCGCCCTATGCCGAGCTGTTCGCCTGGGGGCAGGGCGGCGAGCGGCCCGATCCGCGCGGCACGCCCTTCTTCCGCCCGTTCATGCTCGCCCATCCGCTCGAGGAAGGGACGGTCGATCTCGTCGACTATGCCGCCGAATGGAAATGGGACGGCATCCGCGTGCAGATCGTCGGTACCGGCAGCGCGCTGCGCCTCTACAGCCGTGCCGGCGACGACATCACCGCGACCTTTCCCGATATCGTCCGCGCCGCCGAAGGGCTCGACGCGGTGCTCGACGGCGAGATGCTGGTGCAGGGCGAGGCGCAGGGCGCGGCCGAGCATGGTGGATCGGCGGCGTCGTTCAACGCGCTGCAGCAGCGGCTGGGGCGCAAGACCGTGTCCGCGAAGATGCTGTCCGACTATCCGGCCTTCGTGCGGCTGTACGACCTGCTGATCGTGGGTGGCGAGGATCTGCGCGGATTGCCCTGGACCGCACGGCGTGCCCGGCTCGAAGCCTTCGCCGCGCGGCTCGATCCGGCGCGGTTCGATGTCTCGGCGGTGATCGACGCGCAGGATTTCGACACACTGGCCGAGACGCGCGCCGGCGCGCGCGATGCCGCGATCGAGGGGGTGATGCTCAAGCGACGCGACAGCCCCTATGTCGCGGGGCGGCGAACCGGGCTCTGGTACAAATGGAAGCGTGATCCACTGACCGTCGACTGCGTGATGATGTATGCGCAGCGCGGGCACGGGAAGCGGTCGAGCTTCTATTCGGACTACACCTTCGGCTGCTGGTCCGAAGAAGGCGAGCTGCTGCCGGTCGCCAAGGCTTATTCGGGCTTTACCGACGAGGAGCTGAAATGGCTCGACAGCTTCGTGCGCAACAACACCGTCAACCGCTTCGGCCCGGTTCGCGAGGTGGAGAAGACATTGGTGATCGAGCTGGCGTTCGACAGCATCCATGAGAGCCGGCGCCACAAGTCGGGCGTGGCGATGCGTTTCCCGAGGATCGCGCGGATCAGGAAGGACAAGCCGCCCGAGGAGGCAGACACCATCGCGGCGCTGCGTAAGATGATCGTGTAGCTTGGTGTCCGGGATCCCGCTGCCCTGCATCGAATGGGCATGGATCGGCCGGCCAGCCATGGCCGCGCCAACGTCGTCGGGAACGATCCGCGGGCTGATGGTTTGAATCCATCAGTCGTTCCGCAGGAGAATCATCATGGCCGCGCGTGCCTATTGGCAGGGGCAGATTCGCCTCGCGCTCGTTTCGATACCGGTCGAGATCTACAATGCGACCAGCAGCAGCGCGCAGATCGCCTTCCACCAGATTCATGAACCTTCGGGCAAGCGGATCAAATATGAGAAGGTGGTGCCGGGGCTCGGACCGGTCGACACCGACGAGATCGTCAAGGGCTTTGAGGTGTCGAAGGGAAATTACGTCCTGCTCGAGCAGGACGAGATCGATGCCGTTAAGCTCGAGAGCAAGCGCACGCTCGACCTGATCCAGTTCGTCGATGCCAATGAGATCGACGTGCTCTATTTCGAGAAGCCCTATTATGTGGTGCCGGCCGACGAGCTCGCCGAAGAGGCGTTCATCGTCCTGCGCGAGGCGCTGCGGCGCACGCGCAAGGTCGGCCTGGGCCAGCTGGCGATGCGGGGGCGCGAATATGTGGTGAGCCTGAAGCCGTGCGGGCGCGGGCTGGTGATGGAGACGCTGCGCTATGCCGACGAGGTGCGCAAGGCGCAGGGCTATTTCCGCGACATTCCCGATACCACGCCGGACGAGGACCTGCTCGAGCTGGCCGAGACGCTGATCGAGAAGAAGACCGCCAAGTTCGATGCGAGCGAGTTCCACGACCGTTATGTCGATGCGCTCAAGGCGCTGATCGAGAAGAAGCGCAAGGCGAAGGGCCAGAAGATCCTCGAGGACGTCGAGGGCGACACGCCGGTCCGCAAGGGTAATGTCATCGACCTGATGGCCGCGCTCAAGAAGTCGGTGGGCGGCGCGGCGGCGGAAGCCAAGCCGCCCGCAGGGAAGGTGCCGCCGAAAAAGACGCCGGCAAAGCCCGCCGCGAAGGCCCCGGCGCGCAAGCGGGCTTGATCGATGGCGCGCGCCAGCCTCTCCGATTATAACCGGAAGCGCGACTTCAAGCGCACCGCCGAGCCGGCGGGCAAGGTCGGCAGCGGTAATCAGCATCGCTTCATCGTCCAGAAACATGACGCGACCCGGCTTCATTATGACTTCCGGCTGGAGATGGACGGCGTGCTCAAGAGCTGGGCGGTGACGCGCGGCCCCAGCCTCAACCCGGAGGATCGCCGGCTGGCGGTCCGCACCGAAGATCATCCGATCTCCTATGCCGAATTCGAGGGAATCATCCCCGAAGGCGAATATGGCGGCGGCACCGTCATGCTGTGGGACAAGGGCCATTGGGCGCCGATCGAAGGCAAGAGCGAGCGCGACCTCGACGAAGGCCATCTCCACTTCATGCTCGAAGGCGAACGGATGAGGGGCGAGTGGCTGCTGGTGCGGATGAAGGGCAAGCCCGGCGAACGCAACGAGAACTGGCTGCTGCGCAAGATCGACGATGCCGAGGCGGGCGGCAGCGACGACCTGGTCGCGCGCGCGCTGACCAGCGTCAAGACCGGCCGGACGATGGCAGAGATCGCCGCCGACAAGAAGGGCAGCACCAGCCTGAAAGGCAAGCGCGGCAAGGCGTTCGATGCGATCATGGCCGAAGCGGACAAGCACAGCGAGGAGGTGAGCCGGCGCTCGAGCGAAAGGGGAAGCCGCCAAAAACGCAGCGGGGGCACATTGCCCGGCTTTCGGAAGCCCCAGCTCGCGACGCTCGTCGACCATGTTCCGGCCGGCAGCCAGTGGCTCCACGAGATCAAGTTCGACGGTTATCGCGCGCTGGTTGCGGCGGCGGGCGACCAGGTGAAGATCTACACGCGCTCGGGTCTCGACTGGACCGACAAATTCGCACCGGTGGCCGAGGCCGTAGCGAAGCTGAACCTGCCGCCGGCGCTGATCGATGGCGAGATCGTCAGTCCGGACGAGAAGGGCAATCCAAGCTTCTCTGCCCTGCAGAAGGCGATCAAGGGCGAGGGCGGCGGCTTCGAGCTGTTTGCCTTCGACCTGCTGTCGTTCGATGGAGAGGACCTCACCGGACTGAGCACTGTCGAGCGCAAGGCGCGGCTGGCGGGGCTGCTGTCGGACGGCAGCGCGACGATCCACTATGCCGATCATGTCGTCGGTTCCGGCGAGAAGCTGTTCGAAGCGATGTGCACGGCGGGCCAGGAAGGCATCATCTCGAAGCGGGCTGATGCGGCCTATCGCGGCGCACGGACGAACAACTGGCTCAAGGTCAAATGCACGCGGCGGCAGGAGTTCGTGATCATCGGCTGGTCGAGCAGCAGCGCCAGCAGCCGCCGTTTTCGCGCGCTGCTGCTGGCTCAGCATAAGGATGGCAAGCTCGTCTATGCCGGCAAGGTCGGCACCGGCTTCAACCAGGACAGCATGGATATGCTCGCGGAGAAGTTCGCGGAGCGCGAGGCGACGTCACCCGCCGCGCCGGTACCGCGTGCCGAGGCGCGCGGGGCGCACTGGATCATGCCCGATCTGGTCGCCGAGATAGCCTTTGCGGAGTTCACCCATGACGATGTGCTGCGCCATGCGAGCTTCATCGGCCTGCGATCGGACAAGAAGGCCGAGGAGGTGACGCGCGAGGAGCCGGTGCCGGTCGAGGAAGCCGTCGCCGAGGCGCCGCTGATCCGGATCACCAATCCGGACCGGGTGATCTTTCCCGAGGCGAAGGCGACGAAAGGCGATCTTGCCGCTTATTATCAGGCGATCGGGCCGCTGATCCTGCCATGGGCGGCGCGCCGGCCGATCAGCCTGGTCCGCTGCCCGCAGGGGCGGGGCAAGCAATGTTTCTTCCAGAAGCATGATTCCGGCAGTTTCGGCGACCATGTCCACCATATCCCGGTTCGCGAGAAGGACGGCAGCACCGAGGATTATCTCTATGTCGAGGATGTCGCGGGGCTGCTCGCCTGCGTGCAGATGGGTACGATCGAGTTTCATGGCTGGGGATCGCGGATCGAGGATATCGAGAAGCCCGACCGGATGATCTTCGACCTCGATCCCGATGTCGGCCTCGACTTCGCCGATGTGAAGAAGGCCGCGCAGGATATCCGATCGATGTTGGCCGATATCGGGCTGGCCAGCTTCGCGATGCTGTCGGGCGGCAAGGGCGTGCACGTGGTCGTTCCGCTGACGCCGGCGGCGGAGTGGCCGGCGGTGAAGGACTTTTCCCACCGCTTCGCCGAGGCGCTGGCGCAGTCTGAGCCCGAGCGGTTCGTCGCCAACATGGCCAAGGCGAAGCGGGTCGGCCGCATCTTCATCGATTACCTGCGCAACCAGCGCGGCGCGACCGCGGTCGTCGCCTATGGCGCGCGGGCACGGGAGAGCGCGCCGGTGGCGGTGCCGATCAGCTGGGATGAACTCGACGGCTTCGACAAGGCGAGCGCCTTCACGATCCGCGACGCCGGAAAGCTGCTGGCGCGCGCATCGTCGAAGGCGTTGAAGGGATGGGGCATGGCGGAGCAGCTGCTGCCCGACGTGTAATTGCTAACCGTCATCCCAGCGGAAGCTGGGATCCATGTCTCTCTTCACCGACAGACATGGACCCCAGCCTAAGCTGGGGTGACGATCTCGGAAGGGGATCGATCATGTTCGTGGCAGTCTATTGGTGGCGGGTCCATCCGGGGAAGGAGGAGCAGTTCGTCCGCGCCTGGTCGCGCGGCACCGACCTGATCCGCGAGATCTACGGCAGCTATGGCTCGCGCCTGCATCGCGACGGCGACGGGCGGTTCGTCGGCTACGCCGAGTGGCCCGACGAGGCGACCTGGCGCAGGGCGTTCGACCTCAAGATGGTCTATGACGAGCCGGAGACGCGCGCCGCGTTCGTCGATGCGGTCGCCGAGGTGCCGCCGGATGCCGATCCGATCTTCCGGATGGAGGTCGTGAGCGATCGCCTCACCACCCGCCGCGCTGCGCCCGCAACGGACTGAACCGGCAGCTCTCCCTTTCGTTTGAGCGCGAAAGGAGAGAGTCATGACCGACCAGCAGCAGCCGATGGTCCATGAGGACCAGCTTCCCGGGCGCGAGAGCGACCTGGAGCCCAAGCCCGACTGGGCACCGCGCTACCGGGGCTCCGGCCGGCTCGATGGCAAGGTGGCGCTGATCACCGGGGCGGACAGCGGTATCGGCCGCGCGGTGGCTGCGCTCTATGCACGCGAGGGGGCTGACATCGCGATCCTGTATCTCTGCGAGCATGAGGATGCCCGCAAGACCGAGGAGATCGTCCATGGCGAAGGACGCCGGGCGATGCGGATCGCCGGCGATATCGGCGACAAGGATTTCTGCGACCGCGCCGTCGCCGAGGTGATCGACAGCTGGGGCCGGCTCGACATATTGGTGAACAATGCCGGCGAGCAGCATCCCGACAAGGACATCACGGGAATCACCGAAGCGCAGCTTCGCCGCACCTTCCAGACGAATGTCTTCGGGATGTTCTTCCTGACCCAGGCAGCGCGCCCGTACCTCAAAAAGGGGGCGACGATCGTCAATTGCACGTCGGTGACGATGTATCAGGGCAGCGGCGAACTGCTCGACTATTCGAGCACCAAGGGGGCCATCACCGCCTTCACGCGCTCGCTGTCTGAAAATCTGGTCGGCGAAGGCATCCGCGTCAATGCGGTGGCGCCCGGCCCGATCTGGACGCCGCTCAACCCGTTCGGCGGGGCAAGCCCGGAAAAGCTCGAGCATTTCGGCGAGAGCACGCCGATGGGTCGTCCTGGGCAACCCAATGAGGTGGCGCCGGCGTTCCTGTTCCTGGCCTGCGAGGATTCAAGCTATATGTCGGGGCAGGTTCTGCATCCGAATGGCGGCACGATCGTCAACGGATAGCGGGCCGCTCCGTGATCGAAACAAAATGGGCGCCCCCGAAGGGACGCCCATCCTGTTCGTAAAAGCGGCTCCGAGGAGCCGGCCGATTACTTCTTGTCTTCGACTGCGTCGGCAGCGTTCTCGGCTGCGTCGGCAGCGTTCTCGAGGTTCGCGGCAGCCGCATCGTTCGAGGTTGCATCCGCGGCGGCGTCGAGCGCATCGGCCTGGTTCTCAAGTGCAGCTGCCGTGTTGTCGACGGCATTTTCGGCCGGAGTTTGCTTGCTGCACGCTGCAACCGACATCAGGCCAGCGGCAACCAAAACGAGGGTCAACTTGTTCATTCGAGCAGCTCCCATAGCATCTATATCGGCCCGGCTCGAATGCCGTTCCTGCCGCTGACATAACGCTGAAGAAGAGGCCGTCAACGGAAAATCGACATGAATCGAAGGGTTAAGCGGTGAAACGCGGGCGCTCGCGCGGGGCGTCCAGCGCCGGTTCGGCGGGCGGAGCGCCGCAGAAATCCGGGATCGTTGCGCTGTCGTCCGACAGCGCCCGCCGCTCAAATCGCAACGGTTTCCGCGAGCGACAGCCGGTCGAGAATGTTGGCGGTCTCGTCGCGCACCGACAGCATCACGCGGCGCAAGCGGCACTCCGCTTCCTCGACGCAATGATCGCAGGGCTCATAAGCGAGACGCGCGGCACAGGGCACCAGCGCCAGCGATCCGCGGGTCGCGCGGACGATGTCGCCATAGGTGATTTCGCTCGGCGGGCGCGATAGCCAATAGCCGCCTTCCTTGCCACGCATGGTCTCGACGAAGCCGGCCCGCTTCATTTCCGACAGGATCACGGTCAGGAACTTGCCCGGGATATTCTGCCGGTCGGCGATCTCCGCCAGCTGGATCGGGCCCTGGCCATAATGATCCCCGAGGTGGAGCAGGGCGCGAATAGCATAGCGGGTTCGTTGGGACAGCACGGTGATGCCTATGTGGAACCTGCGGGCGGGCGAGGCAACCCCATCTATAATGCTTTGGTAGAGTTAACGAGCGCGCGTATCCCGCTTGCGTCCCCGGGGGGCTTTGCCTATGGAGCGCCGGATCGGCGATGCCTGCGGGCGTCCTGTGGCGATCGTAGCTCAATTGGTTAGAGCGCCGGTTTGTGGTACCGGAGGTTGCGGGTTCAATCCCCGTCGATCGCCCCATCATTACAATGACTTAGGTGGGGTGCGAAGCGGCGGCCGTCTGTTCAACTGAACAGACATCGCCGAAACGGCGCTGCTGGCGCTTGATTGTTGCTGAAGTGTAATGGTAGCCACCGCCCCGATGATGCTCCGGGGGGGAGGCTATAGCCGCCGTGAATATGCTTTGCTTGTTGAGGTCTTAGGCTTTGCGGTGGCGCAGAGACTTCTCAGAGTTCGCTAGGAGGCGTGACGCGGCAGAAGCCGTACCGGGCAATCCTGTTTTCGAGGAGTTCCTGCACCGAAAAGCGTCGTTGCTGAGCAAGCGGGCCGGCGCCGGACGCACCGGAAGCGACGCTGTTGCGGCAAAGCGATACGTCGCTTCGATCGTGAGATCGATAACTCGAGAGTTTAAGGATCGGCCGCGATCAACCGTACCCGTCGAACTACTCGCGTTCCGACGCAAACCCTCCTTTCTGGTCGACTCCATAGATCCTGAAAGGCCGCGTCTTTGGTTGGGGCCACTCCAGCGCGCAAGGCAGGGTGCCGACATCGATGTAGAATTGAAAGGATTCTCGTTCCTCGACGCGCCTGATCGAACGCTCGATTGCATACGAGCCCTTATCAGGGCTGAAACCGGCGCTTATGATATCCGGGTGCATTTCGAGGACGAAGAATGCCTCGATATCGCTCCGTACTTGGTGCTTGCCATGGTTTGGCGGCATCTAGCTCCGATCTTCAGTGGGGGACGGATCAAGCGAGAAATCCAACGCGTGTTGGAGGCTGTGAACCTGCGACGGCATTTGGGCATGCGCAAGTTCCCGCTCGTGGCGAACGATTTTGATCCAATCCATGCGTTCCCGTTGCACCAGCGCCGGCCTGCGAACACGTCGACCTCTCCGACGCGGCACTTAGATCCGCAACATCGGGAGAAGGTAGGCGACGGGCTTGTCGCATCGATCAATGGCTGGTTGGATCACCCGAAGCTCAATATGGAGCTGACTGGTGATGGTCGCGGCAATATCAAGAATATCGTTGGCGAAATCCTCGACAATGCGGAACGGCATAGCGATCCTCACACCATGGACGGCGACTGGAGTACGGCTGGGTTCATGGCCAGGCGCGACGCCGACACTGAAAACGAACACTTCAAGTGCTCGATCGCTTTTGTGTCGGTTGGAGCATCGATCTCAGAAAGCCTACGAACGAGTCCTCCGCAGGTAACCGCAGAGGTTGATCGTTATGTGACGGCTCACCGCCATGTTTGCGATCAGGACGTGCTACGCACGGTCATGGCGGTACAGGACGGCATCACCCGCGTTTCCTCGTCCGCGGCTGCCGGCCGCGGGGGGACGGGGTTTCAAGAAGTGTTCGATCTTGTCAACGATCTGGGCGAATCCCATGTACTCGGATGTGAGCCACGGGTCACTATCGTGTCGGGAAATGCTTGCCTCAAACTGCACGGTCCGTACTCAATCGGTACGCGACCGGGCAATGACCCCTATGCGCCGCGCCAAATTTGGTTCAATGCAGCGAACGATTCGGATGCTCCGCCGGATGCCTCTTATGCGTTCAGACTGCGGAAACCGTTTCCGGGTACACTCGTAACGATGTCGTTCGTGTTTGCGCCGGAAAGGATCAATGGAGAAGAAGATGGCGACGATTGAGTTGAGAGAGCTGACCGGAAATGGTCGCGTGCACTCGCTCTCCGGCCAGGAGCGGGGCGTTGAGGCGCGAGCTCATTACCGTCTGGACGATCTTGATATCACTGATGATGTGATCACCGTAGCCGTTCCTCCGGATGTCGACGCGATCAGTCCATCATTTTTTCAGGGTATGTTTGCCAAAAGCCTCTTGGAAACCTTCGAGCGTGATCCTGATCGGTTTTTGAGTCACTATTCGTTCAATGCGCCTACTCATGTGCTCACGCAGATCCAGCGCGGCATTCGCGCGGTGCTGACGCGCCGACCTGGCCAGCTCGCTCTCTGAGGCGCGGGTGCCGATAGAAGCGAAGGATCTTATTACCGGGGTCGGCGTGTTGGGTTCCGCGCTAATTGGCGTCCGGAACTGGATCGTGACCAATTCAATCCGGTCTGGAACGATTCAACTCGAAGAGTTTCGGAGTCAGGTTCGGGGACCTATTCAGCAGAAGCTCGACAAGCTTGCTGAGGTCAGGGAATCGCTGTCCGCATTGATGCGGCCGAATGCCTCTTCCGACGATGAATTGAAGCAGAAGATTTCGGGCCAGCTGGCTGTGCTGGAGTTCGCGATCGATGACCTCGTGCTACTTTTCGAGCATGCGGATGCCTCTTCCTTCGCTGGAGGGAGCAACTGGAAATCAAGGTACGAACCTATGCTGACCGGAGCTGCAAAACGGCTCGGTACGCTTACGGCCGATGGGCCGCTGGATCGCGTAGCGGCTGGTGCCGCTATGACTGACGTAATCCGTGAGATCTCGGCCGTAACGACCGAACTGCGCCGCCGATTCGAACACGATGTCCAGAGAATGATACCAAGTGGCATTCTGGGCCGACCAAAAAAGCCGCGAAGGCGCTAACTACCAGTCCAGCGCGCGAGCAGCGCGGCGCAGGTAGTCCGGATTGAAGCGGGCATAGACGGCCGTCGTGATCCGCGTGTCCTTATGGCCGAGGTAGGCGGCGATCTCTTCCATGGGCGTGCGGGCCTCGGCCATCCAGACGGCGGCGCTGTGGCGGAGCATGTGCGGGGTGCAGTGGACGCCTGACCGTTCGCTGGCGGCTTCGAAGCCCTTGCGAATCGATTTGATGCGCTCGCCGCCGCTCTCGATCACGAAGGGTGTCAGGGCCGCTTCCTTGGCTTCGGTGAGCAGCGGCAGCAGGCGATCGTTGATCGGGACCTTGGCGCGGCGCTTGTTCTCGCTCTGGATGCGGCCCGCCGGGTTGAGGTTGATCATGCGGCGATCGAGGTCGACCCTGATCCACGGCAGTTCGAGCAGCGCCGTCGATCGCGCGCCAGTCGTGATAGCGAGCTGGGCGAAGAGGCGGACGTGCGGCGCCTTGCAGCCGGCGAGGAACTTGCGGAACTGCGCCTTGGTCAGATGCTCGACCTCGCTTTCGGGGATGGCCGGAATCCAGAGCCTCGGCACTCGATCGACGAAGCCTTTGTCTTTCGCCCAGCCCAGCGCCTCGATGACGATGCCGGTTTCCTTGCGCATGGTGTTGGCCGCCTTCTGACGCCACGCCGCATAATCCTTGCCGGTGCCGTCCTGATCGTCGGTATCGGATACAAGGCTCTCGATCCGCTTGGCGGCGTAGAATGGCTTGGCGGCCGTCCAGGCTTCATGCTTGCGCTTGACGCCGTTGCGGCCGGCGATGGCCAGCAGATAGGCCTCGACGACTTCGCCGACGGTGCCCAGGGCGGCTACTGCGCGGCGGCTCCAGAAGTCACGAGCCGCGGCCTCCGCGGCCGATCGATCGTTCGTGCCAAGCGACATGCGGTGCGGTCCGGTGTCGTCGGACCATTTGACGCACCAATGCCAGTATTTCGATCCGTCTTCGCGGGTGCGGGTGAGCTTGCCGAGACGATATGCTCCTGGGTTGCCGCGCTCTGACATTCATATTCCTCCACGGCCTCGGGCTTGATGCGCAGCAGCTTGCCGCCGAATCGCATGGCTTTCAGGCGCCCGGCCTTGATCTCATCATAGACGAAGGTGTCGCTGCAATCCCAATGCTCGGCGAGGGTGGCGACGGTGAAGGGTCTGGCGGGCGTCATAGCGGCACATCGAAATGCTTGGAGAGGCGGCGGACATAGTCGACCATCGACATGCGGCCGGCTGCCTTGTCCTCGGCCGCCCAGGCGGAGATCAGGCGCTGATAGACGGCGCGGGCCATCTTGCCGGTTTCCTTGTCGCCCGCGCTGCCGCCGCGCGTGATCCGATCGGCCATCGCATATGGCACCAACTGCCGGCCGCGTACGCGCATGCGCGCCTGAAAGGCGGTGCGGTGCGCCGGGCAGCAAAAGTGCTGGCCGGGCTGTATGCCGGCCAGTGGCGCGAAGCACTCGGCGCAGCCACTCGCCTTCGGGGGAATGGCTGGCTGGGCGCGTGGGGCGGTTCTAGCGGGGGCGTGGGCCACGGCCTTTAGGCCTCCTCGGCGCGGGCGGCGTGACGGGCCAAAGTGTAGAGGCGGCCCTTGATGCTGTTCGGCTTGCGGTCGAGCTGCCGCGCCATTGCGCTGTAGCTCGCGCCTTCGGCCTCCAATGCGAGAAGCTTCGCATCTTCTTCGGCGGTGAAGGTGCGGACGGCGCGACCGTTGCGCTGATAGGCGTCGGGGCGATCCGCCCGGCGATAATGAAACCGCTTGGGCGCATCCGCGCCAAGCCGCAGGCATTGCCAGTGGATCGAACCCTTTGAGATCGGGGAGCCCTTCGCAGTGAAGTGTGCGGCTATTCTATCCGTGCCCCAGCCCTTTTCCCGCAGCGCGCACATTTCGTCGAGCTGGGCATCTGAGAGAATGCGACGACCGCCCATCAGCCGGCCCATCCTTCGAGATAGCGGGCAACGGCGGCATGTAGCTCTGCTCGATCTTCGGAGGCGGCGGCCTCGGCGTTGGGATCGACGCTCTCCGCCTCGATCGCCAGCTTGAGAGCGTCGGCGAGCTTCTCGATCACTTCGACATCGCCGAACGGGCCGGGAAAGCTCGTGCCCTCGCGGGCGAAGCGGATCAGCTCGGCGGTGGCTTCGGTGGCCTGGCTGGCGGCGGCGAGCGCGGCAATCTGTTGCTGCTCGCTCATAGCTTCCACCTTGGCTCGATCTGGCTGCACTCTTCGCGGGTGAGGGTGAAAGTTCGGCCGCTCGCGAGCGTGTAGTGGCAGCCTTCTCCGCCCTGCCCGCTGGCGGCGCCGGCGATCACCGGGGAGCGGCGGTTCGCCTTGACGAAGGCGGCGGCGTTGGCGGTCTGCTGCTGCTGGCTCATGGGTGGGCTCCGGGGATTGGAGCGCTGCCGGTCATGGCCTGCCAAAGGTTGATTACTGTCGCGCGCTCGTCCTCATTGCTCCAGTCGACTTTATCTGCCGCAGCGTACATGTCCGGTGTCGGCTCGATGGGCACTATGACCCACCCCGGTGCTGACTGAGCGGCGATCTCGGCAAGGATGCGGCGGATATCGAATGTGCTGCCGAGCATCTTTTTGCACTCGGCTATAGCCTCATCGACACCCGAGTATCGGTTGAACGGCGGCTTTTCTTCGGGGCAGCCTTCGCGCATCCAACGGGCCATGTCTTCGTAATCGGTTCCATCCCAGACGGCACCGATCCCGCCGCACTCAGAGCAGCCGCTGCCGAGCGTGCAGCCCAGAACGGCGCTGCGCGAGTAATGTCCATTCGGATAGCCGTCTTCGCTCTCGTGGCAGCCCGAGCAGGTGTACCAGAATCCGTGTCCGCTGAACTCAATCACCCGGTCGATGCGCTGGCGCAGATTGTTAATCAGGGCGTCGACAGATGCTGTGCTAGAGAATGCCTCGAAAACAGCATCGTAAGCTGCCAGCAAGCCCCGATCGAAATCTGCACCGCGGTTGCCACTGAACTCCGGCGAGAAATCGCCAGCGGCACGCCGTCGCACCTTCAAGATGGCCTCGCCTAGCGGGTGGTATTCAAAATCAGCGCGACTGATTGCCCCCCGTTCAGTGTTGCCGACGATGGGGCGGAGAGTGTCTTTGCTCATGCGGCGTTCCTCTCGTTGGATGCGCCGGCGCCGAGCTGCAGCTGCAGGGCGTCGTGGGGGAGCATCAGGAGCATGTTGAGGGCGTAGGAGATCTTCCCGGCCGGATAGTGGGCGTGCCACCAGCGCATTGCCGCGAGCTGATCGCGTTGCAGGGTGCGGGTCTTATCGGTGGGCTTCTGGCGGACGCGATGTTCGGCGGCTTCGAGAGCTGCGGCCAGTTCGTCGAGCGCCTCGGCACGGGTGAGCGCCATGAAGCGCTTGTTAGGGTTGAGCCGGTCGGCGGCGCAGCGCCAGATCTCGGCGATGGCGCGCATCACGAACAGGCGGTGATCGGCCTGTCGCTGGGTGAGCTTGCCGGCCTTGATCATGTCCGGCCAGGCGCGTTCGCGCTCGCGCACCATAAGCTCGGCCAGGTCGGCGAACTCGCGGTGGAAGCCGTCCGCTGTGAGGCGGGGCTGATCGGTCACAGCCCGGCCTCCCGGCCCAGCTCGCGCATGCGGAGGATGGCGTTCTCCATGATGCTGGCGAGCTGGCGATGGTCGGCGGCCTGGATGAATTCTTCGGCCGCCGTGAGATCGAGCGCGGCAGAGGCAGCCGGCCGCGACGGCGGCTGGATCGGGGGCGGTGCGCTGGGCGTGATGCGCTCGATCGCAGCGGCTTCGCGCTCGCGGAGCTTATCCAGCTCGCGCTCGGCGCGGAATGCTTCGACCGTCGCTGGGCCACAGTTCAGATGAAGCCAGTCGAGCAGGCCGGGCTTATCGGTGGGAACGTCGACTTCGACCCAGGCGTCGCTGGGACAAGCTTCGTCAAGGCAGGCGGCGCGGGCGTCGGCTTGGGTGCCGAACCATCGGCCGCCAGGGGTACGGTAGCAGCGCATGGGCGCTATCCTTTCGGTGGCAGGCGCCATGTCGGCGCGATTAGCCAATCGGGCGGCCGGGGCCGCTGCGAGGTTAGAGCAGGGCGGCCGCCCCGATCAGCAGCCAGATCACGAGCGACAGCGTGCCGGCGAGGATCAGGCGGAGGATCGGGGGCGGCCGGCGGATCATGACGGCACACGGATCGCGGGGCGGAGGAAGCGCGGCCAGCAGAGGCGGTAGTCCAGCTTCGTGCCCTCGCTGACCTTGCGCATGTCGGCGCTGCGGTCGCAGGCGGCGCGCATCCGCTCCGCGAAGGCGGCGTCGTTCAGGTGATAGCTGGCCGGAACGCCGGTGGCGGCGCAGAAGGCGAGATAGTCCGCGTAGAGGCGGGCGGCCGGGGTCCAGCCCGAGGCCTGGCGCGGCAGTTCGGTGTTCGCCTTGAACCATTCGTCAAAGCTGAAATTGAGGTGCGCTGGCGGTTGGTCCTTCGACGCGGGTGTCGACAGGCTCAACCCTTGCTCAGGATGAGCGGAGAGGGGTTGTGCCCGCTTGGCGCGGCGGGTGCGGGTAGGGGTCTCGGTCGAGAGAGATGGGCTGAGCATCGGTGCCTCCGTCGTTGTTGACGGCTGCGTATTGCGATTATCGCAACGTATCAGTCAAGCTAAAAAGTTGCCACTATCGCAACTCATTGAAACGCCATTGATTTATGTTCTTCTATTGTTCCATCGTCGTAACGCGAATCGGCAAAGGTGGGAAATGCTGACAGCTGTGCTTTGGTATCGAGTGTTGTGCTTCGAGAAGCCGCGTGGCCCATGGCGGGAGACGAAGGAGGAGGCGCGGCGCGATGCCGTGGGATTGGGGCTCGGAGCCTATGACGACTACGGGCAGTGGTTCGATATAGTGCCTGGACGAATACAACAGGCGTTTGCGCTTGAAGACCAGGCTGCTGCTTAGAGCCGGCCTGCGTACCAGATCACTCGGCCGACGATCTGAAAATCGTCGCCGCCGCCAATAATCATCTCGCGATGCGCCGGATTGGTCGAGCAGGGAACTAGGCGAGCAGGGTCGGCGCGAAACTGTTTGAACGTTGCTTCTCCGCCGCCGTTCACCACTACATAGTAACGATCTGGATATAGGGACTTATCATCCGGATCGAAGATGATAGTGCCCCCGTCTTTGACCAACAGATCCATGCTGTCGCCTTCGATCCGCAGGGCGACGGCATTTGGCGGCATGTCGGCCGCGGGCATGGGCACATGACCTAGCGGTTTCTCGATCGCTTCGCGCCAGTTGCCGGCGGCGACGCTGCCGATGATCGGAACGCCTCTTGTAGGCAGCGCGCCGTCCAGCGTGATTGGAGGAGTCTCGGCCAGCATCGCCCGGATTATGTCCATCTCGGCAGCGGTGAACCGACGGATGCCGGAAAAGGATTTGCTGATCTGATCGGGCGAAAGGTTCAGCGCGTTGGCTAGCTGTACCTGTTTGATCCCCAGCACGGTCATGCGGGCTTTGATGTCCGAGATCTCCATCAGACCATGGAGCGGAACGGCGCGATTATCGCAATTTCCACTATCGCAACTTTTCGCTTGCGTGTTCGTTGCGATTATCGCAAGTATGCCGCCACTATGGATATCGCCGACATCAACCCCACGTCTCTGGATGGAACCCGCGCGGCCGTTGTGCTCGACCATTTCGGTGGGACCGTTGCCGTGGCCCGCCTCACCCGCACGCCCAACACCACTGTCCACGGTTGGCGGCGTGTCGGCATGTCCGAGGCGAGGTTTGATCATCTCCAGCTTGCGGCCGTGGCGCGCGGGAAATCCGGCGAGTTGGCCAGTGCCCTGCAGGCGCTCGCGGAGCTGGATGGAGATCCCGAGCTGCCATTCGAGGCGGGCGAGCAGCCATGATCGACGCGGGGGGCCTCATCATCGTCGGCACCGCACTGAGCCTGGTCGGGCTGATCGGGTTCGGCGCGATCATCGTGCTGGGCGATGCGATCGGCCAGGAGATCCGAATATTCTGCGGCGTGGTCGAGGCTGTTCATAGCCCGACGCTTGAGTCCGAAACGACCGGCGCCGCCACTGGTAAAACGGCTTACTCCACCGGGGGGACGGCCGATGCCTGAGCGGATGGTGCGGTTCGATCCCAAGCGGCTGGCGATCAAGCGGGCGACCGGGGAGCTGGTCGACGCGGCCGGCGGGCCGACGCGGGCGGCACAGTTCGCACAGCGGGTGAAGCGGCAGCAGAGCTATTCCGATTACAGCCTCGCCACGGTCGATCATTTCATTCCGATCGACGCGGCGATCGAGCTGGAAGAGGTGACGGTGGGCCTGCCGGGCTGGCCGCACCTGACGCGGCTGATGTGCGGGCGGGCCGGTGGCACCTTCGTGCCGCTGCCGGTGTCGCGGCCCAGCTCGGCGGATTTCCACAAGCGGCTGGCCGAGCTGGCGACCGAATATTCCGACGTGTCGGCCGGGCTGCTGCGCGCGCTGGCGGATGGGCGGGTGACGGCGCGCGAGGTGCGGGCCGGGGATCTTGTGACCGAAGCGGCGCAGCTGGTGGCGAAGGCGGCGGAGCTGCGCGCGCTGCTCGAACAGATCGAAGTGGAGGGCTGACGATGGCGGGGGGCTTTCACATTCCGAGTCACCTGATCGAGACGCAGGCCGGCGGTCGGCGGCTGATCGAATGGGTGTGGGCGATCTGGGGCGATGTCGGCGGGATGCCGGAGCTGACTGCCGGGAAGGTGAAGCTGGCCGGATGGCTGATGGGCGATCATCCGGCGCGGGTCGCGGCGGTGGAGTGGATCGGCATCAGCATCACCGATCTGCTGGCGGCGCGCGTCGACATCGACACGCGGCAGGCGATCGCGCTCGAAGAGATCAGCGGCGGCGAGATCGCCCTTTGCGACTGGACGAAATCCTATAGCGACGCCGGGGAATTGCCCCCGAAGCCTCCGGCGGCGTTGGGCGACGATGCGGCAGAGTTTGCCCCCCCGGCTGCATCGTCGCCCCTTCCGATTGTTCACGGCACGCTGGGCGAGACGGCGATCGGCAAGCTGTTCCGCTGCGTCCGGGGTAGCGGGCAGAACCGCTACATCCTGACGGGGCAGGGGATATCGCTGGCGCTCGATCGCGGATCGGCGGCGGATATCGTCGAGTGCCTGGCCGATGCTCTGGGCGTCGAGCTGGTGGAGCGGCGGGCATGATGGCGGCTCAATTTGATCCTTCGACGCGGCCTTCGGCAGGCTCAGTGCTTGCTCAGGACGGCCCTTCGACACGGCTCTCGACTACGCTCGATCCTGCTCAGGGTGAGCGGAGAGGTGGGAGCGGCGAACGGGGGGCGGGGAAGGTGCGCGAGATCGGGATCATGCATCCGGTGCGGATCGGCGGCACGGGCGCGGCGATGCCGACGCATAAGCTGATCGAGTGGGTGGAGGCGGCGGCGGTGGGCGCGGAGCTGGCCTATGCCGAGGGCGCGCTGCCCAAGTGGACCAAGGCGCTGCCGCTGGTGCGCGACCTGGCCAATCGGGACATCGTGTTCGCCTTTTGCGATGCATCGGTATCGCCGCCGCAATATGTGATCCGGCGGCTCGACAAGGGCTATCGACCTGCGGCGAAGCCCCTGCGGATCGCGCGCGAGATCGCGCCGCGCGACGACGAGCAGAAGCGGCTGCTGGCGGTGCTGACCGCGCTCGCGCGAGCGGGCAAGCCCTGTCCGTATAACCGGGCGTTGGCGGAGAAAGCCGAGCTGAAGAACGGGGACCGGGCGAGCTACCTGCTCAAATGCCTGCGCGACGACGGGTTCATCCGCAACGACGCGAGCTGTTTTGAGCCGAAGCGGATCATCACGATCGTCGGCAAGCTCGATCGCGCGGGGCGCGAGATCTGCACGGGGGTGGTGGCGTGATCATCGCTCGCATCGCCGGCTGCACGCGTGTCCTGGGCGCTCCCACCGGCTGGACGCCCGAGACGAGCGGCCCGTGCGTGGGCCTGCCGATCCGTGACGAAATGAACGGCGACGTGCCGTGCATGGTGTCTGCCTGGGAGCCGACGCCTGATGAGATCGCGGCGATCGTAGGCGGGTCGAAGATCTACCTGCGCGTGCTGGGCGTCGGGCATCCTCCCGTCGCGCTGTTTGTCGGAGAGGGCGAGTGAGCGCGCCGGCCGTTCTTGTCGCCTGCGAATATTCAGGCACCGTCCGCGACGCTTTTCTCGCGCAGGGCTTCGACGCGTGGAGCTGTGATCTTCTGCCCGACGAGAAGGGCAGCAACCGCCATATTCGTGGCGATGTTCGCGATGTGCTCGACGAGCGATGGGATCTGATGATCGTCGCGCACCCGCCTTGCACGCGCCTGTGCAACAGCGGGATTTGCTGGCTCACTCGGCCTGCCAAGGGGAAAACGCTCGACCAGATGTGGCGCGAACTGGACGACGGCGCTGCTCTCTTTTCCGCGCTTTGGAATGCCCCGATCCGGCACGTCGCGCTCGAAAACCCGATGATGCACCGTCACGCCAAAGCCCGCATCGTAAACTATCAGGAGCCCGCCCAGGCGGTGCAGCCGTGGCAATTCGGCGATGCCGTCCAGAAAAAGGTTTGCCTCTGGCTCCGTAACCTCCCGCCCCTCATGCCTACAAAATCCGTTGCGTTGCCTAAGCCTGATTTCTGCATTCGTAGAAGCGGGCCGAGGGCGGGGCGGCGCTATAATTACTACTTCCATCAGGGGAAGTCGGGCCATGAACGCTCCCGCTTTTTCCCCGGTATCGCTGCAGCGATGGCGGAGCAGTGGGGGGATTTCATCCTGCAGCCCGAGAGGGCGGTGGCATGATCCGGCGTGGTGAGCCTGCGGTCGCGGTGTGCGACAGCTGCGGTGAAGAGGCCGACGCGGTCGAGACGCGCAACCAGAAAACCGGGGCGTTGACAGCGGCCTTCCTGCCCGAGGGCTGGAAGTTCGATGTGGTCGACGGCGAGCATGTCCATCGCTGCGCCACCTGCTTCGCGGCGGCGGTCGCGCCGTTCGAGGATCGGCGCGAAGCGTTCGAAGCGCGGCTCGATCACCTGGGCAAGGGGCTGATCGTCGACATCGCGGAGAGCCTGGGCGTGCCGATCGGCATCGGGCGGCGATGGGCGGCCGAATGGGAAAATCAGCAGAGAAAGGTGGCGTGATGGGCGTGTTGAGGCCGGCTGTCCCGCAGCGCGGCGGGTATAAGCGTTGCGGGCTGAGCTTGCCCGAGATCGTCGCGCGCATCGATGCGCTCCGATCGATACCGGTACGCGAACGGACGCTTGAACAAGCCCTCGAACTGCAGCGCCTGGACAGTATCCACTATGATCGCATGCTGCGCCTTCCACGGCGCATTGCGAAGCTGCGCTCGGAGCTGGCCGAGCTTGAGGCGCTGGCGCGATGAAGGTGTCGCCAGACATAGAGGCAGCAGCGGCGTGGATCTTCGATGAGTCCAACGCGCTGAAGAGTGGCGCCGGGATCGACGTATCCGAGGGCGAGATCAGCTTCGCGCGGCAAAGGATGCGCGCCTGCGCGGCCGGGTTGCTGGCCGGCCTGTTTGTGCCTGATGTCGTGGAGACGGCGGATGGCTGACAATACGCCGATCGAGTGGACCGACGCGACGTGGAATCCGATCACCGGCTGTTCGGTGCACAGCGCGGGTTGCACCAACTGCTATGCGATGAAGCTGGCGGGGACGCGGCTGCGGCATCATAGGTCGCGGATCGGCCTGACCGCCGAGACGAAGGCGGGGCCGGTATGGACCGGCGAGGTCCGTTTTAACGAGCGATGGTTGACGGAACCGCTGCGCTGGCAACGGCCGCGCCGGATCTTCGTCGTCGCGCATGGCGACCTGTTCCATGAAGCCGTGCGCGATGCGTGGATCGACCGCGTCTTCGCGGTGATGGCGCTCTGCCCGCAGCATCAGTTTCAGGTGCTGACCAAGCGGGCCGATCGGATGCGGGCATGGTTCGAACGGTTCCAAAATGCCGACTGGCTGGGCAACATGCTCGACCTCATGGACGCGACCGGGCAAGCAGCCGGCTTTGGCCGGGGAAGTGGCACGTTCTCCACATGGCCCCTTCCGAACGTCTGGCTCGGCGTCTCCGTTGAGGATCAGCGGGCGGCGGATGAGCGCATCCCCGATCTGCTCGCCACGCCAGCGGCGAAGCGGTGGATCTCGGCGGAGCCGCTGTTGGGGCCGGTCCACATCGCGGAGTATCTGCCGAACCCGCTGTGGAATGACATCCCTAGCTGGAAGCAGCCGGAACTAGATTGGATCGTCGCCGGTGGCGAGAGCGGCCCCGGTGCGCGGCCGATGCATCCGGATTGGGCGCGGAGCCTGCGCGATCAGTGCGCCGTTGCTGGGGTGCCGTTCCTGTTCAAGCAATGGGGCGCGTGGGCTCCATATGACTCGGAGCGTGACGATTACGGCCGACGCGATCCGAGTCATGCCGGCCGGCATGTTCTGAACGATGGGGAGCGGCCTGGACCGGAGAATCTTGTCATACCGCTAGGCAAGAAGGCAGCCGGCCGCCTGCTCGATGGCGTCGAGTATAATGGGATGCCGGCATGAAGGCGCTGAGCATCCGGCAGCCCTGGTGCCACCGCATCTTTCACGAAGGCAAGGACGTGGAGAATCGCGACTGGCCGACGAAGTTTCGCGGGCAGGTGCTGATCCATGCCAGCCTGTCGCTGGAAGAGGATCGCGAGTATATCCGCGCGCATGATCTGCCGCTGGGCGGGATCGTCGGGATTGTCGATATCGTCGATTGCGTGTCGGCCTCGGACAGCCGCTGGTTCTTCGGAAAATATGGGTTCGTGCTGCGCAATGCCCGGCCGATCGAGCTGATCCCGTGCCCAGGCAAGCTCGGCTTCTTCGACGTGCCTGCGCATGTGGCGCAGCTGGTGGAGGCTTCGCTGTCATGACCGAGCTGGCCTGGCGCAGGCGGAAGCGAGAGCGGGCGGCGATCGAGCAGGTCGAGCGGCGGCATGAAGAGCTGCTGCGGGTGATCCTGGCCGGCGCCTGCATCGCGGCGCCGCGCGTGCCGATCCTTGATGGACATTATGTTGAGGATGTTCCCCAGCTGGTGACCTATGTCCGGGGCGTGCTTGGCGAGGTGCGGCGATGACGGCCGCCAGCGGCAGCACGGCCGTGATGGCGCGGCGATCGGCGGCGGATGTCGAGAGCGACGATGCTGCGACCGCGCTGTATCGGCAGCTCGATTATTTCCCGACACCACCATGGGCGGCGCGTGCAGGCGCCGAGCTGATCCTGCGGCTCGATCCTGAGGCTCGCAGCGTGTGGGAATGCGCGTGCGGGGCCGGGCATATGGCCATCCCGTTCGCCGACTATTTCGAGCGCGTCTATGCGAGCGACGTGCATGGCCATGGCCATGGCGAAGTCCGTGATTTCCTCGCGGAAGATCGCGGCTTCGACATACCGCGCTGGGATTGGATCGCGACGAACCCACCGTTCAAGCCGGCGGCCGACTTTCTGACGCGGGCGCTCGATCGCGCCCGGCGCGGCGTCGCGCTGCTGCTGCGGGTGCAGTTCCTGGAAGGCGTGGGCCGCTATCCGCTACTCTACGGCGATCGGCCGATGACGGCGCTGGCACCGTTCAGCGAGCGGGTGCCGATGGTGCTCGGCCGCTGGGACCCGGCCGCCAGCTCGGCGACGGCCTATGCCTGGTTTGTCTGGATCAAGGGCGCGGCGCCGATGCCGCCGCAGCCGATCGGGCCGGGGACGCGCGAGCGGCTGTGGCGGCCTGACGATGCGGCGCGGTTCGGCTGGGCGGCGGATGCGCCGATGCTGGCGATGATGGGAGAGAGTTAATGGCGAGCGTCAACAAGGTCATCATCGTCGGCAATCTCGGCCGCGATCCGGAAAGTCGATCCTTCCAGAATGGCGGCAAGGTGGTGAGCCTGCGCGTCGCGACCTCCGAGCAGTGGAAAGATCGCAACACCGGCGAACGGCGGGACAAGACCGAATGGCATGCCGTCTCGATCTTCAACGAGGGGATCGCGAACGTCGCCGAACGCTATCTGCGCAAGGGCAGCAAGGTCTATCTCGAAGGCCAGCTGCAGACCCGGAAGTGGACCGATAACGCCGGCGTCGACAAGTGGACGACGGAAGTGGTGCTGCAGGGCTTCAATGCCAAGTTGGTGCTGCTCGATGGGGCGCAGGGCGGCGATCGTGGCGGCGGATCGGATTCCGGTTCGGCCGGCAGTTGGGGCGATGGCGGCGGCACGGCCGGCAGCTCCCGCAGCGATCCCTTCGACCCCGGCGATCTCGACGATGACGTTCCCTTCTAACCTTCACCGCCAACGCCCGCGCCTGGGCGTGACAGCCGGAGAGACGGCCTGACTGAGGGCGTCGAATTAGGGGCGGGGTGCATTTCGATGGGTGTTAACGAGTCTCTGCCGTCGCCGATGTGTACGGCGGCGCTGCGTTATGCGCGCCGGGGATGGAAGGTGTTCCCCTGCCGCGAGCGCGACGAGACGATCGAGGTGCGCACGGCCGATGGGCCGAAGCCGAAGCTGTTCAAGGCGAAGTCGCCCTATACCGGCAAGGGCTGCAACGACGCGACCACGGACGAGGGGCGGATACGCGCCTGGTGGCGGCAGCATCCGCAGGCCATGATCGGGCTCGCGATGGGCGGAAACAGACTGTTCGCGCTCGATTTCGATCCGCGTCATGACGAGTCGACCGGCGAGATCTTCGAGCTGGAAGGGTTGAAGGCGGCGACCGAGGAGCAGATCGGCTGTGCGCTGCCGATCTCGCTGACTTCCGTAACTCAATCCGATGGCGTCCATGTCATTTACCGGCAGCCGGAGGGCGAGCCGATCACCAACCGTGGCAATTTGCCGCGCCATGTCGATGTGCGCGGCAAGGGCGGCTACATCGTCGTGGCACCTTCGATCCTGTACCGCGAGGATGGGACGGAGGGCCGCTATCGCTGGCTCACCGGCCGACATGACATCGATCCGGTCGAGGCGCCGGCAGCGCTGATCCAAGCTCTGCGCGAGCGCGGCACGCGCTCGACCAAAGGCAACGCCGCCGGCGGGACGCCGGCGTCCGCATCGTCTTCCCCCTCTTCGACGCCGCCCCCTCCCGCGCCCTCCGGGCGATCGAGCGCGACCCTTCCGGACGGTTCCGGTCGGGATGTGGGCGACTCGGTGCGCAAATATGCTCTGTCGGCGCTCGATGGCGAGTGCCAGGAGCTGGCGGCGACGCCGAAGGGCGGCGGCCAATATAACGGCCGCAACCAGGGCATCTTTCATGCCGGGCTGAAGATGGGATCGCTGGCGGCCGCCGGGGCGATCAGTGAGCATGTCGTGCGCGCCGCGATCCAGGCGGTGATCGACCGGATGCCGGCGAATGACGATCCCGACGGTGCGCGTGCAACGCTGGAGCGCGGGCTGACGGCCGGCGCTGCGAATCCGCGCGACCTTCGCGAGATCGAGGAGGCTGCCCGCGCGCGGGCTTCGCGGTCTAGGCCGTCATCCTCGGCCCGCCTTCGCCCCCCGCCCCCGGCCCCCAACTCGGGGGAAGCCCTGCAAAGCTTCCGGGCGGAAGGGAGCGGCCCCGATGATGCTGGTGGGGGCCGGGGGGACGATGGCGATGGCGACGAACGCGACGCCGACGAGATCAACCGCGAGTGCCTGTACTTCCCGCACACCGACCTGGGCAATGCCGAGCGGTTCCGGGCGCGCTTCGGCCGCGACTTCCGCTGGTCACCGGCGCTGGGCTGGATGGGATGGGATGGCCGGCGCTGGGCCGCGCTCGATCAGGATGAGAAGAGCGTGCCGGCCGTCGTCATGCAGGCCGTGTTCGATACCGTGCGGGCGATACAGGATGAGGCGGCTTTCGTGGCGCTGAGCGGGGTGAAGGAGCCCTTTGTCGACCATGTCGAATTGGATGACATGACGCCGCGCGAGAAGAAGCAGCTGGCCCTGTTCATCGAGACCGGCGAGCAGGAAGACGCGATCGACTATGTGCTCGACACGCGCGGCTATCCGCTCTGGTCGGACGTGATCCGCAAGTGGGGGCGCACGTCGGAGGCATCGGGCAAGCTTTCCGCCATCGCACAGATCGCGCGCAGCTGGCTCGCGGTGCGGGTCGACCAGTTCGATACCGATCCGCTGGCGATCAACGTGCTGAACGGCACGCTGCGCTTCCGCAAGGTGCCGCTCGGCATCGTCGATGGGAAAGACCGATATCGAGCCGAGATGACGCTGACGCCGCATCGCCGCGACGATCTGCTGAGCAAGCTGGCGCCGGTCATCTACGATCCGGCGGCGATCTGCCCGATCTATGATGACCTGATCGAATGGGCGCAGCCGAAGCCCGCGAAACGCCGCTACATCCACGCGTGGGGCGGATATTCGATGACGAGCGAGGTGGGGCTGCAGATGCTCCATTTCTGGTACGGCCTCGGCGGCAACGGCAAGTCCACCGTCATGGACATATGGTGCGAGGCGCTGGGCGATTACAGCGACACCATCCCGATCGAAAGCTTCCTAGACCAGGGCATAAAGAAGCGCGGCGATCAGGCATCGCCCGATCTCGCCAAGCTGGGCGGCGTGCGGCTGCTGCGCACGTCCGAGCCCGACGAAGGGGCGAAGCTTTCGACGGGCCTGATCAAGCTGGTGACCGGCGGCGAGCCGGTGCCGGTGCGCCATCTCAATCGCGGGTTCTTCAACCTTAAGATCCAGTTCAAGCTGACGGTGCAGGGCAATCACAAGCCCGACATTCGGCAGACCGATGATGGCATCTGGCGACGCGTGAAGCTGATCCATTGGGGCGAGCGCGTGATCGACGAGACCAACCCGCACGGATCGCGCCAGAAAGATCCTTATCTAAAGGACAAGATGGCGCCGGAGCTGAGCGGCATCTTCAACCGCCTGGTCGCCGGCCTGATGGACTATCTCGAACATGGGCTGATCGAGCCCGAGGACGTGACCAGCGACACCGCGCAATATCGGGCGGAGAACGACCCGCTGGCGCGCTTCCTCAAGCTCTGCACCGTGCCTGATCCCGAAAGCACGGCGCGCTCCTCGAAGCTCTACGAGCTGTTTCAGGCGTGGTGCAAATGCGCCGACGAGACCGAGTGGAAGCAGAAGGGCTTCAGCCGGGCGATGTCGGCCAAGGGCTATCAGAAGAAGCAATCGGACGGGATGTACTGGCTCGGCATGCGGATCGTGCGCGATCCGGCCGACTTCGTCGATCCCCATACGGGCAAGGCGATCACCACGTTCAGCGTCGATGATGGCCCGCCTGCGCCGCCAGCCACGCCTCCGCCCACCTCCGACAGCGGCCGATGGGGCGATCCCGACGACGGTTTCCGGACCTTCGATAATGATGACGTACCGCTATGATCCTTCCGGTCGGAAGGATGGCGGAAGGGTGAACGGAAGGGTGAAATGGCGGATTTCTGCGCCTCTGGAAGGGTCGGAAGCGTTTTCGGGGCTTCGCCTCGTATGTGCGGGTGCGGGTGCGCGCGCAGATGCGTGCGCACAATCCACCTATCATCCTTCCAATCCTTCCAACCCTTCCGGGGTTGAGATTAAGTGTTTGAGATAAAGGGCAAAGATATGGGCGGCGATGATCAGGGAAGCTTCCATGACGGTTCCGGGACGGTTCCGGCGACGTTCTGGCGCTTCGTCGATGTCGAACAGCGGCTGATCGAGGCGATGTCCGTGGTGGTGCGGTCTCCCGATCGCGAGCGTAAGTGGCTGGGTGCGTCGGGCTCCTCGATCTGGCGCATGGTGCAGGACGAGGAGCTGCAGGCCGACGACAAGCCGATCGTCACCCGCGCCTTCACGCGCCAGCAACAGGCGCTGTCATCGGAAGCCATGGGCTGGGTGGCGGCATGGGTGCCATCGGGGCCGACGCGGCGGGTGCTGGGGATCGCGCTGGTCGCGCAGGTGCTCGACGATGGCGAGCGGCCCGACTGGCCGTGGATCTGGGCGCGGATGGGCGGCAAGGCCGGCGGATGGACGACGGAGGGCCTGCGCAAGCGCTACTCGCGCGCGATCACCGCGATAGCCAAGGCGCTGAACGCCAGGCGTTCTGCGGCCTAGAGGCTGTCAAGCCCTAGAATATTCAGGGATGCTAATTTTGTATGTCCGTTTCTAGGGGGTTTTAGGCGTATTCAGCTGTACGTTCGGGATATCGGCTTGGCAGCCAATCCTGAGCATCCTCTCCTAACCTTCACTGCGCCCGTCTCGATCCCTTCGAGGCGGGCGCGGTGCTTTCTGGGCCATGTGCATGGGCAAACTGACGCGTCTGCCGTCGATGCTCGCCGCGCTGCCGCCCAGGCTGGCATCCGCGCCGGTCGATCAGAAGGGCCGCGATCGGCAGCGCGACGCGCAACCGTGGCGGCGATGGTACAAGCTGGCGCGGTGGCAGAAGCTGCGCTGGGCCGTGCTGGTGCGGGACCTGTTCACCTGCCAGCGATGCAGGAAGGTGGAGACGGACACGTCGCAGCTGGTCGCCGATCACAAGCGGCCGCATCGCGGGGTGGAGGCGCTGTTCTGGGACATCCTCAACCTCTGGACCCTCTGCAAGCCTTGCCACGACAGCTGGAAGCAGCGGCAGGAGCAGGCCGAGCGGGCGAGCGGAGGCTGAGCGAGTAGGAAAGTTGTGGCGCCTAACCCCGTCAGCAGGGCCGATTTTCACGGTCGCGAGGTGGGGCGGCGTCGAGGGCGGTCTGGCGAGGCGCAACAATGTTGCGCGGCAGGGGGGGGCGGGCCGAAAGTCTGCCGCCCCCTCGGCCCCTAGACCGCATCCGATCCCATTTGGAGATTTTTTTCTTGGTTGACCGATATTTCGATCTGCTCGGGGACGAGATCCCGCCGGAGCATACGGGTCGCGGTCGGCCGCCGCATGTCGTGACCACCGAAAAGCGCTTGAAAGTCATGCTGTTACTGGCCCTCGAAAAGACCGAGGATCAGATCGCGGCGGCGATCGGGATCACGGCGCCGACTTTGCGGAAGCATTATTTTCGTCAGCTGAAGGTGCGCGGGGATGCGCGGCTCCGGCTCGACGGCGAGATCATGGCGACGCTGGCGCGCGAAGCTGCGGGCGGCAACGTCGGCGCGCTCAAGGAATTGAACAAGATGCTGGAGAGTCACGATCACGCCAAGCTGGCGAAGACCGTGGCGAACCGGCAGCCGCAGGCGGCCAGCGCGCCGCCCGCCGGAAAGAAGGAAAAGGCGAAGGCCGATGCGGGCCGTGTCGCGGGGATCTACGCCCCGCCGCCGCAGCCCCGCCTGGTGAACTGATGCAGTGGTCGACCGCCTGCCCGGATTGGGAAGAGCGGATCGTCGCGCGGCGCTCGCTGGTGCCGTTCGATCCGCTGTTTCCGGATGAGGCGGAGGCGGCGCTCGCCGTCTTCAAGTCGCTGCGGATCGTCGACGTGCCCGGTCAGCCGACGTTCGGCGAGGCCTGCGAGCAGTTCGTGTTCGACTTCGTCGGCGCGATCTTCGGGGCCTATGACGCGGACAATGCCAGGCGGCTGATCACAGAGTTCCTGCTGTTGATCAGCAAGAAGAACGCCAAGTCGACGATCGCGGCCGGGATCATGATCACGGCGCTCATCCGGAACTGGCGCCACTCGGCCGAGTTGCTGGTGCTGGCGCCGACCAAGGAGGTGGCGAACAACGTCTTCACCCCGGCGATGGGGATGGTCCGGCTCGATCCGGAGCTGAGCGCGCTGCTGAAGCCGGTCGAGCATCTGCGGTCGATCAAGCATCTGGTGACGGGCGCCGAGCTGAAGGTCGTCGCGGCCGATACCGACATCGTGTCGGGCAAGAAGGCCGCGTTCATCCTGGTCGAGGAGCTTTGGCTGTTCGGCAAGCGGCCGAACGCGTCGAGCATGCTGATGGAGGCGACCGGCGGCATGGTGTCGCGGCCGGAAGGGTTCGTCGTCTATCTGACGACGCACAGCGACGAAGCCCCGGCCGGCGTGTTCAAGGAAAAGCTGGACCTGTTCCGCGACATCCGCGACGGCAGGCTGGACGATCCGCGCAAGCTGGGCGTGCTGTACGAATGGTCGGAAAGCATGCTGGAAGCCGAGGCCTATCTCGATCCGGCGAACTTCTACGTGACCAATCCGAACATCGGCCGGTCGGTCGACGCACGGTGGCTGCAGGACAAGCTGGCCGAAGCGATGCGCGGCGACGGCGAGGGGAAGCAGGTCTTTCTCGCCAAGCATCTGAACGTCGAGATCGGCATGCGGCTCGGGCGGCATCGCTGGCGGGGGGCGGATCATTGGGAGGCAGCGGTCGATCCGGAGATCGTGACCCTGGCCGAGCTGATGGCGCGGTCGGACGTGGCGACGGTCGGCATCGACGGCGGTGGGCTGGACGACCTGTTCGGCGCCAGCGTCATTGGCCGCGATCGGGAGAGCAAGCGGTGGATGGCCTGGGCGAAGGCCTGGTGCCACCCTTCGGTGCTGGATCTGCGAAAGGAGATCGCGCCGAGGCTGCGCGACTTCATCAAGCAGGGCGATCTGGTGCTGATCGAACAGCCCGATCAGGATCTGCGCGAGGTCGCGGACCTGATCGTGATGCTGAACGAGGCGGGGCTGCTGCCGCAGGAATATGGCGTCGGCGTCGATCCTGCGGGGATCACGGCGCTGATCGACGAGGTGATGAGCCGGCCCGGCATTGGCGACAAGCTGATGGTGCCGGTCGCGCAGGGTTATCGCCTCTCGCCGAACATCTGGGGCGCGGAGCGGAAGCTCGCGAACGGGACGCTGGTGCATTGCGGGCAGGAGCTGCTGACGTGGTGCGTCGGCAACGCGAAGGCCGAGCAGCGCGGCAGCGCCGTGGTTATCGAGAAGTCCGTCGCCGGAAAGGCCAAGATCGACCCGTTCATCGCGATGCTGAACGCGTTTCATCTGATGAGCCGGAATCCGGAGTCGACAGGGAAATCATTTTGGGAAGCGGCATGATCAAGAGCTTTGCAGCCTCGGCGCGCCGCAACGCGGGCGTCATCGTCCGCGATGGGGCGGGCATCGTTGGTGCGGCGATGATCGCGGTCGGCGCTGGCGAGATCTATCGCCCGGCGGGATGGATCGTTGGCGGCGCCATGCTGGTTGCTGCTGCGTTCATGGCCGGGCGTAGTGCGTCGTGAGGGGGTTGTTCGACAGCTTCGGGCTGGGGACCAAGGCCGCGCGGACGCTCGACCAGCTGCCGGGTTTCCTGATGGGGCCGGACAGCAAGTCGGGTGTCAGCGTCAGCTATGCGACCGCCCTGCAGGTCGCGGCGGTGCTGGCCTGCATCAAGGTGGTCGCCGAGGGGATCGCGCAGAGTCCGTGCAAGCTGATGCGGGCGTTGAAGAAAGGCGGCATGGAGCTGGCGCGGGATCATCCGCTGTTCTGGCTGCTCTATCGTCAGCCGTTCGGGAAGCAGACCGCATTCGAATTCTGGGAGACGATCGTCGCCCATATGATGCTGGTCGGGAACGCATTCGTCTTCGTCAACTGGGTCAACGGGCGCGTGTTCGAACTGATCCTGCTCGAACCGGGCAAGGTGACCGTCACCAGGCATGCCGACATGAGCCTGACCTACGAGGTCGACGGGCTCGAAGGCGGCCGGCGCCAGGTGCCGTCGGGCAGCATGTGGCATCTGCGCGGGGTGAGCTGGAATGGCTGGATGGGCATGGACACCGTGCGCCTGGCCCGCGAAGCGATCGGCCTGGCGATGGCGCTGGAGCAGAGCCATGCCGGCCTGCACAAGAATGGCGCCATGCCGAGCGGGATCTATTCGGTCGACGGTACGCTAACGGAGCCGCAGCATGTCCAGTTGACGGAATGGCTGAAGAAGTTCGCTGCGGCCGATCGCGGCACGCCGATGGTGCTCGATCGCGGGGCAAAATGGCTGTCGCAGCAGATGACGGGTGTGGACGCCCAGCATCTCGAAACCCGGCGTTTTCAGATCGAGGAGATCTGTCGGATATTCCGCGTCATGCCGATCATGGTCGGCCTGTCGGAGAAGACCGCCACCTATGCCAGCGCCGAGCAGATGTTCCTGGCGCATGTGACCCATACGCTGGTGCCCTGGGCAACGCGCATCGAGCAGTCGATCGAGGTCAACCTGCTCACCGCGAAGGAGCAGCGCGACGGGTATCAGGTTAAGTTCAACCTGACCGCGATGATGCGCGGCGATTACAAGTCGCGGCAGGAGGGTCTGCAGATCCAGCGCCGCAACGGGGTGATCAACGCCAACGAGTGGCGAGATCTGGAAGACATGAACCCGCGCGCCGATGAAGGCGGCGGCCAATATATCGTGGAGGCGAACATGGCGCTGCAGGATGGCCGTGATCTGCCGCCGCCCAAAGCACCTGCCGCCCCGAACGCCGCTTAGGAGCAAGTAATGGATCGACTTTCCTTCGACTGCGAGATCAAGCTCGCGGGCGACGAAGCCGCGACCGGCACGATCGAGGGCTATGGTTCGGTGTTCGGGCTGATGGATCGCGGCGGCGATATCGTGCTGCCGGGGGCGTTCAAGGCCAGCCTCGCCGAGTGGAAGCGCAAGAAGGCGCTCCCGCCCATGCTGTGGCAGCATGATCCGTACAGCCCGATCGGTGTGTGGACCGACATCGCCGAAGACGAGAAGGGCCTGAAGGTCAAAGGCCAGCTGATCATGGATGTGCCGCAGGCCGCGGCCGCCCGCGCGCTGATCGCGGCCGGCGCGGTCAAGGGGCTGTCGATCGGCTATCGCACCATCAAGGACGAAATCGACCGCGTGACCGGTGCCCGATCGCTCAAGCAGGTCGATCTGTGGGAGATATCGCCGGTCACCTTTGCGATGCTGCCGGAGGCGCAGATCACCGGCGTCAAACAGGATCTCGACCCGCGCGAGCTGGAGCGCGCGCTGCGGTCGCAACTCAATTTGTCGAGCGCCGACGCCGTGAAGGCGGTGGCGATCGTCAAGAAGCATCTCCGCGATGGAGGTGATGGCGAGCACCGGTCCCGTGAGGGGGTCACCGATGTGCTCTTGTCCCTGCGCAAAGCGGCTGCGGCCCTGCGCTAATCGGAGGTTTCACGATGTTCATTGGAAAGCAGGGCGCGCTCCTCGCGGGCGCGTCGCCCCTGTCGATTGCTATGGCGCCTGAGCGCAAGGATGGCGATCTCACCATTGAGGTGAAGAATGCCGTGGAACTGCTCGGCAAGACGTTCGAGGAGTTCAAGACCAAGAACGATCAGCGACTGTCGCAGGCCGAGAAGAAGGGCGAGGACGCGGTCACCAAGGATGAGGTCGAGAAGCTCAACAAGGCGATCGACGATGCCCAGGTCGAGCTGAAGAAGCGTTTGGACGAAATGGAGGCGAAGGCCAACCGGCTTGCGCTGTCCGGCGGCGATGTGGCGAAGGAAGTCAAGGCTGCGGCCGACTTCGCCGAGCTGATCAACGTGAAGGAGTTCACGCCTGACCAGCTCAAGGAATATCGCGCCGACCTGGCGGGATATATCCGGCGTCACGAAATCAAGGCGACCACGATGCAGGTGGCGGTCGACCCTTCCGGCGGCTATTGGGTGACTCCAGACGTGTCAGGCCGGATGGTGTCGAAGATCTACGAGTCGACGCCTATGCGTCAGCTCGCCAATGTAGTCGCGATCGGAACCGATGCGCTCGAAGGCCCGATCGACAACGGCGAAATGGATGCCCAGTGGGTCGGCGAGAAGGCGACCCGAAGCCAGACCGACACTCCCCAGCTGGGCATGTGGCGGATTCCGGTGAATGAACTCTATGCCTATCCCTGGGTGACGCAGAAGCTGCTCGAAGATGGCAAGATCGACGTCGAGGCGTGGATCGCGATGAAGGCCGCGGCGAAGTTCGCTCGGAAGGAGAACGCGGCATTCGTCAACGGCACCGGCGTGCTGCAGCCCAAGGGTATCATGACCTATGGCTTTGCCTCGACTGCCGACGACACCCGCAGCTGGGGCACCTTCCAATATGTCGCTTCCGGCGCGTCCGGCGCATTCGCGTCGAGCAACCCGGCTGACAAGCTCGTTGACCTCATCTTCGAGGTGAAGGCCGGCTATCGGCAGCCTGCGCAATTCCTGATGGCGCGGCGCACTGTCGGAGCGGTGCGCAAGCTGAAGGATGGCCAGGGCAATTACCTGGTCGACCTTCGCCTGCGGGACGGGGCGCTGGTCGAGTCGATCTTCGGTTTCCCCGTCGTCGACGGCGAGGATATGCCGGCCATAGCTGCCAACAGCTACAGCATCCTGTTCGGCGATTTTGCCGAGGCTTATACGATCGTCGATCGCCTCGGCACCTCAGTAGTGCGCGACAACATCACGCAGCCTGGGTTCGTGAAGTTCCACATGCGGCGTCGCGTTGGCGGCGGCGCGGTGAACTTCGAGGCCGTCAAGGCGATGAAGTTCGCCGCCTCCTGATCTCCCGCGAAGCCGGAAGATCGACGTTGAACAAGCCCGGTCGGGCTCACCGGCCTGAGGCGGCGGCACAATCGCCGCCTCACCCTTCAGACATCGAAAGGATATCGTCATGACCCCCGAACGGGACCTGGCTTCCAATATCTCGCTTATCGAGGCGATCGCGCCTGCCGTCCTCGCCGCCGACAATACGCCGGCGGCCATCGACCTGCTCGACTATGGCGCCGCGGTGCTGTCGCTGCACATCGGCGTTGGCGGCATCACCTTCTCGAGCAGCAACAAGATCGAGTTCGTGCTGACCCATAGCGACGACGACTCGACCTACACCGCCGTTACCGCCGACGATCTCGTCAAGGACAGCCTGGCGCCAGCCACGATCACCAGCGGCATCATCCGCTCGCTGACCGCCGCACACGCTGCCGCGACGCTCCAGAAGCTCGGCTATATCGGCGGAAAACGCTATCTCAAGCTGCTGGCCGACTTCTCGGGCACGCATGGCACCGGGACGCCGATCGCGGCCTCGGTCGTTCGCGGTCGCCAGGCGATCCGCGGCACGGCCTGACCTGGGCGGCGGAGGCGATCATGGCATTGATCTCACTCACCCTAGCGAAGGCCTGGTTGCGGGCCGGCGATGCGGAAGATGACACGATCAATGACCTGATCTCCTCCGTCGTCAGTCACATGGAGAACAAGTTCGGCGTCATCGTCGACGAGCAGACCGATCGGACATGGACGTTCGATCGCTTCGAACCGTTCATGCTGCTTCCCGGTGTACCGGTCGATCCGGACACGGTCGCGGTCGCCTATCTCGACGCCGACGGTGCGGAACAGGCGTTGTCGGACGTTCGGGCGGTCATGTCGGGGCACCATGTGCGGCTGCTGCCGGCAATCGGCTCGGAGTGGCCTGCCACAGCCGATGGCGGCGCCGTCATCACCGTTACGGGGAATGTTGGCTGGGCCGACAATGCTGTGCCGGCGGATGTCACCACGGCCGCGCGCCTGGCGCTGGCCACATGGTATGACGATCGGTCGGCGCCGTTTCCCGACAGTGCCGCCGATCTTCTCGAACCTTACCAGCTGCGGCGGGTCTGATGGCTCGGCGTACGGGTTCGATCATCCAGGCGGGGGATCTCGATCGCGAGATCGTGATCCAGAGCCGCACGTCGACGAAGGATGCCAGCGGGCGGCCGACTACCGGGTGGGCGGATTTCGCGACGGTGTGGGCGAGTGTGCAGGACATGCTGCCGTCGCGGGGGGAGCGGATTGCCGAGGGGGTGAATGTGGCGAGCCGGCCGTGCCGCATCCGCATGCGCTATCGCGACGACATCACGTCGGACATGCGGGTGACGCTCGACGGGCGGACGCTGCGCATCGTGTCGATGCCGGCCGAGCTGGGCCGGCGCGAGGGGATCGAGATCGTGGCCGAGGAAGTGACGACGGAGGGGCAGGAGCCATGAGCCGCGACTTTCCGGTGAAGGGCCTGGACGACGTGTTGAGCGTCCTGTCTCTCCTGCCCAAGAACATGCAGACCAACGGCGCGCGGCAGATGCTGACGGCCATGGCCGATCCGATCGTGGAGGAAGCGAGACAGCGTGCCATGGCGATCAGCCCCAAGATCGCCAAGGCGATCCGCAAGGGCTCGCCTCGCAAGCATGATGACGGAACATTTTCGATCCGCATCTACGTCGATGAAACGCGCGAGGACGGATGGCTCGGCTATCTGTTCGAGAACGGGATTCGGCCGCACGAAATCACCCTCAAGCGCAGCAGCAGCGGCAAGGCGGGCCGGAATGCTGCGGCCCGGGACGCGGCGAAGGCTATCAAGATCGGCGACCGGTTCGTTTCCGGCGTGATCTCGCATCCGGGCGTCCGTCCGCACCCGTTCATGGTCGTTTCGCTCGATATCCGGGCCGATGATGCGATCCGCGCCGGGCAGGTGAAGCTGGCCCAGTTCGTCGAGGGCAAGACCGGCTTTGCCGCACCGCTCGACGAGGCGGCATAATGGACGGCGCGACGGCGATCTATGGGGTGCTGTCTGGTTTCGCGCCCCTGACGGCGCTGGTGGCGGAGGCGCGGATCATCACCGATGACGTGCTGCCCGCCGGCACGCTGCCGGCGATCCAGATCACGACGCCCAGCGGCGTCGACCTCAACCCTTTGACCCTGGGCGCGACGGTGCACGTCCGCCAGCGCATCCGCATCCGCATCCATGCCGAGACGGCGACGTCGCGGGCGGCGGTGCGGGCGCAGGTGCGGCGGGCGCTGTACGCGGGCCGTTTCCCCACAGTCTCAGGGCTGACGAACGTGACCGTGCACAGCGAGGCAGAAGGGCCAGATGGGCTGGCGCCCGAGAGCGACGTCCGCGTCGGAATCCAGGACGCGATCGTGACCTACAATCAGGCGAGATAGGAGTTACCAATGGCGGACCTTAGCATAACAGCAGCGAGCGTGGCCCCGGCGGGCGACGTAACGATCTTTTCCGGCATCGCTGGCGCGGCGATCACCGCGGGCCAGATGCTGTATCTGGACAGCTCGACGGGAACGCTGAAGCTGGCCGACGCGAACAGCGGCACTGCCGCCGCCCGATCGCCCTGTGGCATGGCCCTCAACGGTGCTGCCAGCGGCCAGACGGTTGGCGTCGCACGCCGCGGCAACGTCACCGCTGGTGCCACGCTGACGGCCGGCGTGGGCTATTATCTGAGCGCGACGCCGGGCGGAATCTGCCCTGTCGCGGATCTCAGCACGGGCGCCTACCCGACCTTCCTCGGCTTCGCGACGTCGACGACCGTTCTGGCGCTCAACATCATCGAGTCCGGCGTTTCGCTGTGATGGACGGGATAGCGGCGCGGCGCTTCAGCCTGTCGGGACGTACGTTCGAACCGGGTGAAGCCGTGACCTTCCCCGACAACCAGTTCCGCGATCTCGCCGGCTGCGGCCTGGTCGAGAACAAGCCCGCCGCGGCGCGAGTACCCAAGCCGCTGCGCAAGCGCGGCTAAACCAAATTGCCGAACCCCGGCAATGAACCTGCCCCGCCCGTGATCGGGGTTTCCACGGAGAATCCGAATGACTGATTTCACCACGGGCGCCGGGGCAACCTTCGGCATTACCGCTTCCGCACCTGCAACCTACAACGCCGCCGGCTATGGCGCGCTGAGCTTCACCGACGTCGGGAAGATCACCGACTTCGGCCAGATTCCGAGCCGCGTCTATCAGGTGGTGAGCGTGATGTATCTCGCGTCCTCGGGTACCGACAAGGCCAAGGGCGGCTATGACCTGGGCAATCAGACGATCACCGTCGCGCTCGACTCCGCCGATGCCGGCCAAGTGCTGCTGGCCGCGGCGACCAACAGCACGTCGGCTTATTCGATCAAGCTGTATCATCCGGTGCTGGGCACGATCTACGCCCGCGCGCTGGTGATGGGCGGGCCGAAGACATGGGGCGACAACAACACCCCCGCCACCCAGCAGATCACCATCGAGTACAAGATGGCGAGCACCACCAGCGACGGCATCGTCACCGTTTAACCAGCTTCGGACCGTGATCCGATGGGGCGACATAGCCCCGATCCACCCGCTTCGGCGGGTTTTTTGTTCCCGCCTGCCTTCGCGTCACGGAGCAGGGCAGGCGGGGGCACCATCCTTCCGTGAAGGGACTGAACATGGCCGTGAATATCCTTACGAAACAGGTGGCCGAGGTGGCCGACCTGCCGATCAAGAACCCCGACGGATCGCCGATGCTCGACGAGCAGGGCGCGCCAGTGACCGCCACCGTATTCGGCCCAGGCACCAAGATCTGGCAGGTGGCCAACGCCGCGCGGCGTCGCAAAGGCGTGAAGCGCACCCGCGAAGCCAATGGCAAGACCGAGGCATATTTCGACAATGAGGAAGAGGATATCGTCGACTTCCTCTGCGCGGTCACCAAGCGCTTCAATAATCTCGAGTACCCCGAGATCCGGGGGGACAAGGAAACTGTGCGCGCCATCTACGAAGCGCCGCTGCTCGGCTTCATTCGTGACCATATGGAGGCCGATACGAAGAACTGGGAAAATTTTATGAAGGCCTCGCAGAAGGTCTCGAACGCTGGACCCGTCAGCTCGCCTGGCTGAACACGGCGCCCGACATAGAGCACAAGGGGACGGGTCCGAAGCCCGAGCCGGTCACCCGGCTGAAGGCAAGGCAGGGCAAGGGAGAGGCGGTCAACTGGCCGCCGAACCCTGCCCCCCATGTCACCGAATGGTTTCTCGAAATCGGGCCGACCGTGGCCGGCGGGATGGGCGAGAGTCCGATCGGTTGGCAGGACATCGCGGCGTGGGAGCACCTTACCGGCATCGAACTAGATGTCTGGGAGGCGCGCACGATCAGGCGGCTAAGCCTGGCCTTCCTGTCGCAGAGGCAGAAGGCCGAGAAGCCGGACTGCCCGGAGCCGATGCTCGACGAAGCCGAGGTGGCGCAGGCCCAGGGCGACAAGATCGACGAACAGTTCAAGGCGATGTTGGTCGCCTTTGGCAAAGACAAATAGCTGGAGGAGCGCGCGCATGGCTGGAATCCCCGCCGGGCGGCTGTCGATCGAGATCGTCGCCGAGATTGCGCGGCTGCAGTCGGATCTCGACAAGGCGAAGCGGGCGGTGAAGGCCGCGTCGGGCGATATCGCGGCGTCGGCACGGTCGGCGAACGACAATCTGGCAGGCATGTCGAAGGGTATGGCCGCGACGGCACCGAGTGCGAAAGCGGCGGCGTTCGGGATGCGGAACCTTGCCTTTCAGGCGCAGGATCTGGGGGTGCAGCTTGCCTCCGCCGCCGGCAGCTCCGATCCGTTGCGCATGGCGTTCATGGCGTTCGTACAGCAGGGTCCGCAGATACGCGATGCCTTCAACCAAACGGGCAAGAGCGTGATCGGGCTGATCACCGGCTTCCTCAGCGCGCACCCGTTGCTGGTCGCCCTGACGGTGGCGGCGGGCGTCGCCGCTGCGGCGTTCAAGCTGTTCCAAGGCGAGATCAACAAGTCCGCCGAGCTGGACAAATATGCGGCCTCGCTTGGCCTGACCAAAGAGGAAATGGGGAAGCTGACCGATGTCGGCGTTACCGCAGGCGACATGTTCAAGGGCCTGTGGCGGACGATCGACCAGGGGCTCGGCGCCGGCCGGATCTTCAGCACGATCAAGAGCTGGGCCGTAGATGCGTTCAAGACAGCCCTCGAATGGGTAAATAATTTCGCTGCGGGCGCTTGGGCTGCGTTCATGGGAACCGGCAAGGCAGTGATCGCGCTGGGAACCGCCGCAAAACAGGCGCTGTCGGGCGACTTCGCGGGCGCGCTGGCGACGGTCAAGGCGATCCCCGATGGCTATGTGAGCGCCTTCGGGCAGGCGAAGAAGGCGATGTCAGGGTTCTACGCCGACTGGAGAAGCAACTCGATCGCCGTGGCGAAGGAGCGGATCTCGGGCCAAGCCGCCAAGCTGATCGACGATCGCACGGAAAAGAAACTCAAAGACGAGGCCAAGGAAAAGGGTTCGCTGCTGGGCGATATACTGTCAGGCGCGTTCCTGGGGCAAATGACCGTCGATCTGGACAAGAAGCTCAATGTCAAGGTCGAGTGGGGCGGCCCCACCGATCTGGGCGAGCAGATGAAGGCGATCAACGACGTCCGGGAGGGGGTGCAGCGGCTCGCCGACTATGATCTGCAGGTGTTGCATGACCAGCTCGAGCTGACAGCGGACCTGGCCGGCTCGCTGGGCGACAGCCTGTCCGAGGCCTTCGGCAAGGGAGGTCGGGCGCTCGGGGACATGGTCAAGATCCTCGGCGAATATGGCGTGCGGCAGCAGGAGATCGACAAGACCGCCGGCAGCGCGGCCGAGCGCCAGAAGCGCAGCAGCGATCTCCAGCTGACATCGCTGATCGGCCTGACGGGCGCGGCCAAGGGGTTCTTCAAGGAGCATAGCGCGGGCTACAAGGCGATGGCGGCGGCTGAGAAGGCGCTGACGATCGTGCAACTGGCGCGAACCGCGATCGACGTTGCCGGCGGCGCGGCGCGCATGTTTGCCACGCTCGGCCCGTACGCCTTTCCGGCGGTGGCGGCGATGCTCGGCGTCATGGCATCGCTCGGCTTCGGCGGTGGCGGTGGCGGCGCCAAGCTACCGCAGTCCAATGAGGGCAAGGGCACGGTCTTCGGCGACAGCGACGCCAAGAGCGAGAGCCTCAAACGCTCGGTCGACTTCCTGGCGGACATCGATGGCGAGACGCTGGTCTTCACGCGCCAGATGGCGGCGAGCCTGAAGAATATCGAGAGCCAGATCGGCGGGGTCACGAACCTCGTCCTGCGCAACGGGCTCGACGATGTCGCCGGGAAGATGAATGTGCAGACGGGGTTCAAGACGAGCTTTCTTGGCAAAGCCCTGGGCGGCGGCCCAGGTGGCCTCGTTGGTGCGATGGCAGGTTCGTTACTGCTCGGCCCGCTGGGCGCACTCCTCGGGAACGTTGTCGGCAACCTGTTCAGCAAGGTGATCTACAAGATCCCAGTCATCGGCGACATCCTCGGCGGTATCGGCAAGGTCATCGGCTCGCTGTTCGGGACCAAGAAGACCGTCGTCGGGTCGGGCATCTATGGCGGCCCGCAGTCGCTGGGGTCAATCGACGAGATGGGTTTCGCCGGGCAGACCTTCGCGGACATCAAGTCCACGAAGAAGTTCTTCGGCATCAAAGCCGGCAGCAAATATTCGACGCAATATGGCGCTCTGGCCGATGATATCTCCAACCAGTTCGGGCTGCTGCTGACCAGTTTCGGCGACGCGATCAAGCTTGCCGCTGGACCGCTCGGCATCGATCTCGATGCGATCACCGGAAAGCTGGACAGCTTCGTGGTGGACATCGGCAAGATCAACCTCGACGGCCTGACCGGCGACGAGATCCAGGAGAAGCTGGAAGCCGTGTTCGGGGCGCAGGCCGACAAGATGGCGCAATATGCCGTGGCCGGGCTGGAGAAGTTCCAGCAGGTCGGCGAGGGCTATTTCGAGACGCTGATCCGGGTGGCCTCGACGGTCGAGGCGGTCGCCAGCTCGCTGGATCAGCTCGGTCTTTCGGCGACCTCGCTCGGCACCGATGCGAGCATGGCGATTGCCGGTTTCTTCGGCAGCGTCTCCGATTATCAAAGCGCGGCCGGCGCCTATTTCCAGACCTTCTACTCGGACGCCGAGCAGGCGGCGGCGAAGACGGCGCAGCTGGGCAAGGTGTTCGACTCGCTCGGCATCGCCATGCCGGACAGCATCGCCAGTTTCCGCGCACTGGTGGAGGCCCAGGATCTGACGACGGCGTCCGGGCAGCAGATGTACGCGGCCCTGCTCCAGCTGGCGCCGGCCTTCGCCGAAATCACCAGCGGCGCCCGAAACGCGGCCTCGGCGGCGTCGATCCTGCGCGAGCGCAATGATCTGGAGCGCCAAATGCTCGAACTGAACGGGGACACGGCGAAGCTGCGCGAACTGGACCTCGCCGCGGTCGACCCGAGCAACCGGGCGCTGCTGGCCCAGATACAGGCGCGGCAGGACGAGATCGCGGCCGAGCAGGCGGCGCAGCAGGCGGCCGAACAGGCTCGGCAGGCTGCCGAGCAGGCGGCGGCCGAGGCGGCGGCGACGGCACAGCGGCTCGTCGATGCCTGGCACTCGGTGGGCGACGCGATCATGGACGAGGTCCGCCGCATCCGGGGCGAACTCGCGCCCGGCGGCCAGAGCTATGCCAGCCTTCAGAAGCAGTTCCAAACGGCCACCGATGCCGCGCGCGGCGGGAATATCGATGCGGCCAAGCTGCTGCCGGGGCTGTCGCAGGCGCTGCTCGACGCTGCGACCGCGGCGGCGACGGATGGGCGGATGCTGCAGCGGATCAAGGCGATCACGGCGGCGAGCCTGGAGCGGACCTATGGCGTGATAGCGGGGTCCATTCCGGGGTTCGCGGATGGCGGCATGCATGCCGGCGGCCTGCGCGTCGTCGGGGAGAATGGCCCGGAGCTGGAAGCGACCGGGCCGAGCAGGATCTGGAATGCAGACCAGATCGCCGCGGCGGTCGCCGGTTCAGCGGACCCGGGCGCGATCGGGCAGGCGGTGGCGCTGGCGCTGCGGCCCTATCTGTTCGAGATCGCCAAGAACACGCTGACAAGCTCGAAGCTCGCGGACAAGTGGGACGGCGAGGGCCTGCCGCCGGAAAGAGACGCGGCATGAGGGTGATCCCCCCAGTCTCGGTTGTGCATGGCACGCCCGGCGTCGACACGATCATGACCTCGACCAATGTGCCCGAGGATGATGCGACGGCCTGGACCGCCGGCACCTATGTCAAAGGTACGGTGCGGATGTACGGTCACCGGGTCTATGAGGTGGTCGCGGACCCATCGACTACGGACAGGCCTGACATCGGCGCTGCGGCCGATGTGGCGACCTGGCAGGATCTGGGCCTGACCAATCGCTGGAAGATGCATGACGGGGCGATCGGCCTGCAGACGGTGCGCGCCGGCACGATCGAAGTGTCCTACACGCCCGGCGAGATCATCAACACGCTTTGCGCCTTCGGCTTGTCGGGTTCGTCCGTCCGGGTGACGGTGACATCGGCTTCGGACGGCACCGTGTTTGACGAGCCGGTATCTCTTCAGGACAACAGCCTGATCGTCGATGGCTACAGCTATTGCTTCAACCCGATCATCTATCTCGACGAGGCGACCTTCGTCGACCTGCCGCCCTATGGCGACGCGACGATCGAGGTGGTGATCGACGCGGGTGCGGAGACGGCCCGGTGCGGCGAGCTGGTGCTGGGCCGACATGTAATGATCGGCGGGGCGCTGTTCGGCACATCGGTCGGCATCCAGTCCTATTCGGTCAAGACCGAGGATGCCTTCGGGGCGATCCGGATCGCGCCACGGGGATATGTCGACAAGGTCGAATATGCCCTCGCGATACCGACGCCGCAGGTTGCCGGGATCAAGCGATTCCTGGCGTCAATGCGAGACACGCCGATGGTCTTCATCGGCGATCCGGCCCGGCGCGAGACCGTCGTCTATGGCTATTATCCCGATCTGAACGTCGTGCTTTCCGATCAGGCGATATCCAGCTGCAACCTAGAAGTTCGAGGACTCGTCTGATGACCTATCCCACGATCACGCCCTTTACGACCACGCCGTCGCGATCGGCGAGCCCGTCGACCTTCTCGGCCGACATGGATCAGTTCCTGAGCGAGATGACGTCACGAGTACTGCAGCAGAATGCTGCCGGCGAATATATCGATGATATCGCCGCCGACGTGGCGGCCGATGCCGCCACTGCAGCAGTTGCGGCAGCGTCGGCCGTCGCGGCGAGCGGGGCGGCGATCTGGGTGACGGGCACGACCTATGCGATCGGCGACGTTCGCTGGTCGCCGGTCGATTATAAGAGCTATCGGCGCAAGACGAACGGGGCGGGCTCGATCGATCCGTCGGCCGACAGCACGAATTGGGCGCTGCTCGCCGGGCAAGGCGATGTCAGCCTGACAGGTACGCAGACGCTCACGCACAAGACGCTGTCGGGCGTGATCTTCGACGGCACGCCGACCGAGGATATCTATACGATTCCCGATGGCGGTTCGGTCGATATCGACCCGGCAAATGGCTCGATCCAGTTCTGGACGCTGGGCGCGAACCGCACGCCCACCGCCACGAACCTGGCGAACGGGCAGAGCGTCGAGCTGCTGATCGCAGACGGAACCGCCTATTCGGTGACATGGTCGACGATCGGCGTAGTCTGGCTCGACACGATCGCGCCGACGCTTCCGACCAGCGGCTATGCGCGCGTCCTGCTCAGCAAGTCCGGCGGCGTGGTGCGGGGTGCGTGGATCGGGAATTACGCGTCATGAGCCGGGCGCTCGCAGCGGCGGGGTCGGGCGTGCGCGCGAGCATCCTGCTGGTCGGCGGCGGTGGTGGCGGCGGCAATTCGACGGGAACGGCGGCCGGCGGTGGCGGTGGCGGCGGCGATGTCTCCGCCGTGTCGCGCCGGCTATTCAGGGGCGTTTCCTACACGGTCACGATCGGGGCCGGTGGCGCGGCGAACACGGCCGGCGACGCATCATCGGTGGTCGGAACCGGCGTCTCGGACAGCGCGAGCGGTGGCGGCGCGGGCGGCAACGCCAATGCGGCGGGTGGTGCGGGCGCCAATGGCGGCGGCGGCGGCTATTCGACGGGCGCGGCCGGAACAGGAACCGGCTTCAACGGCGCGGCGGCCGGCAGCAGCAATGGCGGCGGCGGCGGCGGCGACAGCCAGGCCGGCGGCAACACAGCGTCCGACCCGAAAGGCGGGGCCGGCACGGCGAGCAGCATCAGCGGCGGATCGGTCACCTATGGCGGCGGCGGCGGCGGCGGCGGCAATATTGTCTCCGGCTCGCTGGTGCAGGGCGGCGCCGGCGGGTCTGGCGGCGGCGGCGCAGGCGGCGGCCTCTCTCCCGGCAGTGGCGGCGGCAACCCCTCGGCCGGTACAGCGAATCGCGGCGGTGGCGGTGGCGGCGCAGGCGGTACGGCCAGCGGTGGGTTGACCGGCGGCGCCGGCGGATCGGGCGTGGTGATCATCGCCTATCCAGGCGCGCAGCGCGCGACCGGCGGCACGATCACGGCGTCGGGCGGCTTCACCATCCACACATTCACCAGCAGCGGCACTTTCACGCCCAACTGAGCGGGGTTCCAGCAATGTCGAGCTATATCCGGGTCGCCGATGGCGGGCCGTTCTATCCCTATGCCCCGGATCAGCTGCGCGGCGACCATCCCGACACGTCGTTCCCGGCGGATATTCCCGACGAACGGCTTGCCGACTGGGGCGTCTATCCGGTCGCGCCGCTGGCCGCGCCGGACACCGCGGCCGGCGAGGTGGCGGAGGAAGCCGCGCCCGCGCTGATCGATGGCGTCTGGACCCAGCAATGGGCGATCCGGGCGCGCACGGGCGACGAGTTCGAGCAGGTCAAGGCGGCGGCCTGGGCGCAGGCGAAGATCCGCCGCGACCAAGCGGTGGATGGCGGATGCGCGGTGGCGGGGGTGGGGACGTTCGACAGCGATCCGCTGTCCCGATCCAACATCAACGGGGCGGTCACCGGTGCGCTGATCGCGCAGATGGCGGCGCAGCCCTTCGCGGTGAACTGGAAGCTGGCGGACAATGTGATCGTCTCGCTCGACGCGACCGAGATGATCGCGGCCGGGATGGCCGTGATGGCGCATGTTGCGGCGTGCCATGCCAACGCCCAGGCGATCGGCACCGCGATCGCGACGGCGGCCGACTTCGCCGCACTCGATGCGATCGACATCGGGGCCGGGTGGCCGTGAGCGACCCGGGGGGCATATCGACATCGGAGGCCGGCGGGCTGATCGGCGGGGCCGTGACCGTGTTGGGCATGATCGGCGCCGGCATCGCCTGGCTGTTCGGCCGCCGCGATGTGGCGAAGCGCACCCGGGAGCAGAAGCTGGATGCGTACCAGCTTGAGCTTGAAGAGAAGGAGCGGCGGCTCGACGAGGGGCGCACGGCCTATACGACGCGCCTCGAACAGCGGCTTGCCGAAGTGGAGGCCAAGGAACATGCGCGCGAGGCGCAGGACGCCGCGCGGGACCTGCAGATGCGGGCGCTGCGGATCGCCTTCGAGCTGGTGTCGTCGGCGCTCCGCACCTCCGACCCGCACAATCCGGCGCTGGGCCTGGCTCAGGACGTGATCCGATCGGCCTTCCCGATCAGTCCGGCATCGCCCGCCGACATGGTGGGCCAGCTCGTCGCCATCGAGACAGCAACAGGGGAAAAATCATGACCGCAAGCCTATCATGGATGGCCTATGCGCTCGGCCTGATCGGGGTGCGCGAGGTGCCGGGGCCGGCCAACAGCGCGACGATCGCGAGCTGGCTGAAGGGCCTGAAGGCGTGGTGGACCGACGATGCCACGCCCTGGTGCGGCGTGTTCGTCGCGCATGTCCTGCAGAAGGCGGAGCAGCCCCTGCCGAAGCACTGGTACCGCGCCAAGGGCTGGCTGGAGTGGGGGCAGCCCTGCCAGCTGGCCTATGGCGCCGTCGCGATCCTCGACCGGGCCGGCGGGGGGCATGTGTTCTTCGTCACCAAGGTTTCGATGAACCATGTCTGGGGCATCGGCGGCAACCAGGGCGACCGGGTGTGCGAAGCGAAGTTCGAGCGATCCCGGATCATCGGCTGCCGCTGGCCCGCCGGGGAGCCGAAGCCCGCGCCGCTGGCGCTGGTCGCCGATGCGGGCGGCCCGATTTCGACCAACGAAGCCTGACCGAAGATCCACCAAGGAGACAGACGATGAAGATCAGCCTGAAGAAGCTCGGCCGCTGGGCGCTGGGGCGCGCGAAGGAAGGCAGCACCTATGTGGGGCTGGCGATCGTGGCCGGGGCGGTGGGCCTGCCGAAGGCGGCGGGCACGATCACGGCGCTGGGCGAGGCCGCCCAGGCGATGGGGCTGGCGTCGCCGGCCGGCGCCGCGACCGGCGCGGGCATCGCCGCGGCCGTGGCCGCCAAGGTGATCGGCGTCGGCCTGGCCGCCGCGAGCACCAAGCCGCACGACGCCGCCTGAGCGCGCGAACCGACACCGAACAGGGAGACTGATATGACGGCTCTGGTATTGCAGCCGGCGGGCATGGTGCCCTCCCAGGCGATGGCGTTCGGCACGCTCGATGGCCCCGCCACACAGGTGGATGCGAGCAATCCGCTGCCCGTGTCGGGTGCGCCGGTGGGGATCACCGCCTCCGCCAGCTTCACGCCGGTTGCTGGCGTCTATTCGGCGAACGACATCATATCGGTGGCGCAGGAGTTCGTGTTCACCTTTGCCGATGGCCGGGCGATCCCGAGCGGGTCGCTGATCCGGATACTCGACGTCATCATCAAGATCGACCAGACGGCGTTGCAGGCGAGCGAGGGCGCCTATGCGCTGCAATGCTACAGCGCGACGCCGCCGAGCGGGCAGCTCGACAATGCGGCGTGGTCTTTGGCGTCTGCCGATCTTTCCGTTTACCGGGACGTGATCAACATCGGGACGCCGGTCGATCTCGGCGCCGCGTGCTACCTAAAAACCAGGGTGGACGCAGAGATCAAGCTGACCGGCACCAGCCTGTTCGGCGAACTGCAGACATTGGCGGGGTTCACACTGAACGCCGCCGCGCGTCAGATCTTGCTTTATGGGATCGTTCTCTGATGCATCCCTCGGTCCGCGCAACAGTGTTTGGAAAGCGGCGAACCTTATCAAGCGCCAAGCGCGTCCTCTTCATCGGCGACAGTCAGATGGCGGGGCGGGGCACGGGTGGTGGCTCCGTGAATATGGACGGCGCCCGTGCTCTTGCGATCCCGACGAAGACCCGCGACGCGCTGATCACGGCAGGCTATCCGGCATCATCGGAGAGCTTTTCCCAAGCGAATAATACCGGCGGGACGCTGGACCTGTACGACCCGCGCGTGGTCATGAATAGTTGGTCGGTTACGGGCGCCGGGCTTGGGTTGTGCGGCCTCTTGCTAACGAAAACTGCCGGGGATGGATCTACCTCCCTGCGCTTTACGCCCTCCAGCCCCGTCGACACGTTCGAGGTTTGGACCCCGCGCAACACCTACGGCACGATGGGAGTCAACATCGACGGCGGGTCATCGACAACTATCGACGAGAACGGCGCGTCGACGTTCCTCAAGACGACCTTTACGACCACGCTCGGCACACATGAACTCCGCGTCGGGGGCTCCGCGATTACCGGGACCGTTTACCTCAACACAGTCGTTGCCTACAATTCGGCGGCCAAGGATTTCCGCCTGATCAACATGGGGACGCGCAACTGGTCGACGACTGACTGGATTGTCGCGGATCAGCCTTGGCGGCCTCTTACCGGCATCCCGTTCATGGTCGGAAGCGGCGATATCGCCATAATCATGCTTGGCGTGAACGACTTCCGGACTGGAGGGCCGCTGAACAGTCTCGCGACGTTCAAGGCCAACATGCAGACGATCATCACCAAGTGCGTGACGGCGGGCGCGTCTGTTGGGCTTGTCCTCCCCATGCCCGTCGACACAGCGCGAGAGGGTAGCTTCACGCAGGCGGAAATGTTGACGGCTTATCGAGAGCTTGCCGCCATGAATGCGTGTCCGTTCTTGAACACGAATAGCTATCTTGGCACGTGGGCTGACGGCAACGCAGCCAGCCAGACAACGGACGACCTGCACTGGAAGGCCGCCGCATCAGCGACTATGGGAGCGCCCGTCGCTGCTATGATCCGTGGCCTTGCCGGGGTGGCTTGATACCGCACCGCAGCATTTTCATTGATCCGAAAGAGATTGCCATCTAGTTTGAGGTATGGGGTGGCTCACTAAAACGGAAACGCTTGAGGCGGCAATCGAGCGGACGCACGCGCGGTCACGCGGCTTCGATTATCTCCGAATCGGGCTCGCGCTGGCGGTAGTGCTCTGGCACTCTACGCGCGTTTCCTATCCGGGCATGGCAATGGAGGGCTGGTATCGCCCGCTGTTCGGGCTGGTGCTCCCGATGTTCTTCGCGCTCAGTGGGTATCTGGTGAGCGGCAGTCTCATGCGGGTGCGCTCCATCCATGAGTTTGTTGCCCTGCGCGCGATGCGGATCATCCCGGCGCTGGCGGTCGACACCTTCATCGCGATCATGGTGATCGGCGCGCTGTTCACAACTTTCCCGCTGCATGATTATTTCACGTCGCATAAGACGTGGCGATATCTGCTGAACATCGTGGGCGACATCCACTTCTACCTGCCCGGCGTGTTCAAGGACAACCCTAAGCCGGGGATGGTGAACGCATCGCTGTGGACGATCCCGTTCGAGCTGGAATGCTATCTGGCAATCATCCTTCTGCGCCTCACCGGGGTCATCAAGTCACTCAAGGCGCTGATCATCACGACGGCGGTCTTGCAGGTGCTGGTTCCGATCCTCGACCATTTCAGCCATGAGAGCCTCAGCGACATCAAGGCGGTGCCGGGCCGCGTTCTGGTGCTCGCGTTCCTCTATGGGGTGATCCTCTATTTTGGCCGCGCGCGGGTGGTGCTGAGCTTCCCGCTGTTTGCGGCGGCGCTGGTGGTTGGTGGGCTCTGCATGATGTTCGGACAGGCTGCCTATTTCGTGGGCCTGCCTGCCGCATATGCCGCGGTCTATCTCGGCATGCTCGACCCGCCCAAAATCCCGGTCCTGATGGACGGGGACTATAGCTATGGAGTCTATCTCTACAGCTATCCGATCCAGCAGGCAGTCACGCACATGCTGCCCAGCGCATATCGGGAATGGTGGATCAACATTGCGTTGACGCTGCCGCTTGTCGGGGTCTGCGCGGCGTTCTCATGGCATGTGATCGAAAAGCCGATCCTGTCTAAGCGCAAGGAGATCATCGGCGCGCTCGATCGGTGGGCGGCTACCCTTAAGCGTCGTCCCGCCTTGGGTGGTTAGCCCAATCGCCGGGGGAATGGCGTTCGAGATCTTCGTGCAGTTCAGTGCACTCGCGATCGCGCATGCACAGGAATCCTGCGATCAGCCAGGCAACGAATGCAATCCAACCTAGTATGAATGGGATTTCACTTGCGGCCGCGATGGTGTCGGCGATGGTCAGTAGGTCAGGCATCGTTCGTCCATGAGCTTGCGAAGATGGTCAGCCAGTGGCCCCTGGCCGCGCTCGACCTTGTAGCGGTTGATTAGCTCTTCATTGCTCATGTGGCAAATGCAGGCGTCCATCAGATAGGCGCGCGCCGGCACGAAGCCGCAGATCCTGCATATCCTCTCCATGGATTCGGTGTAGCACGGGAACCTTAACGAGTCTCGCTAGCATGCGGCGTCGTTCGAGCCCCTGTTATATTGCTGAGCCCGCGATACTCTCCGCTGAAGATTCGGGGGGGTGAACATGCGGGAATTGGCAATGCTGAATTGGGAGCCACTCAAGCCCGACGCAAATGGCTTTTACCATTTGAGGGTCGTTGGAACGCGATCGGGCCGTGATGCCAACAGACGGCAGAGCGCTATCAAAATGCTCTCCAGCGGCACTCGGCTAACACTCGTGCGAGAGCCTAGAAACCGGTACGACAAGAATGCGATTGCGGTCGCAACGGCAGATGGGTTGATCCTTGGCTATATCCCGGCCGCGCGCGCCGCTCGGCTCGCCGGTGGCATGGACAGCGGTAGAACCCTCGATGTGTTTGTTACCGTCGACGGAGATGCTGAAGCATACTTGGCAGGCCTTTGGATAAAGCTGCGCGAGCGCCATCCGACCGATGATGCAAGGCCTTAGCGTCAGCGTTGAGCGAGATCAGAGTGCTGCGCGAGGCGCGACGTCTTGCGCGCGATCGATCCGGCCGGCGGCCGACTTCCTCTTGCGCCGCTGCCGAAAGCCTGTATTTCGGCCCCGAGGGCGGTTAGCTCAGTTGGTAGAGCATCTCGTTTACACCGAGAGGGTCGGCGGTTCGAGCCCGTCACCGCCCACCAGATGCACGGGGCCGTCGTGCCCCTCGGCCGGCAAGCCGCTTCGTAGCTTCAGGTACAGTTCGTCCAGATTATCGACACGGTAAGGCTCCAAGCGGTTGCCATCCTCGACAAAGTAGATCTTCCCGCATTTATTGAAGCGCGAGGCTGGTATCAGGTACAGTCGGTCGACCGTCCGGTTCGATGTATCCATAAGCCCAACCAAAATAGCCCCGACCGCTGGCGTCGTACGCACCGAAAACCGCCAGAATGATTCCGACGAGGCGACATATCGGCAGACGGTAACGGCAAGCAGCAAATGGTCGTCCACCCGAAGTAGCTTCGAGCCACGCACCTGACGGACGCGAGCTCCCGCGGAGCGGAGCGCCGTGCGTGTTTGCTCGAACAGGTCGACCGCCTGGCGGACCAGGCCCCGGCCAACGGAGACGTGAGCAAACTGGCCGCTGTCGAATCCGACGAGCCGGTAGATCGCAGAGAGTGGGCCAAAGCGTTTTCGATATGTCGAGAGCGAGGGGACGTCTTTACAGCCTTGGATGACAACCGCGGAGAGCTTGCCTTCCCGCTCCAAGAGCAGGCGCAGGCCCGCAATCATCTCTTCATCCTCATATCTGCGCTCGATTCGCCCTCGTACTCGCTGCGCTCGATTGAATAGCTGGCGGGTAATAATCGGCGTGAAGGCGCCCTCGCAGCGAACCCACTGCTCTCGGTCATTCCTGCGCGACCCGGCGCGGAGCTTGCTCGAAACCTGATTGAACACGTTGGTGCCGATATAGCGTTCGGACTGCAGGACGCGATTGATCATGTGGCGGCTCCAGGCTTCGCCCGTGGGACCCGTAATGCCCTCAGAATTGAGGATGCGAGCTATCTCATAGTCCCGCAAAAGTTTGTCCGCCGACATTCGGAAGATGCGGCGAACCGTCTTCAACTCATGCTCCGGGCCGGGAACCAGGGCGACCCGATCGCTCCGCAAGCTTTTGATTTGCCCGGGGCCAAGCTCACCCTTTGAATTGCCGTGCTCGTCGAACAGCATACGACGCATTGCATAGGGCGGGCGACCGCCCATCTTGTGCCCCTTGGCGGCAAGTCGACACTGGGCCGCGAAGACCTTGTCAGACAGATCGCGGCTGAACTCACCGGCCATCGCACGTCGAAGGTTTTTAATTATCGTGCTGGCCAGGCTGCCATCGTTCTCAAACATCTCTGCACAGTAGTGAACCCGCACGCCGGCACTGCGGCAGATAAACTCATAATGCGCGCTCTCGTCGGTGTCCTGAAAGCGGCCCCACCGACTGACGTCGTAAATGAGAATAGCCTCGAAATCTCGGTCTTGGGCTAGGACATCGGTTAGAAGCTGCTGCAATGCCAAGCGCCCCTTGAGGTGCAGGCCGCTCCGCCCTTCGTCGGCATAGGTTCGAACGATCTCGAAGCCGTTGACGAGGGCGTAGCTTGCGATCTTCAGGGCCTGGTTTTCGATCGAATAAACCTGCTTTTCGGTCGACATCCGCACATATTGTACGGCTCGTATAATGGGCCGGGTCGGTGGCATGCCTTCTCCCCCATCTGCTCGAACCCACTTTATTATACCCCGAAACGGAGCGCTTTCACCTTTGCTAGGATGGCCGCGTTGGCATGGCCTGAGATTTCAGGTCAGCTGCGCTGCGTCGATCCACTCGGCGAGCTCGGCGCGTGGCCCGATCCCCCCTAACACCCAAAGAAGGATGCTCTGATCCCGCCTGCCTTTCGCCGGAATGGAGGCGATGGGCTTCCAGTGGATCATTTGCCCTGCCTTATCATATGCACGAAGTCTCCTGACCGGAGCGCCGCCGCCAGGAAATGAACGGCCGTCTCGCCCTGGGCAACTATGACGTTGCGCACTCGGGCCATCTGCTCGCCGATGCGCGTGCTGTGGAATCGCTTCACCTCGATCGAGATGTCGAAATCCGGCAGGTAGAAATCGAGCATCGAGCCGGTCTCGGCTTCAAGATCTGTTTGATAGGATATCCCACCATCGATCAGCGCCTTCTCAACGATCAATTCCATCGGGTCGCGCGATCGCGGCGTGGCTGCTGGCGCAACGGCGCGAACGCTGCGGATTGCCGCGGCAGTGCGGGGCGTCACCTCGGCGACGCCCCGCTCCAACTGGCCGATGAAGTCCCGGCTGAGACCGGCGCGAGCGGCGAAATCCGCTTGTGAAAGCCGAAGCGCCTTCCGGCGTGCCCTGATCTCCGATCCGTCCATTGCCTTCTCCGTTCCAGTCGGCGGAAGTTGGGGAGCGGCGTGGAACCCGCTCCCCCTTCATTCACCCGATGCTGATATCAAGGGCAACGTGGAGCTTGACCTTGATTTTGCTCAGCTTCCGGATGAACTTGAAGAGGGTTTTCACCATCTTCGGTCCTTCCGTTTACCGGACCGAACCATCCGGCCCGGTGAGCTTCTTATACGCACTAGGTGCGTAATCCGCAAGAGGAAAACGCACTCAGTGCGTATTTATTTCACTGTGCGACGCTTTCGGTTGGCGTGGAAGAAGCCGGTGACCTCGCGTTCCCACGACTTGGGCGGCGGGCGCTTGGTCGGGATCAGGAGAACATCGTGGCGAGTGCCGTCGTGCCGGTTGCGCCTGCAGCGGAATCGCGGCGGCATCTCATCGAGGCGTATCGACCAGCCCTTGCGTTCGAACTCCGCCCATAGGCCCGACCACACATCCACGGCCCGAGCGCAGCCATAACACCAGACCCTTAGATCGAGCCCGGCTTCGTCGAGGTCCCGGAGGGTTTTGTAACGCACGGGATTACGCAATTCCTTTCCCCGTCGATAGGCGGGGGCCGGGGCGCGCCAACGCCCCAAGCCGGTGGATCACGCCACCATGTCTCCAAGCGGCCACTTGGTCGCATCCCGCCGTCCGAGCCCGGACAGCGGAACGAATATGGAACATAGGACATGGAGTCGAGTCTGCTTTTCGAGGATTTCGTTACGTCCACTCACCCGGCGGCCGGGTATATCGGCGGCAAGCGCCGCCTTGCCCGCCCAATCACGCGGGCGATCGACAGGGTGCCGCACCACACCTATGCGGAGGCGTTCATCGGTATGGGCGGCGTGTTCCTCCGTCGCGGGCGCAGGGCGCCGGCCGAGGTGATCAACGACTGGTCAGAGGACGTGGCGACCTTCTTTCGCATCCTGCAGCGGCATTATGTCGCGTTTCTGGACATGCTCCGCTTTCAGCTCACGACGCGATCGGGCTTCGAGAAGCTGGTGCGCGTCGATCCCTCGACCATGACCGATCTCGAACGCTCGGCGCGCTTCCTCTATCTCCAGCGGCTGGCGTTCGGCGGGAAGGTGGCGCAACGCAATTTCGGGGTGTCTCCTGGGCAGCCGGGCCAGTTCGATGTGACGAAGCTCGGCCCCCTGCTCGAATCGATTCACGAAAGGCTGGCCGGTGTCGTGATCGAGCGGCTGGACTGGCGTGACTTCATCGGTCGCTACGATCGCCCGGAGACGCTGTTCTATCTCGATCCGCCTTATTACGGATCAGAGGGCGACTATGGCCGCGAGCTGTTCGACCGTGCGCAGTTTCCGGTCATGGCCGAGACGCTGCGCGCGATCGGCGGCACCTTCCTCCTCAGCATCAACGACCATCCCGAGATCCGCCGGATCTTCGACGGCTTCGCGATGGCTGAGCTGCAGCTGATCTATTCGATCGGCGGAGGTGGGAATGAGGTTGACGCCCGCGAGCTGGTGATCACCAACCTTCCGGCCGAGCGGCTGGCGGCGCTATTTCCTGCCTGATTAGCAGGCGCAGTGTAGCAAGTAATGGCAGAGCAGGCGCCATGGCAGCACGGCAGCGGCTTGCAGGGCGTAGACCGCCATAAAGACGTAGGGAACGGCGGCTTCCACCTGGTGGAACGGACGATGCCTTTCACCCGACCCTTTCGGGTCCAAGTGCGCCCATTCCTCCTGATATGGCTGTTCTACCAATCTGCCTTCGACTGCGGTGATCACCTTGAACTTCGCGCCGTTAAGGGTCTTGTAGCTGAGGATATTCATGATCCACAGGATGCATATGGCAATCCCCGCAATGGAGATCACCACGATGTTTCTGGCACCAGGGCCAAGCGTTCCAAGAAACGCTGAGCCCCCGACAAGCAAGGTATTCACTGACAAATAGAAGCTGTTGGCGGATTGTCTCCGCTGGCTGACGCGATCAGCCATTTCGACCAGGAGTTTGTATATCTCAAGACGTTCGGCGGCCCGAGCCTCGAACCCACGCTCTGGTTCCGAAGCTGTCATAGGCTCCGCAGGAAGCCGGAGATGTTTTCCCACGACCAGTCCATAATCCGCACTCCATTGAGCGCTGGCGGAAGAACGAGAGGGCGCTGATCGCGTGTCGCGTGTAATCCGACCAGGGGGATTTTTTCCTCACGCGCAGTAGCAATTTCATAGAGCTGGCCGCTGGCTTGCGCGGTGTTCCGGCTCACAATGGCGATCATGCCGTCACAACCTCGAATGCGGGATCTGCATTGGTTTTTCCAGTCTGTTGCCCAAGGCTGCTTTACGGACATGTCGGTCCACTGGAACGGTGAGTTCTGGTTGCGCATTTGACCAACGACCAAATCTCGCACCGTTTGATCCTCAATTGCGAAGGCGATGAATACGCGATGATGCTTTGCCATTCCTGCCCCTTTCGATTCGTTGAATTTGCAGATCGCCTCGGCGACGGCAAATTGATTCCGTACCGAAACGGATATGTGAACTCCGCTGACGCGGCGCAAACCGGTGCTCCTCTGTTCAGGGTGAACAGAGGAGCCGGGATTTCCGGGTAAAATGCGAGATCAGGCGGGATCAGCTGCGGCGGAAAACCTATGAAAAACAATGTCGCTGGATACAGGCCAGTGGTTTGTGGTACCGGAGGTTGCGGGTTCAATCCCCGTCGATCGCCCCATTTTTTTCTCGCTGCGCCGTTCAGTGCTGGCCATCAACTGCGAATAATATTATTGCGCTCGCCTATAATCTAATTTCGCGAGAGTGGCATGACGGCTCCCTGGACCTACCCCGATTTCGACGACCACGAAGGCCTGCATCTGTTTCGCGATGCGGCTTCCGGCCTGACGGCGGTGATCGCGCTCCATTCGACCCATCTCGGCCCAGGCGCGGGCGGGACGCGGTTCTGGCATTATGCCGATCCTGCCGACGCGATAACCGACGCATTGCGGCTGTCGCGAGGCATGAGCTTCAAGAATGCGATGGCTGGCTTGCCGATGGGCGGCGGCAAGGGCGTGATCCTCGCCGATGCGCTGCGCACCAAGACGCCGGAGATGTTGGCAGCCTTCGGCCGCGCGATCGATTCGCTGGGCGGCCGATATGTCACCGCCGAGGATGTCGGAATGAGCGACGCCGACATGGTTGCGATCTCGCAGACGACCAAGCATGTCTCGGGCCTGCCCGTCGAGGCGGGCAGTGCCGGCGGCGACCCTGGGCCGACCACCGCACAGGGCGTGTATCTCGGCGTCCGCGCCGCGATCGCGCGGGCGCTGGGCAAGAATAGCGCGGCCGGCGTGCATGTCGCGATCCAGGGCGTCGGCAGCGTCGGCGGCGGGCTGGCCAGGCTGCTGGCGAAGGATGGCGCGCGGCTCACCCTCGCCGATGCCGACGTCAAGCGCGCCAAGGCGCTGGCGGCCGAACTCGGCGCAACCGCGATCGGCGCCGGCGAGATCCTGACGGTCGAGGCGGACGTGCTCAGCCCGTGCGCGCTGGGCGCGATTCTCGATGAACGCTCAATCGCCGCCCTGCAGGTGCCGGTGGTGGCGGGTGGCGCGAACAACCAGCTCGCCACGCCGGCCGATGCCGACCGCATCCATGCCCGCGGCATCCTCTATGCGCCCGACTATGTGATCAACGCCGGCGGCATCATCAATGTCGCGCTCGAATATCTGGGGCAGGGCGACCGCGCCGAGGTGAACGCGCGCGTCGCAAAGATCCCGGAACGGCTTGACCAGATCTGGGCCGAGAGCGCGGCGGCGGACCTGCCGGCGGCGGTCGTGGCCGACCGGATGGCGATGAAGCTGATCGGACGGGGCTGATCCAGGGGCCATTGCGGTCTACGCGATTGGCCCTTATTCCCCACCCTCCGTGCATATCTTCGCCAACCCCGCCCGTTTCCTGTCGATCGCGCGCCCGCTGACGCCCTGGCTCGGCTGGGTTGGCGCGGTGCTGATCGTCGCAGCGCTTTTTGCAGGCCTGTTCGTCACACCGCGCGACTATCTGCAGGGCGAGAGCGTGCGGATCATGTACGTCCATGTCCCGGCCGCCTGGCTGGGGATGGCGGGATGGTCGGGCATCGCGACGGCGAGCCTGATGCAGTTGATCTGGCGCCATCCGCTGGCCGCCGTCGCGGCGCGGGCGATCGCCGTGCCGGGCGCGCTGTTCGCCGCGATCTGCCTGGTGACCGGCTCGATCTGGGGACGGCCGACCTGGGGTGCCTGGTGGGAATGGGACGGCCGGCTGACCTCGATGCTGGTGCTGTTCTTCCTCTATCTCGCCTATATCGCGCTGGCTTCGGCCGGCGCGGAGCGCGGCAGCAACGATCGCATCTCGGCGATCTTCGGGGTGGTCGGCGCCGCCAACATTCCGGTAATCCATTATTCGGTCGAATGGTGGCGCACGCTGCACCAGGGGCAGAGCATCGGCCTGAGCGGATCGACCATCGACGGTTCGATCCTGTGGCCGCTGCCGATCGCCACGCTCGGCTTCAGCCTGTTGTTCGGGGCGATCGTGCTGATGCGGATGCGCGCCCTGCTGGCGCAGGCCAAGGTGGTGGCGCGGCTCAAGCGGATGACCGCAGAATGATCCAGAGATCCTGATGAACCACTGGCCCTTCATTATCGCGGCCTATGCGATCACCATCATCGGTACGCTCGCCATCGCCGTGGCGAGCTATGCCGGCATGCGCCGCGCCGAGCGGCAGGCCGACGCGCTGACCCGGCGCGACTGATGGCGGTCAAGGCCAAGAACCAGCGGCTGATCCTGGCCCTGCTCGCGATCGTCGCGATCGTCGGTGCGGCGCTGCTCGCCATGTCGGCGCTCAAGGACCAGGCCGCCTATTTCTATACGCCGTCCGACGCGAAGCGCGACCATGTCGAGCCCGGCCGCGCGGTTCGGCTGGGCGGGATGGTGCAGAAGGGATCGATCAAGCGACAGCCCGATGGCGTCACCATCGATTTCATCGTCACCGACAATGTCGAAACCGTGCCCGTCCGTTTCACCGGGATCGTCCCCGACCTGTTCAAGGAGGATTCGGGCGTGGTGGCGGAGGGCAGCTTCCAGGCCGACGGCGGCTTCGTCGCGACCAATATCCTCGCCAAGCATGACGAGCGCTACATGCCGCCGCAGGTGGCCGGCGAGATGCACAAGACCGAGAGCCTGGAACCGCAGAGCGACCAGCAGAAGGGGCAGAAGTGATCGCCGAAGCGGGATTGGCCGCCTTGTGGCTGGCCGCGGCGCTGGCCGCGCTGCAACTCGTGCTCGGCGCGATGGGGGTGGCGAGCGGGCGCAGCGACCTGCTCGCTGCGGTGCGGCCGATCGCGCTGGTGCAGGCGGGGCTGACCGCCGTCGCCTTCCTGACGCTGATCTGGCTGTTCGTGGCGGTCGACCTGTCGGTGGCGCTGGTCGCGGCCAACGACGCCTCGACCAAGCCGCTGCTGTATAAATTCGCCGGCACCTGGGGAAACCACGAAGGCTCGATGCTGATGTGGGTGACGATCCTCGCCGTGGCGGGCGGCGCGGTCGCGCTGTTCGAGCGGCGGCTCAACGAGCGGACGCTGATCGCCACGCTGGCGGCGCAGGCGGCGATCGGCCTCGGCTTCTACGCCTTCCTGCTGTTCGCCTCGAACCCGTTCGCGCGGTTGAACCCGGCGCCGATCGAAGGGCAGGGGCTCAATCCGCTGCTTCAGGACCCGGGCCTCGCCTTCCATCCGCCGACGCTCTACCTCGGCTATGTCGGCCTGTCGGTGGCCTTCTCCTTCGCGGTCGGCGCATTGGTGACGCGCGATGTCGGCGCGGCGTTCGCGCGGGCAATGCGGCCCTGGGTGCTCGGCGCCTGGATATTGCTGACCCTCGGCATCACCGCCGGCAGCTATTGGGCCTATTATGAGCTGGGCTGGGGCGGCTGGTGGTTCTGGGACCCGGTCGAGAACGCCTCGCTGATGCCATGGCTCGCCGCCACCGCCCTGCTCCATTCGGTGACGGTGCTCGCCACCCGCGAAGGCCTGCGCGCCTGGACGGTGATGCTGGCGGTGGTCGCCTTCTCGATGTCGATGGTCGGCACCTTCCTTGTCCGCTCGGGCATCCTCACCAGCGTCCACGCCTTCGCGGTGGACCCGCGGCGCGGCTCGTTCATCCTCGCGCTGCTCGCCATCTATATCGGCGGGGCGCTGGCGCTGTTCGCGCTGCGCGTCGGCACGGTGCGCGAGGGATCGCGCTTCGATGCGGTCAGCCGGGAAGGATCGCTGGTCATCAACAACCTGCTGCTCTCGGCCATTTTGGGCATCGTCCTCGTCGGCACGCTCTATCCGCTGGTTGCCGAGGCCGTGACCGGCGAGAAGCTGTCGGTGGGGCCGCCTTATTTCAACAGCGCCGCCGGGCCGCTCGCGCTGATCCTGGTGCTGGTGATGTCGGCCGGGCCGATCATGAAGTGGCGGCGCGACGACCTGAAGCTCACCCTGATGCGGCTGGCGCCCGCCCTGTTGCTGTCCGCGCTGGCGCTGTTTGGGCTGGTGCTGCTGTCGCCCGGCATCCGCATCCTGCCGCTGCTCGGGCTGGTGGCCGCCGCGGGCGTGGCGCTCGCCAGCCTCGCGCCGCTGTGGAAGCGCAACCTGCGCCGGACGCCGCTCTATATATATGGCATGGTGGTCGCGCATCTCGGCATCGCCGTCGCGCTGGCCGGGATGGCCTCCGAAAGCGCGTTCAACCAGGAGACGCTGGTCGCCGCCCGCGTCGGCGAGGTCCACGGCGTCGGGCCCTATACGATCCGGCTCGACGGCGTCGAACCCGTCGCCGGCCCGAACTATACCGCGATCGCGGCGACCGTGACCGCGCAGCGCGGCGACAACAGGCCGTTCACGCTGCATCCCGAGACCCGCAACTTCCCCTCGCCGCAAACCGAGACCAATGAGGCGGCGATCACCACCGTGCTCGATGGACAGCTATATGTCGTCGTCGGGAAGTCCGACGATGATGGCCGCTGGCAGCTGCGGCTGTGGTGGAAGCCGTTCGTCACCCTGATCTGGCTGGGCGGCGCGCTGGTCGGATTCGGCGGCTTCCTGTCACTGATCGGCCGGGTTCGCCGCGAGATACGGCACGCGCCGCCGCGGGCCTATATATGAGGAAGCTGCTCATCTGGCTGCCGCTGGGGCTGTTCCTCGTCTTCCTCGGCGTGTTCGCGGGCGGCCTGATCAGCCCGGAGAGCAAGACGATCCCCTCCAAGCTCGTCGGCAAGACGATGCCGGGTTTCACGCTGCCCGCCGCATTGCCGGGCAAGCCGGGGCTGAGCAGCGCCGAACTCGCCACTGGCGAGCCCCATCTCGTCAATGTCTTCGCCAGCTGGTGCGTGCCGTGCATCGCCGAGGCGCCGCAGCTCAAACAGCTCGCCGACGCGGGCGCGCCGATCTACGGCATCGCCATCCGCGACCGCGCCGAGGACCTGTCGCGCTTCCTGCAGCGCAACGGCGATCCTTATCGGGCGATCGGCGGCGACGCCAACAGCAGCGTGCAGATCGCGCTTGGCTCGTCGGGCGTGCCGGAAACCTTCCTGGTCGACGGCAGGGGGATCATCCGGATGCAGCATATCGGCGACATCAAACCCGAGGACGTGCCCGGCATGATGTCGGCGCTGGCGGCCGCCCGATGAGCAAAAAAGGCCTCCGTTTGTCCCGAGCCCTTCGGTTGCCTGCAAGGCAGGCGCTCAGGACAGGCTTCGGCCTTCGGCCGAAATCGAGTGACGTTGCGTCGCGATACGTGTCTCGACTTCGCTCGACACGAACGGCGTTGGCATTGGGAATCGGGCTCATCCTCGCCTCTCCACTCTTCGCCGACTCGCTGATGCCGGCCGCCAAATATGCGAACGAGCAGCTTCCGGATCGGGCGCAGGAGGCCAAGGCCAAGGCGCTGATGGAGACGATCCGCTGCCTCGTCTGCCAGGGCCAGTCGATTGCCGATTCGGAGGCCGAGATGGCGGGCGACATGCGCGCGCTGATCCGCACCCGCATCGAAGCGGGCGAGAAGCCCGAGGCGATCCGCGCATGGCTGATCGAGCGCTATGGCGACTGGGTCAGCTACACGCCGCCGCTCGATTCGCTGACCTGGCCGCTCTATGCGCTACCGGTCATATTTCTTGCCCTCGGCCTGTGGATCGTGAGCGGGCGGCTGAAGCGCCGGAGGAAAAGCTGATGGGCTGGCTGATTTTCCTGTTCATGGCGCTGGTCGTCGCGGGGCTGCTGTGGCGCTTCGGCCGGCTTCCCAAGGGCGGCATCGAGCTGGTGGCGGCCGCGCTGTTCCTCGCCGTCGCAGGCTATGCATGGCAGGGCAGTCCTGGCCTCTCCGGCAAGCCGACACCCGCGCCCGCCGAGGTGAGGACGCCCGACAACGAGGCCGCCGTTGAACGCCAGAAGATGTTCAGCAAGATCGGCAGCGACGCGGACGTGCTGCGCAGCGCCGATGGCCTGCAGAGCCAGGGCCTCACCCTCTATGCCATCGCCATCATCAAGAACGGCCTCGAGAAGCGGCCCCAGAGCGCGGACCTCTGGGTCGGGCTGGGCAACGAGCTGGTGATCCACAGCGGCGGAATGATGTCTCCGGCTGCCCAGCTCGCCTTCCAGCGCGCCGAGGCGATCGCGCCGGATCATCCGGGGCCGCCTTTCTTCATGGGCCTGGCCTATGCCCAGGCCGGCCAGCTCGACAGGGCCGAGACGGTCTGGCGCGGATTGCTCGACCGCAGCCCCGCCAACGCTTCGTGGCGGCCCGAACTCGAACAGCGGCTGCTCGAGATCGAGCGCATGAAGCAGATGGGGCAGTAGGCGTAAGCCGCGACGCCGGGGGCGGAGAAGCAGGGCGGGAGCCGGATGCCGCTATGGCCAGGAAGAAGATATATCTGACGGCGAGGCTGCCGGACGGCACCGTCAAGACGATCGGGCCCACGGCGATCGAATTCACCCATTATTGGCGGATCGTCGCGACGCTGGGCAATGGGAAGACCGAAGTCTTCTGGGGGCACAGCAAGTCGCTCGCCGAGGCGAAGAAGAAGCGGAGCGCTACGGCCGATGCCGCCGTGAATCGCGGCTGGACCGGCTATGATGTCGACATCGTCGAGCTGGAGAGCAGTTCCGCGCCGCCGGCGAACTGAGGGGCTGGTCGGCGGGGCGAACGTCGCAGAGCGAGCCGCCTGCGCCCCGAGAAACAGCGTCTCTTCCGGCCTGTGTTGCGGCCCCGGGGAACAAATGCTAGTTGCCCGCCGCTATGCGCCGATGGGGGGAACCAGGGCGCTCCACATGGGCATTGTTCACACATGAAGTCCACTCTCGCATGACCAGCGGCACGCCAGCCGACGCAGAGGGGACGCCTGTCTCTCCGGTGCCGGCCGTCCCTGGCCATGGCAGCATGGGGGCCATGGTGGTGGGCGCCATCGGCGTGGTGTTCGGCGATATCGGCACCAGCCCGCTCTATGCGTTTCGCGAGACGTTCGCGGGCCATCACCCGCTGCCGCCCGACCAGCTTCACATCCTCGGCGTGCTCAGCCTGATCTTCTGGTCGATGATGCTGGTGGTGACGTTCAAATATGTCGCGATCATCATGCGCGCCGACAACAAGGGCGAGGGCGGCAGCCTGGCGCTGCTCGCGCTGATCAACCGCAAGTCCGAAGGCCGGCGATGGAGCAAGGGCATCGTCCTGCTCGGCGTGTTCGCCACCGCGCTGTTCTACGGCGACAGCATGATAACCCCGGCGATCTCGGTGTTGTCGGCGGTCGAGGGCCTCACCACGGTCGAGGCTGCATTTGCGCCGATGGTGGCGCCGCTCGCTGTTGGGATCCTGATCTGCCTGTTCATGATCCAGGCGCGGGGCACCGCCAAGGTGGGCTTGCTGTTCGGCCCGATCATGCTGGTATATTTCACCGTGCTGGGCGTGCTCGGCGTGTGGCATATCCTGGGCAATCCGCATGTCCTGATCGCGCTGAACCCCTGGTACGCCGTCCAGTTCTTCCTCCAGGAAGGTCGTATGGCGTTCCTGGCGATGGGCTCGGTGGTGCTGGCGGTCACCGGCGCCGAGGCGCTCTATGCCGATATGGGGCATTTCGGGCGCAAGCCGATCGGACTGTCCTGGCTGGTGTTCGTGCTGCCGGCGCTGATGCTCAACTATCTCGGCCAGGGCGCGATGATCCTGTCGCAGGACATGGCGACGGCGCTGCACACCATCCACAATCCCTTCTTCCTGCTCGCCCCCGAGATGTTCCGGCTGCCGCTGGTGATCCTGGCGACGATGGCCACGGTGATCGCCAGCCAGGCGGTGATCTCGGGCGCCTTCTCGGTCACCCAGCAGGCGATCCAGCTCGGCTTCATCCCGCGCCTGCGAATCACCCACACCAGCGCCGGCTCGATCGGCCAGATCTACATCCCGGCGATCAACTGGGGCCTGATGGTGATGGTGATCCTGCTGGTCATCTCCTTCCGCACCTCGTCGAACCTCGCCGCGGCCTATGGAATCGCGGTGACCGGCGCGATGGCGATCGACACGTGCCTTATCGCCGTGGTGTTGATCCACCTGTGGGGATGGAACAAGTGGCTCGCGGCGCCGCTGATCGCGATATTCGGATTGGTCGATCTCGCTTATTTCGGCGCCAACCTGACCAAGGTGCCCGACGGCGGCTGGTTCCCGCTGCTGATCGGCTTCATCGCCTTCACCATGTTGACGACCTGGGCGCGTGGCCGGGCGCTGATGATCGATCGGCTGCGCGAGGCGGCGATGCCGGTCAAGGTGTTCGTGCAGTCGGCGGTGAACTCGGCGGTGCGGGTGCCGGGCACGGCGGTGTTCATGACCTCGCAGGCCCAGGGCGTGCCGCACGCGCTGCTCCACAATCTCAAGCACAACAAGGTGCTGCACGAGCGGGTCATCCTGCTCACCGTCAGGATCGCAGACGTCCCCTATGTCGTCTCCACCCAGCGTATGGAGTTCACCGATCTCGGCCAGGGCTTTTACCGGATGGTGATCAACTACGGCTTCATGGAGGACCCCGACGTGCCGGCGGTGCTCGCCCGCACCAAGAGCTGCGGTGCCGACTTCAAGATGATGGATACGAGCTTCTTCCTGGCGCGGCAGACATTGCTGGCGTCGGCGCGGCCCGGCATGGCGATCTGGCGCGAGAAGCTGTTCGCCTGGATGCTGCGCAACGCGGAGAGCGCGATGGAGTTCTTCAAGCTGCCCACCAACCGCGTGGTCGAGCTGGGCAGCCAGGTGGAAATCTAGGAATTTTACAATCTGTGATCTTTGCAACAGCGGCCTGCCCGCCACGTTGCTAGGCGCGGATCATGAGCAAGAAGATCGACACCATCCCCCTCGACGACATCGCAGTGCGGCTCGCGGCTGGCGCCGGCCAGGCGTGGAGCGCCATGAGCGAGTTCCCCGGCTATGCCCGCACGATATGGCGTGATGAAGCGCGCCTCCAGGTGCTCGCGCAGAAACCCGATTCGGTCATCGAATGCCTGCCGGCGAGCTGGGACGGCCGCGAGGGCATGTGCTTCGTCAAGATGGTCAGCGCCGCCTGAGCTGGGCCCGAGCGCAAGACATCCGCATTTCCAGGCGCCCTTCGAAGAGGCGTGATACATAGCCGCATGCCTGGTTCTGCCAACGCCCCCATCATTGTCACCGCCGTGATCGGTCCCGAGGATTTCGCCTGGGCCGACGGGCTGCGCCGGGCGCATTTTCCCGCCGAGCGCAACCAGGTGCCGGCGCACCTGATCCTGTTCCACCACCTGCCGCCGTCTTCGCTCGACTCGCTGAAGCACGTCGTCGCTTCGGAGCTTCGCGCGGCGAGGCCGCCCGCGGCGCGGATCACGCGGCTGCTGTCGCTCGGGCGGGGCGTGGCGCTGGGCATCGACAGTCCCGGCCTGGCGGCGATCCGCGCGCGTATCGCCGAGGCTATGCATGGCCAGCTGACCCCGCAGGACCAGGCCGCCTGGCGGCCGCATATCACCGTCCAGAACAAGGTGGCGCCCAGCGAGGCGCGTGCACTGCTCCAGGCGCTGCGTGCGGAGTTCGAGCCGCGCCCGATCAAGCTGACCGGGCTGGCCGCCTGTTGGTATCGCGGCGGCCCCTGGGAGCCGATCGCCGAGTGGCGATTTCGCGGCTGATCGAGCTTTGCGCCGGGACTGTCCGGGTGCAGCTCAGTCGATCTGCCCGAGCCCGTCGCAGCTCAGGTCGAACGCGGCCAGCCCGGCATCGAGATAACCGGCGAGCATCGGCATATCGAGCAGCTGATCGATGATCGAATCGGCATCTTCTTCGCTGGCGGCTTCGATCGCTTCGTCCCATTCGCTCGCGTCGAACGTGCCGCGCCCGACCATGGCGAGCGCCAGCACCTCCGCCCCCTCGTCGTCGGAAAGATCCTCGAGCAGGGTGCGGACCTCGTCCTCGGCGGCCTCATTGGAGTCGTCATCGAGCGCGGCGAGGGGGTCGTCGGTATCGGCCGGCTCGTCCTCATCGTCATTCTCGGTCGCGGGCACCTGTGTTTCCAGCTCGCGGGCGCGCGCGATCAAGCGGCAGATCGTCTCCAGTGAAACCGTCAATTCCATGGCATCATCCTCGCCCCAACAGCCGGGGTTCCGGACCCAAACGTGGACGCGGTGCTGCGGTTCCGCGTCGCTTTCAGGCGGCCAGCAGGCCTTTGAGCGGGACCTCGGGGTTGGCGAGGCTGGCCTTGTCCGGCGAAAGTCCACCAACCACCAGCGCCTTGCCCTGGACATAGTCCTTGACGGCGTTGACGCAGTCGAGCGCCAGCACCCGGCCGTCCTTGAGATAGACCACCGAGAAGCTGCGCGTGCCAGGATCGCCGCGCACGATCGCTTCGTCGAAGCCGACCGAAAGGCCCACCGTCTGCAGGCGCAGGTCATATTGGTTGGACCAGAACCATGGCACCGCATGATAGGGTTCGGCCATGCCCAGGATGTCCTTGGCTGCGGTGGTCGCCTGGTCATTGGCGTTCTGCACCGATTCGAGGCGGAGGCGGGCGCCGCCGGCAAAGTCGTTGGCGTGCATGGCGCAATCGCCGATCGCGTAGATATCGGGCAGGCTGGTGCGGCAATAGCTGTCGACATCGACGCCATTGCCGCCGGCCGCGCCCGCCGCGATCAGCGGTTCGACCGCCGGGACGATGCCGATGCCGACGATCACCATGTCGGCGGGCAGAACCGAGCCGTCATGCATCCGGACGCCGGTGACGCGATTCCCGGCACCGCCGAGGATGCAGTCCACCTTCGCATCGAGCTGGACGTCGACGCCATGGGCGCGATGCTCCGCCTCGTAGAAGCGCGACAGGGGCTCGCCGGCGACGCGGGCGAGGACGCGGTCGAGCGCCTCCAGTACGACGACCTTCTTGCCGAACTTCGAGAGCACCGCGGCCGCCTCCAGTCCGATATAGCCGCCGCCGATGACGACGACATTGGTGGTGTCCTCCATCTCGCCGAGCATGCGATCGACATCCTCGCGCGTGCGCACGCCGTGGACGCCCGCCAGGTCATTGCCCGAGCAGACGAGCCTGCGCGGCGCTCCGCCGGTCGCCCAGATCATCTTGCCATAGCCGATCGTCGAGCCGTCGGTCAGAGTTGCCAGATGCGCGGCGGGATCGACCGACGCGACGCGGCGGCTGAGCAACATATCGATATGGCGATCGGCCCAAAAGGCGGCCGGACGGATCAGGATGCGATCGAACGTCTTCTCGCCGGAGAAATATTCCTTCGACAGCGGGGGGCGCTCATAGGGGAGTTCGGGTTCGTCGCCAACCACGGCAATCGTGCCTTCGAACTTGTTCTGCCGGAGCGCGACCGCTGCCTGCGCGCCGCCATGGCCAGCCCCTACGATAAGCACGTCATAATGAGCCAACTGCGAATCTCCCCTGGTCAGCCGTTCGATCCGCCGCTGTCTATCCGGTGGAGCGCCAATGTCCAGTTGACCGCGACAAACGCCCCGCCTATAGGCCCGCTCCACCGCATCGGCGGTCGCCTTGGGGCGGAGTAGCTCAGCTGGTTAGAGCAGCGGAATCATAATCCGCGTGTCGGGGGTTCAAGTCCCTCCTCCGCTACCAAACATATCCTGTACATACCGGAGACATGGGTGACAGGTTGTACCTAGGACATGGGTAATAACCTCGTGCCGAACGGGATGTCGATGGTTTGCAGGGTTTCCTGTTCCAAGTCGATATGGGCTGCTGGTTTGGTGGACACCGAGATAGGCTCATTCAGGCTACCCCACGGCCCATCGAAGTAACACAATTGCAGTATGTGGGACGCGGTTATTGAACTGGGGCTGATTGCAGTCAAGCTGGCAACGAGGCTTGTGAGAGTTCACAATCATGTACGAGCGCCTACTTTATGACGTCACCGACCATGTCGCGACGGTCACATTGTACAATCCGGAGCAGCGCAACGCCTTCGGCGTCGTGATGGAAACCGAACTTCGCGCAGCTCTGAGCCAGGCGGGGAGCGACGACGAGGTCAGGGTGGTCGTGCTCACCGGGCACGGAAAGACCTTCTGCATGGGGGCCGATATGTCGGCCCTGCAGAACGTCGAGGACGCGGTCCTGCCCAACCCCGACGATTACGAGGGCAATTACGGCCACCGTCTCACCTATATCCTGTCTACCCCCAAGCCGATTATCGCCGCGATCAACGGGCCGATAGCGGGGGTGGGTCTCAGCATCGCGGCTTATTGCGACTTTCGCTACATGGTGGACACGGCCAAGCTTTCCACCTCGTTCGCACGGCGGGGCCTGGTTGCCGAGCATGGCCTGTCGTGGATGTTGCCGCGGCTGATTGGACTGATGAATGCGATCGACCTGCTGATGACCGGCCGGGTCGTGCCAGCTCCCGAGGCGGAGCGGCTGGGATTGGTCCGCACTCTGCCAGCCGAGAACTTCATGGCCGACGTCATGGCGATAGCCAATGAACTGGCGATCTACTCATCGCCCCGCTCCACGGGGATTATCAAGCGACAGATCTACGAGGGATTGTTCCAGGACCTTGGCGAGGCGACCGCGGAGGCACTCGTTGAGGAACTCAAATCGTTCGAGTGCGAAGATTTCAAGGAGGGGGTCGCCCACTTCGTCGAGCGCCGGCCGCCGGTCTTCACGGGGCGATGAACCTTCCGAACAGAACTCGCTGTCGAGTGGCAGCTCGAAGACCGCGCAGTGCCGGGTCCCGCAGGCGATACCCTTGGTCCCGCCGGTGCTGCGAACTTGAGTGATCGAAGAAGATACCACACGCAGGACGGACTCGTCCGGGTGACACGCTGAAGGAGAAGGAAAGACATGGCAGAGGGAACGGGACAGGGGCCGCTTGCGGGTGTTAAGGTGCTCGAAATCACGACCATGGTGGCGGGGCCGCTGGCCGGAGCGATGCTCGCCGACCTTGGTGCCTCGGTCGTCAAGGTGGAAGGGACCACCGGCGATCCGTTCCGCTGGGTACCGCCGATGCACAATGGTCTTTCGGCGCACTATTTCGCCATGAACCGACAGAAGCGGAGCATCGCGCTGGATCTCAAGAATCTGGAAGGGCGGGCAATCGCCCAGTCGCTGGCCGCTGCCGCAGACGTCATGATCGTCAACACCCGCCCTGCGGTGATGCAGCGGCTGGGGCTGGACTACGAGACGCTCAAGAAGACCAATCCGGGCCTCATCTACGTCATGATCAGCGGGTTCGGCCCCGACGGCCCCTATGCCGATCGGCCCGCATATGATCAAGTGATCCAGGGCCTCTCCGCCGCGATGTTCCTCCAGAGCGATGGCGCTCTTCCAGCGAAGCCGCTGCGTTCGATGTTCGTGGATAAGTTTACCGCCACAGCGGCGGCCAGCGCGATTTCCACGGCACTCTACCATCGCGAGAGGAATGGCGGGGAAGGACAGTTCGTCTCGGCATCTCTGCTGAAAGCCTTCTCCTTCCTCAACCTCGTAGACAACGTCTACAACCACTGCTTCGCGGAGAGTGAGGATCGGCTGATCGCTCCCAATGTGACCCGCCCGTTCCGGACCTCCGACGGCGTCTTCATGGGCTATTTCCAGACCGACCAGTTGTTTGCCACGGTCTGCCGCGCCTTCGGCATGGAACATCTGCTCGAAGATGATCGGTTCAAGACGCCGATGAAGCGGGTGGCGAACTGGGAAGCCATGTGGGTGGAGCTTGAGAAAGGCTCAATCAAGATGACCTCGGATGAGCTTGAGGCTCTGGCGATCAGCGATGGGCTGCCCATCGGCAAGCTGAAGTCCATCGATGAGTTCTTGGAGGATCCCCAGGTTCAGCACCTGGGCTGCGTCGAGCGGTACGTTAGCGAGGACTACGGGCCGGTCACGGCGATGGCCTATCCGGTCGATTTCCAGGCAACGCCGGCACTCGGCGGCGGCGTGGCGGCACAGCTAGGGCAGCACACCGACGAGGTTCTGCGCGAGCTCGGTTACGACGAGGAACGGATCAGCCAGCTCCACGCCGCCGGATTCGTGCGCTGACGGGAGGCCGCCCCCATGCCCTCGCGCTCATGACTGGCTTTCGCAAGTTTCTTAAGCCTGCGAGACGGCGGGATGGCTGATGCGATCGACGCAACCCTGATCATTTCTAAAGCAAGTGCCATGCCAACTATTGTTTGCAATCGGCTGCGCTAACCCAACCCAGAAAAGTGGCGCGTATGGGTCGGTTTTTCGAGACTTGGCGATGACATCTTGAGACCCACTGCATACGGCGCGTAGTAGGCGCTGCCCTCCTTCAGATACTCTGGGTTGCGAGTGCGCCGCGGTATTCTCCCATGTGTAGAGGAAATTTTCATGAGCTTTCAGGACATAATCTACGACAAGACCGGCCCGGTCGCGACCATCACAATCAATCGCCCTGAAAAGATGAACGCATTCGCACGCGAGACAGTGGACGAGATGGTCGAGGCGTTCCTCGACGCCTGGTCCGACCGCGCAATTGCCGCAGTGATCCTGACCGGCGCCGGCGACCGCGCCTTCTGCACCGGCGGCGACCTGTCGAAACGCACCGAAGGCGGCTACCAGAGTGCGCGTCCCGCTCGTCTCGCGACCGGCATCGACATGGATGCGCTGCACTCGGTCATCCGCGACATTCCCAAGCCGGTCATTGCTGCCGTCAACGGCTATGCGATTGGCGGCGGTCATGTGCTGCACGTTCTGTGCGACATTTCGCTGGCTTCGGCCAAGGCAAAATTCGGCCAGGTCGGCCCAAAAGTAGGTAGCGTCGACCCGGGCTTTGGCACGGCCTATCTGACTCATGTCGTCGGCGAGAAGAAGGCGCGCGAAATCTGGTACATGTGCCGCCAGTACACTGCCGACCAAGCTCTCGAAATGGGCCTCGTCAACGCGGTGTACCCGCATGAGGAACTGATGGACCAGGCGCGGGCCTGGGCGCTCGAGATCGCCGACAAGAGCCCCACGGCGATCAAGCTTGCCAAGCAGTCGTTCAATTGCGCAACGGAGCAGTTTCGAGCGCTTGGCAACTTCGCAACTTCCGCGCTCGCGCTCTATTATGACACCGAGGAAGCGGTTGAAGGCAAGAATGCCTTCATGGAAAAGCGCAAGCCGAACTTCGCCAAGTACGCCAAGTAAGCCAGTAATCTGTTGGTGATGCCGTGAACTGACGCGTGCCCTGGCCTGTCATGAGGGCCAGGGCGCGGTCCACGATAACGGGGTCTCAAGCCGTAGCACTCGCAACGGTTGACTGGCGCACTGGGTCAGACGCCCAGTTTGGCAAGTATCTCTTCGGTTTCGGTCCAGAGATGTTCGGCGGCAGCCTCGTCCGTTCCGTGCGGCACCACCGGCTTCTCTTCCATTTCGTAGAACATCCGCCCGCCCGGTGCGCCGGTCTCGCTGGACGTCGCGATCCAGACCAGGCTTTCGGCTGCCTCGGCAGGTGTCACACCTTCCGCGCCCATAATGAAATTCTTGATCTGCTCATCCCCGTGAGAGCTGAAATTGCTGTGTACCACCCCCGGCACCATCGCCTGCGATACGATGCCCTTGCCGGCTAGCCGCTTGGCAAGCGCCAAGTTGAAAAGCTGGTTGGCAAGCTTGGCCTCGCGATAGATTGTGCCCGGGACAAATGGCCCCTCCAGATGCTGGATGTCTCCGAAATTCAAACCGGCTTCTGCCCAGGCGTAGGCGATCGAGGATACAGCAATGACGCGCACCGTGTCCGGCGGTCGGTTCGCAGCTGCGTCCTCGAGCAGAGGTATCAGTTCGCGCGTCAGAAAAAATGGTGCAAGATGATTGGCCGCGAAGGTTTCCTCCGTCCCTTCGACGGTCATGTATTTCCCGTCGCGAATGCCCCCAGCGTTGTTGATGAGCACGTCCACCGCGCCGGTGAGTGCTTTGATCTCGTCCGCCAAACGCTTGGTCTCGCTCATGAGCGATAGGTTTGCACGCAGGAAGTCGACCTTTCCACTGCCGTCGCACTCTGCGCGGATCGCCGCTTCGGCGACGGCACTGCGCTCCGCATCGCGCCCTTGGCCGATCACTTGCCATCCCATGCGCGCAAAGGCCTTCGCGGTTTCCAGGCCGATGCCCGAACTGGCGCCAGTTACGACAACAACGCGCTGCGGCTCGGTCATATTGATTCTCCCGATTTTTGCGTGATTTTCGCGAACCTACCAAGACAGGCGGGGCGGGCGGGCCGCGTTATGGAAGCGGTACTGCAGCGCCATCGCAAATTGTAAAGCTGTTTTGTAGTGTCTAACAATCCTCCGTCTTTGCAGGTGGGGAATGAGCTTGACTTCGAAACGGCGCTTCGGTCCGCGTAACTCCGAAATTTCCCATGCTATCATGGACGCGGCCGAAAAAGTCATCCGCGATGAGGGTTATGCCGCGGTTTCGTCGCGCCGGGTGGCGGAAGTCGCGGCTATCCAGCAGAGTCTCGTCTATTACTATTTCGAGTCAATGGATGACCTCCTGGTCGCCACCTTCCAGCGCCGTACGGAAAGGGGGATGGCCCGCTATGAAAAAGACGCCCGATCCGACAAGCCGGTCGCGGCGATCTGGAAGGACCTCAATGAAGGACTCGATGCCCGGATGTCTTTCGCGTTCGTCTCGCTTGCCAGCCACAATGAGCGGGTGCGCGACGTGTATACCCGCTTTCTGTCCCAGTCGCGCAAGCTGCAGGCTGACATGATCGCCAAAGATGCCGCCGCGCGTGGCATCGACATCTCGCCCGCAACCCCGACGGCGCTCGCCTTCATCATCCACAGCACCTCGCTGGTAATGGCCCGGGAGGCTGCACTGGGCATGACGGAAGGGCACGACGAGGTTCGTTCGCTGCTGGAAGGTCTGCTCGAAAAATTCACCTGATTCTCGTCCGTTTGGCGGATCCGAGGCCGCCTTGATCATCTTCGCGCAGGCTGCTAAGAAAGTGATCAACAAAACAATGGAGAGCTGGAATGGCCGAAGCTGCAATCGCGACAGAAATGGTGCTCGACCCCGCTCATCCGGAGCACTGGCCGGAGCTCGGCTTCGAGGCTCTCTACGCCATGAGCTGGCGCAATTGCCTTGAAGCGCAGACCGAGGCGCTCAGGCATCGGTTCCGGCAGATGAGCGGATCGCTTCCGGCCATGGACAAGCTCGCCTCAAAGGAAGGCATCACCAGCGTCGACGGGATCGAGGATGCCTTGCCGCTGATGTTCGACCATCGCGTCTTCAAGAACTATCCGCTGTCGCTGATCGAGACTCGCAATATTCCGAAGCTCCATGCATGGCTTGGCCGCCTGACCACCCATGATATCTCCGGCATGGATCTGAACGGACTGACCACGATCGAGGCTTGGCTCGACCGGCTCGACGAATTCGGCATGCTCGTTACCACCTCGTCAGGCACCACTGGCAAGCTCAGCTTCGTTCCGCGCTCGCAGACCGAATATCCGGCCTGGGAGCGAAGCTATATGCAAACGCTGCACGCCAGCTTGGGCGTCGATCCCTATACGGACAAGGTTGAAACCTTTGCGCCGTCCTATCGCGGCGGGCACCAGACGGCGCTCAAGGTGCCGATGATGTTCAACACATTCGCTGCGGGTGGCGCCGAGCACTACCACACGCTTTACCAGACCCACATGTCGGCCGACTTGATGTCGCTCGCCGGCCGGATGCAGGCAGCGGAGGACCGTGGCGAACTGGAAAAGCTGGGCTTCGATCCGGCACTGCTCAGTGCTCGCCAGGACATGATTGCGCTGGCGAAGCGCCGCTCGCAGGACCTCGCAGACTGGTTCGAGGCACTGTTCGAGGGCTACCGGGGTAAGCGCGTCAAGATTTCGGGCCTCGGCGGAGACCTGTTGCGCACCGCGATCGACGGCGCGAACAAAGGCGTGAAGCCCTTCTTCGCGGAAGGGTCGATCGCGTTCTATGGCGGTGGATTGAAGGGGCTCAAGCACGACCTGCCGGACTGGGAGGCCTATGTCTGCGAATTCTTCGGCATGGAGCGGTTGGGGACGTGCTACGGCATGTCCGAGGTGATGTGCCAGTCGCCGCGCTGCCGCCATGGTAACTATCACGTCATGCCGATGACCATCCCGGTGCTGTTCGACGCTGACATGAAACCCCTCCCACGCGAGGGCACACAGACAGGGCGATACGGATTCTTCGACTTGCTCGCGCAAACCTACTGGGGCGGGTTTATCTCGGGAGACGAAGTGACGATGCATTGGGAAGAGGACTGCGGCTGCGGCTGGAAGCAGCCCTATGTCGGCCCGGCGATCTCACGCTATGCCGACAAGGTCGGTGGCGACGACAAGATCACCTGCGCAGGCACGGCGAAAGCCTATGACGACTTCCTCAGCTTTGTATCGGAGGGCTGAAGCCATGAGCGACATCCGCGAGATCCCGATCATCTCCCGCGGCCGTATCATCTGGCCGACGGAGGACGACGTGGCGATCTACAACGCGCGCGGCGGGGGCCAATTCCGCTCGCCCGATCCGCATCGCCACATCCACGACCTCGTCATGGGCAATCCGGTCCTGCTCACCGACCTGATGGACACGCCCACCAGCCAGATCATCGAATTCCTGGTGGAAGTCGGCAAGCGGTTGAGGCTGGACGACAATCCCTTCTTCCAGGAAAGCTTCGAGCTCGGGCTGCTGGCAGGCGGCCTGTCTGAACCAATTCTGCGGTCGGTATATGAGCGCCTGCCCGGGATGTTCGATGGAGGCTATCTGACGGAGCGGGTCGAACACACCATCGGTAGTGCTTTTCTCGACGGCTGGGTGCCACGCGAGGGGTGCGACGGGCGCCATCGCATCCGGGCAGTCGGGACGCGTCAGCTGCACATCACCGCCGGCAATGTTCCGGTCGTCGCCGCGACCACGATCATCGGCGGCGCACTTTCCAAGTCCGACATCCTGATCAAGTCGCCTTCCAACGATCCGCTGACGGCCATTGCGATTGCCCGGACCATGATCGAGCTTGACGCCTCGCACCCGGTGACCAAGCACGTTGCGGTCGCTTACTGGAAGGGCGGCGACGAGGCGATGGAACACCAGATCGTCCGCACCACCCGCATCGACAAGATCACGGCCTGGGGCGGGATGAACTCGGTCAAGCATATCCAGAAGTTCCTCCAGCCGGGCATCGACCTGATCGCACTCAATCCGAAGTTTTCAATCTCGCTGATCGGTGCAGAGGCGCTAGAAAGCGAAGAGGCGATGGACGAAGCGGCCACCGGCATCGCCGTCATGTCCGGTCTGATGAACCAGACCGCCTGCGTCAACACACGCATGGTTTATGTCGAATGCGGCGATGACGACGAAAGCCTCGCCAAGCTCGAATACCTTGGCCGACGAATTGCCGCCGCCTATAAGACGCTGCCTTCGTGCTTTTCGACTCCGGCCGCCGCCCCCAACCACGATCTCGAAGCAGAACTCGAAGCCGTGGCGATGGAGGAAGACTTCTATACCGTCATCGGAAACACTGTTGAAGGTGGCGTGGTCATCTCACGATTCCCTGACCGGGTGGACTTCTACGACCAGCTCAATAACCGCGTCGTAAACCTCGTCCCGGTTGCGGATCTGCTCGACGCCATCAAATGGTGCGATGATACCACTCAGAACGTCGGGATCTATCCGGAGACGCTGCGTGACCGCCTGATCGATCCATTCTCGCTCGCCGGCGTTCAGCAGTTCGTGCCGCTGTCGGGCGGTGACGCGGCCGGGGTTTACCGCGAGTTCAATGCCAATCCAGCGGGCCTGCCCCACGACGGCATCGAAACTATGCGGAGGTCTGTCCGGTGGGTGATTGACCATCGGCCAGCTGGCGAACCAGCGATCGAAACCGCAATCGCCGCCGAATAGTCAGCCCGGCGCGAGGCCGGGCGTAACCATTCGGTCTTATCTGGCCATTGCAACCTTGGTGCCGGGCTTCGCCGCCCGAAAGGGGTGACCATCCGCGACGGGCGCATCCAGGTCGGGGACCCCGGTTTCAAGCAGCGCGGTTGCCGTATCGACAAGATGAACGAGCGGGTTGGGCTGTGCCCACACGTCACTCCGCTTACGCGATGCCCGCCAGCTTTCATAAGCGGCTTGAACAGCGACCACGTACCAAGAGAAAAAGATCAGTCGCTGCCGCATGACCGGTTCCGGTATGTCTGCACGGAGATCCATGATCCGTTGCAGGAGATGCTTGTACACGAGCAGATTCATCTGATCGAGGTATTCGGTCAACTCCTTGCGGCGGATGTAGAGTACCCCAGCAATAAACCGGTTCATCGTCGGCGAAGGATCAGAGATACTTTCGGCGACATGGCCGCGAACAATGATATCGACAATGTCCCTGACTGAATTTGGTCCGCCTCTTTTGTCGAGTTCGGACAAGTGATCCAGCCAGACCCTGCTCAAGTCACTGAAAATATCGTTGACCAGTTCAAGGATCAGGCCTTCCTTGGACTTGAAATAGTAATTCAGGGACCCACCGTTCTTCGCGCCCGCTGCGGCAACGATCTCTCTTACCGTAACGGCTTCCAGGCCCCGCTCGGCGAACAACCTGCGGGCGGTGACCTTTATATTTCTGCGGGTGTCAGTGCGACTTTCCTTATCCTGACGTGCCATTGCAGAACCGGACATATGCGATAATTTCCGTTTGCAGAACATGCGCGGGCTAGCTCACCCGACCAGTGAGCCTGCTTAGCGGTCCAAGTGCTAAAACGGAATAGGAAAACATCAGGCCTGCCGAGCGGCCTTTTCCGGTTATCTCAGGCGGTCTGGGACCTTGGACGTTCCGCCGGGGCCAGGCGATGGGATGCTTCCTTCCCAGGGATGTTGGCGGATGCTGCCCTGGCGAGGCGATGTTCGCTCCAGGCGATCACGAGTCCGGCCATAACGACCATCGGCGCGCCCAGCCACAGTGTCGGCGGCGGCAATTCGCCCCAGACTGCCCAACCGTAAAGGGTGGCCCAAAGCAACAGGGTCGAGTCCATGACAATGACGCTGGCGACCGCTCCGTGTCGGAGCGAGGCGGCGAGCAGCAATTGCACCAAGGCACCGACAATGCCGATGGCCAGTAGGAGTGCCCAAGTCCCTGCATCATGCCCGTGCGCGAAAAATGGCAGGAACCCGACGGTCATCAGGCTCCCGAAAAACGCGTACCAGAAAGCCGCCCGCACCGGGTTGTCGGTTCGACCGAGGTGGCGGATCTGGAAGCTGATTACCGCAGAGGTCAGCGCCGCAAGCAATGCGCAGATGCCACCGGACACCGGTATGACTGCACTACCGGGACGGGCGATCACGATGATGCCGGCAAACCCGCAGGCGACGGCTCCCCACCGCCACGGTCCCACGTGCTCGCGCAGCACGAACGCCGTGATCAACACGGCAAAAAGTGGTGCCGTAAAGGTGAGTGCGGTAAATTCGGACAGGGGCAGCATTCGAGCCGCAGCGAAACTGAGCGCGACGCTGATCATCCCCATCAAGGCGCGAAGAAAGTGGCCGCCTACCTGCCCGGTCGCGAGGCTACGGAGTTTGCGACGCGCGGCGAACCACGACAACATCAGCGGTAGAGAGACGAACTGAAGCCAGAAAAGGATTTCGGGTAGGGCAACATCACGGCGGCCGGCCAATTTGGCCAGCATGAACAAGGTCGCGATCAGGAACGAAGCTACAGCGCGAAGGGCAAGCGCCAGCATGGGGCGGTGATGGGGATGTTGCACTATCGCGGTGTAGTGCCACGGTCAGCGCATGCAACTTCGTGCGAGGCATCGCAGCGTGGAGTTGGCGTTTAACGCATATCCAGCAAGAATGTCATTGCCGGGATCGAGCACCGCTCAGCGCAGTACCGCCATGCCGTTGCTGATCACCTTCTCTTGCCGCTCTTCCGCGAAAGCCTCAAAGGAAATGACGCTACCCTCGCGCCACATGTCGACGCGAATGGTTTCACCTGGGTAGACAACCCCGGTGAAGCGAACCGCGATCCGCTCCAGCTTATCAGACGCAAAGCCGCAATATTCAGCCAGGATGGCTCGCTGGCAGATGCCGAAAGTGCAGAGCCCATGCAGGATAGGTTCGCGAAAGCCGACTGCTCGCGCTGCAACCGGATCGACATGCAGCGGATTGGAATCGCCCGATAGTCGATAGAACAGCGCCTGCTGTCGCGAGGTCGGGAGGATAAGGGCCCGGTCATGACAGCCGGCAGGGATCGGGTGAGGGGCCGGCTGGCCCTCAGTGGGTCCGCCAAATCCCCCTTCGGCACGCGCGAATGCCGTGTTCAGTACGGACGCGAATGGTTCATCGTCTCCTTCGAGGTAGAGATGCGAGATATCGGTAAGAACTGCGCCCTTGCCCAGCCCTTTGTCCCACGCCCCCAGAAACTTTGAACGCACATGGGCCGCGCCCCGGGTGGGGATGGGCTTGTGCACCGTCACGGATTGTTCCCCATGGAGCACGCGGGCGTAGTCCAGCTTGGCAAATGCAATGGCTGTCTCTCCCAACACCAGCGATGAGACAAAGGTCGGCAGGACTGCGAGGTTCTTCTCATAGACAAATGCCAGTTGCCGCTCATCCAGCGGATCGGACGGCAACCCAAGTCCAAGCGCATAGATCATTACGTCGCGTTCATTCCAGCTGCAGCGAAACTCGCGCTCCAGATGCATCAGTTCCTGATAGGCCAGCATTATCCGTCCTCTCGCGCTCGGGTTGCGCATGGACTGCGGCAATCGCCGCCAATTGCCCTTGCAACCGGACCGGAAGTTGCGCCATCATTACCGGAGGTCGGATCCGCCGCTCACATTTTCGCAGGGCAGGGATGCAAGTGCCGCACATACGTTAAGGGTGCGTCGTTGTCGGAGCGGGTTTGACAGCCGGCCTTGGCGCGTTCCATCCATCTAACGGCGTTCTAATCTGAGCCGCTCTTGGGGTCGCGGGAAGCGATGGTGGTGCTCAGCAGGTATTTTCAACGCTCTGGAGGCAGGCAAGGCGCATCGGAGGGACAAGGCGATGGGGCAGACAGGCCGGAGCGGTCCGCTTGCCGGGCTGCGGTGCGTAGAATTTGCGGGGATGGGCCCAGGACCTCATTGCGCCATGATGCTCTCCGATCTGGGTGCCGATGTGTTGCGGATCGAGCGGCCATCCCCGGCAGCGTTCACAGTCAATCCCGTCACCGAGCGGGGCCGCGCCAGGCTTGTCCTTGACTTGCGAGAGCCGGGAAATGCCGCCCGTGCGCTGGAGATTGTCAGCCGTGCCGATGTCCTGATCGAGGGAAATCGGCCGGGGGTCATGGAACGTCTCGGGCTTGCCCCCGCCGATGCGCTCGCCGCCAACCCGCGGCTGATCTATGGCCGGATGACGGGCTGGGGACAGGAAGGGCCACTTGCGGCGAGGGCGGGGCACGACCTCAGCTATCTTGCAATCACCGGGGCACTTCATGCCTTCGCCCGGCGCGGCGAACTGCCGGTGCCGCCCATGAACCTGGTCGGCGATTTCGGCGGCGGCTCGATGATTCTTATGATGGGCATCCTTGCCGCCTTGTGGGAACGCGAGCGTTCAGGCCGCGGGCAGATAATCGACGCGGCGATCATCGATGGCGTCGCGACCTTGTTTGCCGGCGCGGCCGGGCACGTGGCGACGGGCGCACTTTCACTGGAGCGCGGACGTAATTTCCTGGCCGGTGCCTCGAACTATTACCGTGTTTACCTTTGCAGGGACGGTAAGGAGGTCGCCGTTGCAGCAGTCGAGCCGCAATTCTATCGTGCGCTTCTGGAGGGCATCGGCGCGCCGCTGGAGTGGGCGGAGGACCAGTACGACGCCTCGGTCTGGGCGGAGCGGACCGCGGCGATGGCGTCGATTTTCCTCACCCGGACCCGCGACGAGTGGACGGCCATTCTTGAAGACAGGGATGCCTGCGCCGCTCCGGTGCTCGAGTTCCACGAGGCGTCTTCACATCGACAGATCGAAGCCCGAAGCGGCTACGCAGTTCATGAGGCAATCGTGCAGCAGACCCCCGCACCGCGCTTCTCGCGCACGCCGGGTGCAATAGCACCGAGCGAACCTAGCGAGGTGATGCTAAGTCGTTGGGGCTTGGGCTGAGACGGGCATCGGTCTCAACACTCCGGGCAGGAGATCGGATTCAAAGCGCTTCCGCGAGGAACCGCCCGGCCGCTCCCGAGCAGATGCTGTGCTCGACATCGGCTGGAAGGTCCATGCCCCGGATCCAGTGCGCCGGATCCTGCTGCATGATCTGGTAGGGATAGTCGGTGCCGGCGAAGACCTGACCGGGAACCATCGTGATGGCCAAGTGGCGCAGGTAGTCCGCATCATAGACATTGGTGTCGTAGAAGAAACGGCGAGCCTGGTCGAACGGTGCCATCGATCCGGTCCCGTCGGCAGCCTTGAATTTTTCCCAGCCGAGCTGCAACCGGCCAATCGTTGCACCCAGCGTACCGCCACCGTGGCTAAAGCCGATCCGCAAGCCGGGGAACCGGTCAAGTACGCCGTTCATTATGATCGACGAGGCGGTCATGCCCGTATCAACCGGGAACAGGGCAAAGCCGGTAAAGTTAACGTCCGGAGTCAGGGTCTTGGCTGCGATGGGGTGCAACGCATGGACGAAAATGGCCATGCCTTCAGCCTCGGCTGCGGCCCAGAACGGGTCGAACTCGGCTTCACCCAGCAGCTTTCCGTTGATATTGCTGCCGATCTCAACGCCCTTGAGGCCGAATTCGACCTTCAGCCTCGGCAACATGCGCGCCGCGGTTTCCGGGCTTTGCATCGGCACGGAGCCGAGGCCACGAAAACGGGCAGGCGTGCTGGCAACAAGGCTGGCAATCTGGTGATTGACGGCATCGCAAATCAGCTGCGCGTCCGTCAGATCGAGCCAGTAGGACAGGAGCTCGGGCATCGGCGAGAGGACCTGCATGTCCACGCCGTCGCGATCCATGTCCTCGATCCGGCGCGCGACGTCCCAGGAGCGCGCGTCAAGCCTTCGGAACGGGGTTTCACCGATCATCAGCGTGCCCTCGACCGACGACTGGCACTGCATGCACGGCCAGCGCGGCGCCACCGCGGCGTTTGGGGCCGCGGGAAAATCGAGCGGTGAGACGTGGGAATGGGCGTCGATAAATTTGGACATAGCTTGCCTCTGGTTCATGGTCGGAATCGGCCGCCCTAAGGAGAGAATCAGCCGGTCAGATCCTGCGGCTGATGACTTCCTTCATGATTTCCGAAGTGCCGCCATGGATGCGATGAATCCGGGTGTCGCGCCATAGCCGGGCAATCGGATATTCGTTCATGTAGCCCGCGCCGCCATGCAACTGCAACGCCGCGTCGACGATGTGCCAGACGTTCTCGGAATGCCATAGCTTGGACGCGGCCGCTTGTTCCGATGAGAGCTGGCCTTGAAGGTGGCGGGTCCGCGCCCAGTCCAGATGGGCCCAGCCGGCCTGGAGGCGTGCGGCCATGTCGGCCAGGGTGAACCGGGTATTCTGGAACTCGAAGATCGGCTGGCCAAAGGCCTTGCGCTCCTTCACGAACTTGACCGCCTCGTCGAATGCGCGCTGGGCCTGGGCTTGGGAGATGCTCGACAGCGACAGCCGCTCCTGGCCGAGTTCCGACATCATGTAGCGGAAGCCCATGCCTTCCTCGCCAAGCAGGTTCGACACGGGCACGCGCACGTCATGGAAGAACAGCTCTGACGTATCGGCCCCATGCAAGCCGATCTTGTCGAGGTTACGGCCGCGTTCGAACCCCGGAGCGTCGGTGTCGACCAGCAGGAGTGAAACGCCTCGCGCGCCTTCACCTCCAGTGCGAACGGCGAGAAATACGAGGTTCGAGAGCAGGCCATTGGATATGTAGAGCTTGCTGCCGTTGACCACATAGTGATCGCCGTCGCGCCGGGCACGGGTGCGCAGATTCTTGACATCGGACCCGCCACCAGGCTCGGTCATGCCTAGCGCCGTGATGATTTCGCCGCTGATCATGCGCGGCAGGTAACGCGCCTTGAGGTCTTCCGACCCGTAATTCAGCAGATAGGGTGCGGTGATCAGCGACTGCAGGCTGACACCCACCGGGCAGTTCATGTAACCGAGCTCTTCCAGCAGGATGAGATCGTAGGAGATGTCGAGCCCGACGCCGCCATAAGCTTCCGGCATGCTCGCGCACAGGAGGCCAGCCTCGCCGGCCGCTCGCCAGAACGCAGCACTGGTGATTCCCTCGGCTTCCCACTTGTCGAGAAAGGGTTCAGCTTCCTTCGCCAGGAACTTGCGTACGGTGTCCCGAAACTGCTCGTGGCTTTCATCGAAACCCTGACGCGTGCTGGTATCGAGCATGCCTGCATCCTTCACAATCGGCCTGCTAGCCGCATTGGATATGGCTTACGCCATGGTGATCAATGCTAGAACAAAAAGGATAATTCGCTAGTCCGCTGTCCCGCAACCAACGGAAATGTGAAAATTGCTGAAGTGTGGGCGGATGTGCGACGTCGAACGCGAATATTCGGCGCGCTTGGCTTATGGTTGGACCAACAACTTTGGGCCAAGGGGAGCAGCTGGATGGGAGAAGAAGCCGACGCGGAAGATCCCGGCCCCGGCATTGCCGCAGCCACGCTGATACTGTTTTCGGAACAGCAGGGAGAGCCCGCCCGGCACCTGATGATCCAACGGTCGCCGCAGATGCGATTTGCGCCCAATGCCCTCGTCTTTCCCGGTGGGCGTGTGGACGAGGACGATCACCGGATTGCGGATGATCCAGCCTTGGTGGATGTTTCGTTGGAAGACCGGCTGGAAAGAGCACACAGGGTCGCGGCCATCCGCGAGATGCTGGAGGAAGTGGGCATTCTGGTGGGAGCCTTGCCGGCGGCGGGCCTCAATGCAGGCGCGATGCAGGCAGCCTTGAAAGCCAATAATCCGTTCAGCTTCGTGCTCACCGAAGCAGGCGGCCAGCTCGACCTGTCAGTCATCGTGCCGTGGGCAAAATGGCATCCAAGGTTCCAGTCGCATCGCCGCTTCGATACCCGTTTTTATATTGTGCGGCATCTTGGCGATCGCAGCGTGACCATCGATGAGGACGAAGTTGGGCATGCGCGCTGGATCCTGGCTGAAGAGGCAATTGCGGAAGCGGAAGCCGGCGCGGCGAAGATCATCTTCCCAACCTTGTGCAATCTCGAAAGGCTCGCCGCCTTTCCGGCTTTCGACGCGGCCATCGTGCACCTTGCCACCATCGCAATTCAGCCCATTTCGCCCCGCTTGCAGAAAGACGAGCACGGCGAATCATGGATCTGCATCCCGGAAGAATGCGGCTATCCCGTTACCCGCCGGCCGCTCTCGATGTTGCAGGCACCATGACCGTGCCGGATGCCGATCTCGCTGTCTATCACGCGCCAACGCCCAATGGCTGGAAAATCACGATATGCCTTGAGGAGATGGGCCTTCCCTATCGGCTGATCCCGGTTCGATTGGGTGAGGACAAGTCCGAGGCATTTCTCACGGCGAGCCCCAACGCCAAGATTCCGGCACTGTTCGATGCGGACGGGCCCGAGGGAAAGTCCATAACCCTGTTCGAAAGCGCCGCGATCCTGATCTACCTTGCCGAGAAGACCGGCCGGTTGCTCGATCCTTCCCCTGCCGGGCGCTATGCGGCAATCCAGTGGCTGGCCTGGCAGGTGGCGGGCCTCGGCCCCATGGCGGGTCAGAATGGCCACTTCCTGCTCTACGCCGCGGAGCGGATACCCTACGCGATCGCGCGCTTTGGCAAGGAAGTGCGCCGCCTTTACGCGGTGCTGGACGCGCAGTTGGCCTGCACCGGCGCATTCGTTGCCGGCGACGCCTATTCGATCGCCGACATCGCCTGCTTTCCGTGGATCATGACGCACAAGGCGCAGGGCCTGACGCTTGATGATTACCCGGCAATCAAGACCTGGTTTGCACTGGTCCGCGCCCGGCCTGCAGTGCAGCGCGGGATCGCCGCGGGTGGCGGCGTCGCAGGCATGCGCGCCGGGCCGCCACCCGGCTTGTTTGCGGTTCACAACGATTCGTAGGAGAGACCATGAAAATCGAGATGTTTTTTGATTGCGCTAGCCCCTGGAGTTACCTCGCGTTCGAGCGGATCATGCCATTGGCCGAGAGTTTCGGACTTGAGGTCGAATGGCAACCCATCCTCGTTGGTGGTGTTTTCAATGCGGTCAATCCCGGGATCGAATTTAACAAGTCAAAGCACATACTTCCGAAGCGCAAGATCGATTATCATATCAAAGTCATGCAGGATTGGGCCGACATCACCGGGGTCAAGATCATCTTCCCGCCCACTGGTCACCCGTTAAACAGTGTCAAGGCAATGCGCGCCTGCCTGATCCTGAAGCCAATGGGGCTTATGGTTCCCTTCGCGCGAGGTTGTTTCCAGGCCCTGTTCGGCGACGATCGTTCGATTGCGGATGATGCAGTCCTGCTCGACATCTGCCAGCGGGTCGGGGTCGATGGTCCTTGGCTGCTGGAGCGTATCGTACAGCCCGATTCCAAGGCGGCGCTACGTGCAAAGGTGGATGAAGCGATCGAGCGCGGTGCTTTCGGTGTACCGTCGACCTTCCTGAACGGTACGGACATGTATTTCGGCGTCGACTCGCTGCAGCTAGTCGCCGCACGGCTGGCGCAATGGAGGAGCCAGCAGGCTTGAGCCTCCTCCGCGGGTTGGCATGCGAATGGGGGACTTTCCCGGTTCTATTCGGGCAAGCCCCTTTTGCTTCATCGCTTGTTTCTGCGTAGCGGAAAGCCAAATGATCTCCAGCGGATCACTGCACCTCGGCAAGGCGGGCATTGCGATTGGCGAGGAAAGTCAGCAAGATGAGCACCGGCCAGACCAAGAGTGACAGGAGGATCAGCCCCTGCCGCAGGCCCTTTCCTTCACCTGCCACGAGTGCTCCCAGTTCCACCGCGGCGAGCGGCGCCAGCCCGTAGCCCAGGACTGCGACAAACAACAGGTAGATGCTGCTCATACGCGCGCGCATCCGCTGGGGAGCAAAAAGCTGGATGCTCATTGGAGACACCACAGCAAAGGCGGTACTCATGACCATAGCCACGCCGACGCAGCAGAGTTGCAAGACGAGCGAATCCAGCATGAGGCCGACCACGAAGACCGGGGCTGTAAGGAGAGACGGCAGCCAGAAGGTCCGCACGATGCCGGCTACCGGATCTGCCAACTGTTTCCGGGTCGCGATCCATTGCCAGAAGAAGTTGCCGAACAAACCCGCGGGTACGCCGACGATCGCCATCAGATAGCCAACGTGCGATGGACTGATCCCTTGCTCACGCGCCAGCAGTGAGGGAAACCAGGCAATGATCGCGAGGACAAACAGGCTGTTCAGTCCAGTGAGTGATAGCAACGGACCGAAAAAACCGATGCGGGTACGCAGATAGGCAAAAACGACCCGCATGTCGGCGTCGTTAGTCGCGATATTGTTGATCGCGCGCCGCTCCGGCACCGTGGCAGTCAGTGCGAACAGCACCGCGAGCAACAGACCCGGCAGTCCGACGAAGACGAATGTCAATTGCCAAGCTTGCAGACCGGCGTAGCCACTCGTCGCACCCGCCAGGTCCATCGCCATTGCGCCCACCGCGTATGAACCGATCGGCATGACCCCGGCAACGGAAGTGTAGATTGCTACCGGAGGTCCGCGCATGTAACGGGGGTAGAGATCCGCAATTAGAGAAATGGCTGCCGGCGTCAGCACCGCCTCGCCAAGCGCGACTCCGCTGCGCAGGATGAGCATCATCCAGAAGCCGTTGGAAAATCCTGACAGGATCGTGGAGAGGCTCCACAGAATGATCCCCGCGGTGACCACGATGCGACGGCTGCGTGTGTCGATTAAATGACCGAGAACAAGGCCACCCACCGCGTAAAACAGCGCGAAGCCCACGCCGAGCAGCAGCGCCATCTGGCGATCGTCCAAACCCAGGGCCTGGGACACCGGCGCGGCCAGAAGCGCCAAGATGCTGCGATCGACATAGGACACGGCATAGAGCAGCGTCAGAAGGGCGACGGTGAGTGTCGCGCCTCGCAGGGGAGAGCCGCTCTCCTCCTCCTCCTCTGTCTGCACTATGCAATTCCCCGGCTTCGCGCTTGGATAGTTCAATTGCACGAGCTACCTCTCCGTAGACTACCGACCCGATCTACGACCATTCCTGTCGTGCCGGACCCTGCTGATCGTTTTAGACATTCGTGTTAAAAGCGTAATAAGCGCAGACAGAGAACGCCGGATCTTTCGGTCGTTCAATGGCGACGGCATCAGTCGATCAGTTGCCAACCACGGTAGCAAGAGGGTGACGCCAATGCACCCGAATTTGCCTAATTCTGCGCGGGCCACCGCAATCACGCGTACATTCTGCAGTGATGCCATATATGTGTTATTCATGCGCAGCGCCCCAGATCTGCCCTAGGCCGCCGAACTGGACGGGCCATCCACGCGTCAATGAAAGCATTGCATTGCACCTGTTCGCAGATTTCGGTTGGCAACGGGCCTGCAGCCCTTTAGTGCGCCTAAAACGGTTGACTAAATCATGTCGTTTGCGGAATGCAGAGCGCAAAATCGACTGGGAGCGGATGTGGCAGCGTGATCTGCCTTTTYGGTTGAACTAACGGATTGCTACGGAAGGAACTCACATGGCCGAAATCTTGGCGCTTGGGATCAGTCACTATCCGCCGCTACTTTGGCCCGACAAGAACATGTCCGGTCTGCTCAAGGCGATGATGCGGAATCCGAACCTCCCTGAATCACTCAAGACCCCGGCAGGATGGTCGGAGGCGATGCAGAAGGAATGGGGCGACGACGAGGGCGAGGCGGCTGCAGCGGTCCACCGCGAGCAGATGGTCGACTGGACTCGAAAGGCGCGACAGGCGCTGGACGATTTCAATCCCGATTTCGTCCTGATGTGGGGCGATGATCAGTATGAGAATTTCCGTGAAGATATCGTGCCGCCCTATTGCGTGAATGCGCACCCTGAGTTCCGCTTTCACAACTTTCCCAACAATATCTGGGGAGAGCCAGTCGAAAAGGAATTCGTGCTGCCGGGCGTTGCAGAAGCCGGTAAACATCTGGCCAGTGAGCTGATCTCGGCCGGATTCGACACCGCCTATTCCTACAAGCCGCTGCACCATCCGCTCCCAGTCGATTTTGCGCTCTGCATTCCGCAAACGACATGATTTAGTCAACCGTTTTAGGCGCACTAAAGGGCTGCAGGCCCGTTGCCAACCGAAATC